>PMBY01000538.1 GCA_003153875.1 Myxococcales bacterium | reverse complement strand
CAGTAGCGATACAGGATTTCTCGCAAAACCTCCGTGCTGGTACATGCCTCGACCTCGCCGCGCTGAACGCGATCCAGAAACCGTCGAGCTGCCTCGCGGGATGGATGGTCGCGACCGGCCACGTACATCGGGACATTTGAATCGATGAACACCTTCACGAGCGGCCAGCCTCGATCTCTGCCAACATCTGATCGATGTCAGCGGTGGGAGCCCCGAGGGTGGCAAGCCGGGCCACCGGGTCAATCGGTGCGGTGGGATTGTCGAGTGCGCGCTCAACTGCGCGCCGCACCCATTCGCCTTTCGACACTCGACTGCGCTGCGCAGCCTTCCGCATGCGCGAATCGAGCGCCTCTGGAACTAGGACCTGAAGCCGGATGCTCATATGAGTATGCTACCATGACAATGGCAACGGTCCAGCGGGGTTGTCTGGAAGCGATCTTGTGGAACGCTCCACTACGCCGAGGTGGCACCCCGGTCTCCAGGCCGCTTCGACCAAGTTGTGTGACCTGTACGACAAGATCGAAGTTCGTGGCCAGATCTTCGCGCTTGCCCACCACCAATTAGTCACGTTGACAACCCCCGTCATTCCGGGTTAGCTACTCCCCAATTTCCTAGGGAGGCTCTCGTGCTGCGATGCTTTGTGTGCTCGATGGTCATCGGCGTGCTCGTTCTGGCCTCTGCCTGCACCGACAAGGCTAGGCCCGATTACGACAGGTGCGTCCAGGCCGACAGGGCGGGTGATATTCCAGGAGCCCTAGCTGCGTGCGCGAACGCAGTCAAGGCCGATCCCAAGAGCAAGCTTGGGAAGGCGGCGACGGCGAAACTTGCCAACATCGAACAGAAGAAGGGTGCTGTCGCTGTGGCTGAGGAGAGAGCCCGTGCCGCGTTTGTTCTATGGGATGGTAGAGGTAGTTCAGACAAGAAGGACAAAGCAGGAGTTCAGAAGGTCTTCATCGAGACTTGCGGACAGGGTAGCCAACTCGGCTGCACTGGTCTCGCAATTGCCTGGTTCGATGGTCTGGGCGACACGGGGAATGACTTCAAGAAGGCGATTCCTATGCTCCAGACTGCGTGCAACGCCAAGGTTGCGCGTGCCTGTTTGGCCCTCGGTATCGCCTATCAGAGTGGAAAGGGCGTTCCCACGGACGAGAAGAAGGCTGCAGACCTCTCCACAACGGCATGCGACGGTGGAGATCTACTCGGCTGCGTCAACCTCGGCAAGGCGGTCCTGACTGGCAAGGGTGCGACGAAGGATGCGTCTCGCGCGCTCGCCCTCTACACGAAGGCCTGCGACAGCGGCAACATGCTTGGCTGCAACGAACTCGGTGGAATGTACGCTGACAGCGAGGGCGTGACGAAGGACGCGTCTCGTGCGCTCGCCCTCTACACGAAGGCCTGCGATGGTGGTGAGATGCTCGCTTGCAAGAACCTTGGATGGCTATACGAGAGCGGCAAGGCGGCGGCGAAAGGGGAGGCGCGTGCTGTCGCATTGTACAAACAGGCCTGCGACGGTGGAGACATGGGTGGCTGCACCATCCTTGGCGTAAGGTACGACTACGGCAGAGGAGTGGCGAAGGATTGGAAGCATGCCGCCACGCTGTACAAACAAGCATGCGACGGCGGCGACATGAACGGCTGCTCCGCCCTCGGCGGTATGTACGCGAACGGCAAAGGGGTGATCAAGGATCGTGCACGCTCTCTAGCCCTCTTCAAACAAGCATGCGTTGGCGGTTGGACGGGCGGCTGCGATAGCTTCGTCTGGGGGGCAGTAAGCAAGAAGGAAGCGTCTCGCGCTTTCGGCCTCTTCAAGCAAGCGTGCGATGGCGGCAACATGGGAGATTGCTCTAACCTTGGCAGGACATATCAGGTCGGAATTGGCGTCGCGAAGGACCACGCGAGGGCCNNGCGAGCGGCAAGGGTGTGGCGAAGGACGAGGCGCAGGCTGTGGTGTTCTACAAGCAAGCCTGCGACGCGGGCGACTTCGCTGGCTGCATCAGCCTTGGTGTGATGTACACGCAGGGTAGGGGCCGGCCGAAGGACAAAGCAGGCGCCGTCGCTCTCTACAATCAGGCCTGCGACGCGGGCGACCTTGTCGGCTGCATGAACCTCTCTGGTGGCCTTACTGCTTTCTACAACGTGGCGACCACATGGAGTCATACTGGCACGGGCTTGGCAATCTGGACACCCTGACCGTACCAGTCCGTGACTCCATCGGGCGTGCCTAGCACAGGTGGGGTGATTTTGTGGTGTTTTGCCACAATGAGGAACGCGTGCAGCCGCATGAGAGGCGTTCCTCATGCGCACGGGGCGCACCGGTTCCTACGCGCGACGTGCCCTCGGACATTGCGCCTCGACTTGACGAATGCATATAGTTATGCATAATGGGTATGCATGAGAACCACGGTTGACCTTGACGAAGATCTGATGCGTTCCGCACTGGACGAGACGCACGCGCGGACGAAAACCGACGTTATCGAGATGGGGCTCCGCGCCCTGCTTGAACGTGAAGCGCGGCGAAGGCTGCGCGCCCTGGAAGG
>PMBY01000126.1 GCA_003153875.1 Myxococcales bacterium | reverse complement strand
GCCAGAAGGGCGTTCTATTCGCCGTATCTGGACCAGTCGTCCGACCCCAATTTGGTCGCCATCCAGGAATTCTGGAAGGTCATGAAGGCCAGCAACTTCGTCGAATCGAGCGCGGACATCACGCCGTTCGTCGACGGCAAAGCGTACCTGGCAGCACTGGAAAGTCTGGAGAAGGAGGCGCCACAGGAGGCGTACTGGAAGACGCTGCATTCCGTCTACACGTCGAGGAACTGATGAACTCGGCGCCCCAGCCGGCACTGGAACTCGACTCGGTATCGTTCGGCTACGGCGCGGGCGCCGTGCTCGCAGATCTGTCGCTTGGGCTTGGCGAGGGAGAATTCGTTTCGCTGCTGGGGCCGAGCGGGTCAGGCAAGAGCACGGTACTGCGCCTGCTGGCCGGGCTGGAGATCCCGCAACGCGGACATATCCGGCACCGTGGAATGCCGGTGGCCGGCCCGGGGATCGACCGAGGCGTGGTGTTTCAGGACTACTCGCTGTTTCCCTGGATGACCCTGACCGAAAATGTGGTCCTGGCCATTGGCAAGGCGCACCCACTGCTAGACCGCAAGCAGAGGCGCGAGCTGGCTGAGGAGTACCTGGAATTGGTCGGGCTGGCCGACGCGCACGGGAAGTACCCGCAGGAGCTGTCAGGTGGAATGTGCCAGCGCGGGGCGATTGCTCGGGCCCTGGCCATGGGCGCGCCAGTGCTGTTGATGGACGAGCCCTTTGGCGCGCTTGATCCGGTCAACCGAACGCGCCTGCAGGATCTCTTGCTGGAGGTGTGGAATTCCAGCAGGCCTGCCCGCACCATCGTGTTCGTCACCCACGACGTGGACGAAGCCATCCTGCTGGCCGACCGGGTCGTGGTGCTGGGCGCATGCCCAGGGCGAATCATCGCGGACCTGGATGTCCCGATTCCCAGGCCGCGTCCCCGACGGCAAACCTACCTGCGGCAGGAGTTTCAAGAGTTGCGCAAGGCAGTCACCGAGTATTTGCAGGGCGACATGTTGCAGCGGCTGTCGGCCGCAGACACGATGGCGGAAGCCGAGGGGATATGAGCATAGGCATTAAGCGGCCGCAGGTAGACCACCCTCTCCCTCTGGGAGAGGGCCGGGGTGAGGGTACTGCACTGCACGTCGAATCGTGCCGCAATCGCAGCACCTTGGCGCCTTCAGCGTCCGGCTCAGTGGAAGCCTCACCCTCACCTCCACGCGCCTCTCCCGAAGGGAGAGGGGTGATTCGATTCGAAGACTTGTGTCCGCGAATCACGAATGGCCATCCAGACACGCGGTTGACCCGCTTGGCGCCTATGGGGGATATATGAGCCAAGTCAGGTCCAGTGGCGTGGCCTCGTTGGCTTTCGCGGATCTGCCGTCGTCTGCCGCGCGACCGACGCAGACGACGCGTCGGCTGACCGCGCGGCTGTCGGGCAAGGAAGGCTGGTGTTTGCTGGTCGGCCTGCTGCTCCTGTGGCAGCTCGTCGCCTGGGTGGTGCCGGCGCGCAACAGATTCCTATTTCCGTCGCCGTTGCTCACGGCCCAGGCCTTGTGGGCTTCCTTGCCCGAGCTGGGCAAGGGGACGTTTTCGTCGTTCATAATCTTGATCCCGGGCTATGCAGCGGCCGTGGTGGCGGGCGTAGTGCTGGGCATTCTGGCAGGAACCACGCGATGGCTGGAGCGATTGACAGTGCCGTTCACGCGCGTGGTGGCGCCGGTGCCACCCACCGTGTACGTGCCCTACGCCATTGCGCTCTTGCCTGGGTTTCGCAGCGCCGCGATTGCAGTGGTGTTCATTGGCGCATTCTGGCCCATCTTCGTCAACGCCACGGCCGGGGCCGCGTCGGTGCCGCAGCGGCTGCGCGACAACGCGCGCGTGCTGGGCCTGAGAAAGGCCGAGTATCTGCGCCGGGTGGTATTCCCATCGGCGCTGACTCACATCTTTTCCGGGATGTCAGTCGGCCTGGCCATGTCCTTCATCATGCTCACGGTGGCCGAGCTGTTCGGCGCCAACGCGGGCCTGGGCCGCTTCGTGCAGTTCTACGCCGACTTCGCCGACTATCCGCGCATGGTGGCTGGCATCCTGTTCACCGGCGCGGTGACCTTTGTTTGCATGCGCACGCTCGACCGGGTCAAGCGCCGCGCGCTCTTCTGGCAAAGGTAGCTTGCATGTCAAAGGAAGAAATTTCGCTGCTGAGTCGGTTGTCCGATGCCGTGCTGGCCATGGACGAGGTTGAAACGGTTCGACTCTCGCAGGAACTGCTGGCGCAAAAGATCGAGCCCGGACGTGGCATCGAGGCGGGTCTGGTGGACGGCATGCGCCGGGCAGGCGACCTGTTCGAGCGCGAGGAGTACTTCATTCCTGAACTGCTCATTTGCTCGGATGCGATGTATGCGGGTCTGCGCGTGTTGCAACCGCATCTGCCAAGCGGGGCAGCGGAGCGCAAGAAGGGCATCGTGGTCATCGGCGTGGTGGAAGGCGACACGCACGACATCGGCAAGAACCTGGTGAAGATTATGCTGGAAACCGCCGGTTTCCAGGTGGTGGACCTGGGCCGGGATGTGCCCCCTGCAACCTTCGTGGAACGGGCCGAGTCCGTAGGCGCGGACATCATCGGTCTGTCCACTCTGATGACCACCACCATGGGCGCCATGTCCGAGGTGATTCGGTTGCTCGACGAAAAGCAGGCGCGTTCGCGCATCAAGGTGATGGTGGGTGGTGGCCCGGTCTCGCAGCAATTTGCCAATCGCATCGGTGCGGACGGCTACGCGGCCAATGCCTCGGGTGCGGTGGCGGTGGCCACGCGCCTGCGCCAGGCGCCAGCGGAGTCGAGAGTGCTGTGACGCCAGTCGAGCGTTTCGCGGCCCTGGCTGCGGGTGGTCGACTGGATCGGCTGCCCTGCGTGCCCATTGTGGGCAACACGGCCGCGAGGGTGATCGGTGTGCGCACGGCGGAGATTCGTCGATCCGGTGAATTGCTGGCGCGTGCCCACGCGGCGGCGTATCGCCGTTTCGGCTACGACGTGGTTCGCGTGTTCACGGATCTGTACGTGCAAGCGGAGGCCATGGGCGCCAAGGTGCGCGTGCCGGAAGACGAGACGGCGTATCTGCACGAACCTGCCATCGCCAGCGCACACGACGTGGATCGTCTGATACCGGCGGATCCAGACAGAGATGGCTGTCTGCCCGCGCACCGCGAGGCAGCGGCCCGCGTGGTAGACGACCTGGGTGGTGAGGCCGTGGTCACGGTTGCGGTGACTGGCCCTTTCACCAATGCCTCGTTTCTGGTGGGGGCCGAGAGGTTGGCGCGGCTGGCCTTGCGCGAGCCCGCAGTGGTACGGCACCTGTGCGAGATTTCTCTGGAGACAGCGTTGCGCTGGGCGGACGCCATTATGGATGCGGGCGCCTCGCCGAGCATCACCGACCCGATGCTGTCGTCGACGGTGGTCAGCCCGCGACAGTTCCGCGAGTTCGGATTGCCCTACCTGGAACGGTTGGTGACGCACATTCGCGGTCGAGGGAAGTCGGTCACTCTCCATATCTGTGGCAAGACACGACCGGTTTGGGCGCTGATGGCTGACACCGGCGCGGACTGTCTGTCCATCGACAACGAGGCCAGCTTGAGCGAGGCGAAAGCCGCAGTTGGAAAACGAGTCCGGTTGATGGGCAACGTGCCACCCGTTGCCGTGCTGTTTGAAAGCGATCCCGCTGGCGTGCGCCAGGCGGTGCGCACCTGCGTGCGCGAAGGGGGCGACAGTCCACGCGGTCTGGTTGTGGCCACAGGTTGCAGCCTGCCCACGGAAACCCCGTTCGCCAATATCGACGCCATGGTACGCGCTGTGGACGAGATCGGCTGGCCGCCACATGTGCCCGGGGCCAGCGCATGAGTCCATTGGCGCCTCGCGAGCGTCTGCTGGGCGTTCTGGGCAAGAAGCTGGTGGATCGGCCGCCGGTGATCTGCACGGGCGGAATGATGAATGCGGCCATTGTGGAAGTGATGCAGAAGACCGGACTCACGCTGCCCGAGGCCCACTTTTCGGGCGCCAAGATGGCCGCACTGGCCGAGGCGGTGAGCGAGCACACCGGCTTCGAGAACATTGGCGTCCCCTTTTGCATGACCGTCGAAGCCGAACTATTCGGCAGCCGCATCGATCACGGCACGCTGGCCTGTGAACCCAAGATTCAGTCCGAGGCATTCACGTCGCTGACCAAGGTGGAGATTGCTGCAAACGCAGCATGCGGAGGACGCGCAATGGTGGTGGCCGAGGCGGTGGAGCGGCTGAGCCGAAAACGTCCCGACTTTCCCGTGGTGGCAACCCTGACTGGCCCGGTGAGCGTGGCGGCGTCGATCGTGGATCCGTTCACATTTCTCAAGGAACTACGGACTCGGCGCGCGGATGCCCACCGCGTACTGGGCCAAATCACGGCTGTTTTGGCCGAATACGCGGGCGCGCTGGTTGCGGCCGGCGCCACCGTCATTGCGGTCGGCGATCCGACAGCCACAGTCGAGATTCTGGGCCCGCAGCTCTTCCAGGAATACGCCGTCCGGTACCTCAACGATCTCATCGGCGCGATTCACGCCCTGGCCACGCCGGTGATCGTACACATCTGCGGAAAACTGGGCAATGGCACGCGCCTACTGCCGGGACTGGCCAGCGACGCCATCAGTGTGGACGCCATGGTCAGCCTGAAGGGACTGAAGGCCGACGCGCCCGCGCTGGTCACCATGGGCAACCTGAGCACTTACCTTCTCCAATGGGGAGCGCCCGACAAGATCGCCGAGCGGGCGGTGGAGCTGGTGCGCGACGGGGTGGACATCATCGCGCCTGCCTGCGGGCTGTCCACGTCAACGACCTTGGCCAGCATCACGGCCATGACCCGTGCCGTGAAAGACAGGCCGTCGTGAGTGCCAGCGTCGAAGTTCGCTTCCTCCCCGGGCCGTTCATCGCGGAAGTGGAGCCGGGCAGCACGCTTCTGGCGGCGGCCCGCAAGGCCCGCGCTCCACTGGAAGCGCCCTGCGACGGCGCTGGTATCTGCGGCAAATGCCTGGTGCGGCTTGACCCTGAGGCGTTGACCGCGCTGGAAGCCGGCGTGGAGGTGGGCGGCGGCAACGGCAAGGGCGCCCTGGTTCTGGCCTGTGATGCGCGCGTGCGTGCCGATATTGCGGCGACCATTCCCGATCGCGGCGACAAGAACCTGGCCATTGTGGACCACGGATTGGCCACGGCGCGGACGCTGGCGCCGCACATCGCTGTGGTGCATGCGTCCGACGGGTGCACGGTGTGGGCAGGTCAGGAACTGATCGCTTCGCTGCCGAACAGGGTGGCCAATCTTGGGATCGCCGTGGACATTGGAACCACCACGCTAGTGGTTGCGCTGGTCGATCTGGGATCGGGCGATGAACTGGCCGTGGCTTCGGCACTGAATCCGCAGACGGCGTACGGGCACGATGTCCTGTCGCGGATCCACTTTGCGGCTGAGCCAGACGGCCTGGCGACGATGCAGCAGGCACTGGTCGATGGCCTCAATATACTCATCAGGCAGGTTTGCCAGCGGGCTGGCGTCGACGCCGGCCACATCCACGAGGCTGTGCTGGGCGGCAACACGTGCATGTTGCACATCGCCGCTGCGGTGGACCCAGCGCCGCTGGGGCGCTCGCCCTATCGGCCGTCGCTGACTGGGGCCAGCCACCTTCGCGCAGCGGAACTGGGACTGGGCATCGCAGCGCATGGGCTGGTCTATCTGCCGCCCGTCGTGTCGGGCTTCGTGGGTGCAGACATCACGGCAGGGATATTGGCTGCCGATCTGCATCGATCGCAGCAGACGGTCTTGTTGCTCGACATCGGCACCAATGGCGAAATGGTGCTCGCCCATGCCGGCGAGTTATGGGCCACGTCCACGGCCGCAGGTCCCGCTTTCGAAGGCGTGAACATCGCCTGCGGCATGCGCGCGGCGCCCGGGGCCGTCGATGCAGTAATTGCGGATGACGGCGGTTGGATGTTGCACACCATCGGCGATGTTCCGGCCATCGGAATCTGCGGCAGCGGACTCGTCGATCTGGTGAGCTGCTTAGTGAAAAATGGCGCCATCGGCAAGAACGGTCGCTTTGAAACCACAGTAGCACCGCCGGTGGGAAAATGGGACGAGAGCACGGGCCGCTGCGTGTTGCGATTGGCGGGCGACGTGATCCTGACCCAGAAAGATGTTCGTCAGGTGCAGCTGGCCAAGGCCGCGATTCGGGCTGGACTGGACGCGCTGCTGGCAGGGGCGAAAGTGCGCAGACAGGATGTTGAGCGCGTGCTGGTTGCGGGCTCGTTCGGCTATCACTTGCGACCGGACAGCCTGGCAGGAAGCGGCCTTTTGCCAGCGCCGCTGGCTGCCAAGGTGGAAGCCGTGGGCAACACCTGCAAGACCGGTGCGGTCACCTTGCTCAACAACGCCGGCACACGTCGCGAACTGCAGGCCGTGGCCGCGCGTGTGCGCAGCATCGAACTGGCCAACGATGCGGCCTTTGCTCGGCGGTTCGTGGAGCAAATGGCATTTGGAGACGCCTGAACATGACCAAAGCCGAAAAGAAGAAGCCCGCACGAAATACTGTCGCAGCGAAGCGGGCGCACACCTGCACTGACTGCTTTGCGCTCAACTGTTACCGCCGCGACAAGAAGGCGCCGAACTTCTGCTTGACCGACGCAACCGAGGCATCCGAGATCGAAAGCACAACGGCGCTATACGCAGGGGACGAGAGCGACGGCAAGATCGCGCGCGCGGCAGCGGAAATCGAGGGCCGTTATTATGGCAAGCTGACTCGCGTCGAGGAAATCGTGGCCTTTGCGCGGAGGATCGACGCCCGGCGCATCGGCATCGCGACCTGCATCGGCCTGGTCGAGGAGGCGCGCGTGTTCACCCGCGTGCTGGAAGCCAAGGGCTTGGCGTGGCACAGCGTTCTGTGCAAGGTCGGGTCAGTGGACAAGACCGCCATCGGTATCCCCGACGAATTGAAGATCCTGCGCGGCAGCCACGAGGCCATCTGCAATCCCATCTTGCAAGCCCGGCTGCTTAACGCACAGAAGACCCAATTGAACGTCATTGTCGGACTGTGCGTGGGTCACGATGCCTTGTTCACTCGGCACTCGCAGGCGCCGGTCACGACGCTCATTACCAAGGATCGCGTGCTGGGGCACAACCCGGCGGCTGCGCTTTACACCAGTAATTTCTATTACAAGCGCCTCTTCGACAACAAGGAGTTGTAAATGTCCGAGAAACGCTACTGGGACGAGACGATCGAGACTTTGCCGCGTCCGCGACTCATCGAGTATCAGACCGAGCACCTGCGCAAACATTTGGAAATGGCTTGGGCCGAGTCGCCGTTCTACCGGCAGGCGTTCAGCGCGGCCGGAGTCAAGCCGTCAAATTTGCGACGCTTGGAGGATCTGCAGCGCTTCCCCTTCATCGACAAAACTATCGAGCGCGACCGTCAGGTGGCGCGACCGTTTTTGGGCGATCTGACCGCCGTGGCCGAAGAGGAGGTGGTTTTCGTGGCCGCGTCCAGCGGGTCCACGGGCGTGCCCACGCTCAGTCCGTTCACCAAGGAGGATTTCGAGGAGTTCCAGGACGTACAAGCGCGTCTGTTCTGGGGCACCGGCATGCGGCCGCACGATCGCTACGTGCACGCGCTGAATTTCACGCTCTTTGTCGGTGGTCCTGACGTCATCGGCGCGCAGAAGCTGGGCGCGCTGTGCATTTGGGCGGGTTCGATCCCCTCGGAGCGGCTGCTCTTCATCATGAAGAACTTTCAGCCCACCACCACCTGGACCACGCCGTCGTATGCCTGGTACCTGGGTGAGACCGCCAAGCAACAGGGCATCGATCCTGCGCGCGATCTGGGGATCCGGCGNNTGTGGAACGCCCAGCTTTACGATTTCTACGGCATCTCCGACATCTTCGGGGCATGCGCGGGGATGTGTCCGGTGCGCGATGGCTTGCACCTGGCCGAGGACCACATTCTGATCGAAGTGATCGACCCCGCGAGCGGCGAGCCGCTGCAGGGCGAGACGCCAGGCGAGATGGTCCTGACGACCCTGCGCAAGCGCGCGCGACCCATGATCCGCTTTCGCACTGGCGACATCGTTCAGCGCTATCCTGACGGCTGCTCATGCGGCCGCACCCATGTGCGTTTCAAAGTGCTGGGCCGGCGCGACGACATGTTCATCGTTTCGGGCGTGAACGTATTCCCCAGCGACATCGAATACGTGGCCCGCAACGTGCCAGGGTTGACCGGCGAGTACCGGGTGGTGGTCTACACCGAGAGCCACCTGACCCGATTCGACGTCGAGGTGGAGCGCAGTGGGGATTTCCAGGGTGCGGATGATGACGTGGCCGACGAGGTGAAGAAACAGATTGCGAGCCGACTGGGCGTGCGGCCGCGCCAAGTGAAGGTGCTGGCCGCGGGCGCCCTGCCCCGCGCTACCCACAAGGCCAAGCGCCTGCTGGATCTGCGCGGCAACGAAGCAACATCGTCTCGCGGAGAGAATATTTAGGTGATCGAAGTGCGCTGGCACGGCCGTGGTGGGCAAGGAGCATTCACGGCTGCCCGTCTGCTGGGCGCCGCTGCCTTGTGCGACAGAAAGTTCGCACTGGCATTCCCGTCCTTTGGTCCCGAGAGAAGGGGTGCGCCGATCCTGGCCTTCACACGCATTGATGGCCGACGAATCGTGGATCGCAGTGCCCTGCGATCCTGCGACTTTGCGGTGGTGCTCGACGAGACTTTGATGGGGCCTCATGCGGCGGACGGCATCCGTCAGGGAGGCGCGCTGCTGGTCAACTCCGCTCGTCCCCCAGTGGAGTGGGCAAGCCTCGGTGTGCGCGTACTGACAGTGGATGCGGGTGCGGTCGCGCGCGCGGTGCTGGGCCGGGCCATTGTCAACACCGGCATGATTGGGGCATTGCTGGCAGCCTCGGGCATTGTGTCTCTGGAGGCTGGTCTGCGCGCTGTCCAGTCCGAGATGCGGCCGGCGCTGGCCGAAAAGAATGGGGAGGTCTTGCGGCGGTGTCACGACCTGATGAAGGAACAACTGGGTGGCTAGCCCATTTGTCAGGCCCTATGTGCGGCCCCGCTCGCCGGACGACTATCCCATTGGCCCGTGTTTCACGGCGGGCCATCTGGTGGAGACCAACGCCTCCTGGCGCAGCGATCGGCCTGTGCTCAGCGTCGAGCGCTGCACCGGGTGCCTGCGTTGCTACCTGGCCTGCCCGGACGGCGCCGTGTTGCGCGCGGGGGCGGCAGTGCGGATCGACTACGACTTCTGCAAGGGCTGTGGGATCTGCGCGCACGAGTGCAAGGCGCAGGCCATTTTGATGATTCCCGAGGAGATCAAAGATGTCCGTTGAAGCAACCGCACGGCAACCCCAGCCTCTCTTCATGTCGGGCAACGAAGCCGTGGCCTGGGGCGCGCGGCTGGCCCGGCCCCATGTCATCGCCGCCTATCCCATCACGCCGCAGACCGTGGTCATTGAACGCCTGTCCGAATGGGTGGCTGAAGGCAAGCTGGATACTGAGTTCTTGCACGTGGAATCAGAACACTCGGCGCTTTCTGCCTGCATGGGTGCCAGCGCCCTCGGGGCGCGCACCTTCACCGCAACTTCGTCCCAGGGCTTGCTCTACATGGCGGAGTGTCTGCAGTACGCCAGCGGCGGGCGCTTTCCCATCGTAATGATGAACGCCAACCGGGCGCTGGCCCTGCCCTGGAATATCTATGGCGATCAACAGGATTCGCTGGCGGTGCTGTCGAGCGGCTGGATCCAGATCTACATCGAGGATGCCCAGGAGGCGCTGGACATGACCATCCAGGGCTTTGCCATTGCCGAGCACGCCGAGGTGCTGACACCAGTGATGCTGAATCTCGACGGCTTTGTGCTGACCCACACCTACGAGCCGGTGGATGTTCCCGCACAGGCAGACGTGGATGCCTTCCTGCCGCCGTTTCGCACGCCCAGCAAAATGAGTCTTGAGGCGCCCACGAGCATGGGCTTCACCGCTGGGCCTGCCCACTATACCGAGTTCAAGGTGCAACAACACCGGGCCATCCTGCGCGCCGAGCGGGTTGCGAGCGAGGTGGACCAGGAGTTTGGGCGTCGTTTTGGCCGCAGCTACGGCGGCGCAGTGGTGTCCTATCGCTGCGACGGCGCGGACGTGGTGCTGGTCACCCTGGGCAGTGTGGCCGG
>PMBY01000204.1 GCA_003153875.1 Myxococcales bacterium | reverse complement strand
CAGCCTGGCCCGCACCGCCCGCGCCAGCCCCGCCGGTCGCCCGTCCGTCCCCTCCGACCGCTCCTCCGCCGCTGGCGCCCCCCGAACTGTTACTGGCGTCCGAGGGTGACTGGGCTTGCGTCCCCGAGTCCGGGGAGCAGCCCATGATCAACAACCCCGAAGCAATCAAGATCGCAAGCCGTGCCGTCAGAGCCCTGGGAAACTTTCGCGTGTCCATGCTCGTCTCCATGGTCTTGTGGCCTATCCCTACGGAGTGGTTACTGGCGGGAAGGCAATGCCATCCAGAATCCTGCACGCCGTGGTCAAGCTGTTGTCCGTGGAATTCTTGGGCTGCTTCAGAGACCAAACAATCTTCTTCTCCCTGGTCATTTGGAAAACAGCGCCCTCAGCTGGAGGCGCGTTCCAGTTGGCAAACACAATGTCCCCATTGTCCAGTCGCACCACACCAGCGATGAAATCTGGCGTGATGCCCAGGGCCTTGAAATCGTCGGGCGTGACTTGCCATGCCACCTTGTTGTCCTGATCGTATTCAAGAATCTGGCGCGAGTACCCGCCGGTCACCAGAGTGTTTCCGTTCGGCAAGCGCAACGCCTCGAATGTGCCGCCTGCATATCGGTGCAGTTCTTTGCCCGTCGGATCAATTTCCACCCCATCCCCGTGTTGTTCGGCATATAGATAGTTTCCACTGGGTAGTTTTCGGACTTGGCGAAATTGGGTGTGCGCACTTTCCGTCGCAGGAAACGGAACTTGCAGCTTCTTCAGCTCGGTCTTGCTTCGGTCGATTTCCACGATGTACGAGATGCCGCCATTGTGGCTCTCGGCGACTAGGAATGTGTCTCCGTCCAAGGGCTGGCAGGAATGGGTCTCTCCGTCGACTGTGGGCCTATCCCAAATCACCGTCCCGCCGTTCCCTGAAACATAGTCCGGTTTGGTTTCCCTGACGCCGTTCCCGTACGCATGCAGGACGTTGCCGCTCGACAAGAACCAGCAGTCCATGCCCCCGCCTGTGCCTGTCCATTCCACTTTTCCTGTGGGCCCGATGATGTAGATGTTTCCACTGCCTGAAATCAATGCTCGGTGTGCGATCGGGCCCGTGCTGCCACTGTCACTGATCGTCATGACTGCATCCGCACTGCGCGCATCCGGCGTTCCGATGTCAACTCCTGGCTTGTCCGCTGCCGCGGCATCAACCGAAGGATCTTGGTCGGCTCTGGCGTCGCCCGACGGTGCAAGGGCGTCGACTTTCGCGCCTCCATTCGCACCTCCATTCCCGCCTCCNNGATCCACCACCGCCTCCATCACCACCGCCGCCACTTCCGGCGCTACCGCTCGTACCGCCAGTTCCGCCGCCTTTGCCCCCTACGGCAGCGTCTAGGGATGGGATCACTCCCCCAGTACCCGACTGTCCACTCTGCCCGCCAGTGGCGCTGTCGTTCTTCGCTGCGGCGTCCATCTTGCCACTCGCCCCGGCGTGGCCGGAACAGGCTGCGAAGCCGAAAACGACGGTCAGAACCCAGCCCCAGTTCTGCACAGTTTGACGAATGATCCTGCTTGTGGACATCGAAGGTAACTTTCAAAGATCGCGGTTCAAGAAGGCTTTCGCCAAAGTGACAACTGCGACCACATACGCCTACCCTCGGCGCGGAGCCCAGGCCACGCGGTCTGGACACGATATTGACCGGCCTCGATGACTCTGTAAAGCCTTGCTCAGTCGCACGTGCCGGACCAGGGAATGGAGCGGCCCTCCACGCCGCGCGGCCGTAGCTCCTGTCGACGGCGCGCTCGTAGCAGCGGCGTGAGGACCATCACCGTCAAGAGAACGAGAAGACCAGAGAGGCGGCCGTCGCCGCTCCGGCCGATGCCGCAAGAACAGCCGCTCGATGCGGTCGCATGGCTGGCGCCCACGTCGGGCCGCGCGCCGCCGATTGCCGCGTCCGCTGGAGCGCCGCTTGTCGCCTTGCTGGCGCTGGTGACGCCCCCCGTACTGTTGCTTCCGCCTGTGCTGGCTGGGGCGCTTGTTCCGCCCCTGTCCAACGCTCCTCCCGTGCCCGCGCTGGTTCCAGCCGCGGCACTGGTGCCGCCCGCAGCCTCGCCACCCGAGGCGCCGGTCCCGGCACCGATCTCACCACCGACACCGTTTCCGCCACCGCCGCCGGCCCCGGTCCCGCCGCCGCCCCCGTCCCCGGAACCGCCAACCGCTGAGGCCCCGGTCCCGGTCCCGGCCCCGGTCCCGGCCCCGGCCCCGGTTCCGGCCTCGCCCCCGGTCCCGGCCACGGCACCGGCGCCCCCGGTTCCGGCCCCGCCACTACCACCAGCGGCCCCGCTCGTGCCACCAACCCCGCCGGCGCCGCCAGTGCGACCGGCGCTCCCGCCCACGCCCCCGGTCCCGCCACCGCCTCCCGCACCGCCGATGCCGCCATCGCCTGGCGCTCCGATTGAGTACTTCTTCGTCAGGATGTTCTCAATGGTCACTCTGGTCGCATCGTCCAAGGGCTTGCTGTAGATGATCAGTTCGGAAATGTCTCCCTGCCAGGAGCGATCCTGGAAACTGCGATCTCTGGCTATCGTGTCGGCCGAGACGTTGGCCGTGGACACGATGGACAGTAAGCCCAGCTGGTCGAGAGGAAACTGGGTCACCCTTCCGTCGACCGACTTCCCATTCACATAGGTCTTTCCGTTGACCAGATACGGGGAAACCTCGCTGAGGTTGCTGTTGTAGATGCAGCAACCGTGCTCGGGGTGGA
Organism: Myxococcales bacterium; assembly: GCA_003153875.1. The sequence continues at coordinate 23,407 of PMBY01000204.1, read as the reverse complement.
AGAAGGTTGGGAGGGCGTTCCCGCCAATCCAGAATTTCGCCGACGTCCCGTAGTTGGGCAGGGTGGGCAAACAGGATGACGAGACCTTCGACAAGACAGCGAAAACCGTGCGAATCGTGGTGATCTGGGTGAAGTGAAACCCGGTATACACGCCGCTGAAGCGCAACGTCGGCTGGCCATTGGCGGTGGCGACGGTTGGCGTGGTCTGGCCGAAAGCATCGTGGATGGCGTTGTTGCCCTTGCCGCTCAGGTCGGTCCACTGGGTGATCTGGCCGTTGCTCACCGTCATCGGACCGTCGGCCTTGACCCAAAGTTCGAGACCATCGGTGGGAATGGTGCTGTCCTGAGCCCGCGCAGGCGCAAGGCTCAGCATGAGAAGGCTCAGTCCCAGAGCGACGCAGAAAAACACGCATTTCATGCGGACAGGCTAGTTGGAGCCTAGCTCGCATTCAAGCCAGGATATGTCTGGGCCGGACGCTGGGCGGGCACACTTGCGTTGCCGTCGCGTTTGCGCTCCCATGGCGGCGTGCGCGTGCTGTTTGTCGAGAACGACGATTCGTTCAGCTTGAACGTGGTGGATGCTCTGCCCGTCGATCGCAAGGACGTCGTGCTGCGCCCAGGTCGCGAGGTGGCCCGCGATTCGCGATTTCTCGACGGGGCCGACGTCGTGGTGGTCGGTCCGGGGCCCACGGACCCGGTGCGAGCGGGGATCGTGGGCGTGGTCCAGGCCGCGGTACTTCGCCGCGTGCCTTTGGTGCGCAACGACCTGGCCCAGGTCTGTCGTCAGAAAACCATCCACGTTGCAAACCAACGCCGCATATTGAAGCTTCCCTACGCGCTTCAGGCGGTGAGCGACATCGTCGGGGTTCTCGACGACGGGAAAACGCCCCTCGACGTCCTGGCCGCGTTGCACCCGGGCGGCTCGGTGACTGGCGGGCCCAAGCGGGCCGCGCTGTCCATGATTGGAAGGTTGGAGCCCGACGAGCGAGGCGCCTACTGTGGTGCGCTTGGGCTGCTCACAGGCGCGCGTTCGGTCTTCAGCCTGCTGATTCGCACGGCGACCCGGTCAGCCCAGGATTGGGTCTACGGCGTGGGCAGCGGCATCGTCTACGATTCGGATCCCCAGGCCGAGCTGGAGGAACTGCGGGTGAAAATGGGGGCACTGATTGCTTCGTCGGCGGGATAGGCGGGCACTCCTGGGCGGCTCTCGTTTTGCGCAACGCTGGCGCCGTCATCGCGCTCGTGCCCGTGTCAACGTACCCCCGAGCGTGGCAAAATAGGTGCCATGATAACGATTGAGATTCGTGCCGGTGCATTGAACTTGCCCTGTTGAGAGGGCCTCTGCCGCCATCAGCGCGGAAGGTGACAGGAACTATCGCAGGCTTGCCCCGTCTGGCCGTTGGCGGTGCCTAGGTCGCATTCTTCGCCGTACTCTGGCTGCAAGATTGCGTCGCCACAGTGGGGGCCAAGGCGGCAGCCCGAGGTACACTGATTGTAGCCGCCAAGGTTGTTCGCGGCTCCGTTGTCGCATTGTTCGCCGGGCGACACGACACCGTCGCCGCAGATGGGCACGCAGACACTCGGCAGATCGTTGAAGCCGCTCAAAGTTAGTTTGTAGGTCGAGCCGTTCCATGCCCGTTCCGCTTGAAACACGGCAATCTCGTACACTCCGTTGTTCGTCATGCCCAGATCGACCTTGCTCTTGGTCGACGTACAAGTCGAGGGAACGCCCTCGGTCTTGCAGGCAGCGCCCCCAGTCGGGGTAATGGTGACATCCCCGCCACCGGTCGCGTTGAGCACGATCTGTCCCTCGACCGGGGTATGAATGCCCCCCAGGTCCACTGCCAGCTTGCGGTTGACGAAGACCCAGACATCATCGTCACCGGTGAAATCGAGCGTGTATTTCTTGCTCGTCGAATAGCTGAACCAGTAGCGTACTTCGCTGGTGAAGCTGAAGTTGTGCTGGGGCGCCGCCGTCCCTGGTTCAAAGGTCCAAGTGCCGCTATACATAGGCGGGGTCTCGCCGGGCGCATAGGCAGAGGTCGGCGTGATCATGCCCGGCACGTTGTCGAGAGGGAAAAAGAGTGGGTTGCCGTCAACATTCGTGGCCGTGGCCCAGCAATGACCCGTGTAGCCGACGCCCAAGGGCGTGCATGTGGCGAAGCATACCTGATTCGCGGCGCCGGTGTAGAGGCCGCTGCAGACACCGCTGCAGTCCGCGTTCGCGCACGATGAAACGTTGCTGTAGTTCACCCACTGTTGGTTGTCCTTCCACCAATTCACGTAGCCGCCATTGCCGTTGTTGTGGAGAAGGATGCTCGACACGTAGGTGGTGTTGGTTCCCGGCACGTCCCGGTACCAGTTGCTGAAGCTGGCCGCACTCGCAATGTGCCCGGTAGCCGGCGCGGTCGGCGAGAGGACCGGTTTGCCCTCGCTGTCGAGCGTGCCCTGAACCAGGCCGGTAACGGCATTGTTGCTACCCACGACGGTGGCCGCGTAGAAATCGCCGCCCAGGAGGAAGTCGCGGTAAGTGACCGGCACGATTACGGTATCAGCGTTGGAAGGGGATTGAGTGCATTGGTAGCCAGGCTCCACCTTGCAAATCGACGAGCAGCCGTCGCCGTTGTTGGTGTTTCCATCGTCGCACTCTTCGTTGACCACCAACCCGTCCCCGCACTTCGGGGTGCAAGTGCCCGTGGCCGAGCTGCAGTTCGGCTCAAAGTGGCAGGTTGGCGAGCAACCGTCGTTTGCCAGGGTGTTGCCGTCATCGCAGGCCTCGAAGCCCTCGACCTTCCCATCGCCGCACGTCGTCTGGAAACAGCTCAGGGGAGTGCCGGTACAGGCCCAGCCGGGATTCCACGTGCAGGTAGCGGAGCATGCCTGCGCCATGTTCGTCGCCTTGACGCCGGGATCGCATTGTTCCATCGGCGCGAGCACTATGCCGTCGCCACAAACTGGTACGCAGGGGGCGTTGACCAAGGGGCAGGCATATCCAGTCTCGATCGTGCACGTCGACGAGCAACCATCAGCGTTCCTGGTGTTGCCATCGTCGCACGCTTCGCTAACCTCGATCTTGCCATTGCCGCATTGGCTTTGGACTGTCGGAGCGTCGGGAGCGGGCGGCGCCTCCATCGTGGCATCGGGCGGTGGAGTCGTCTCAACTAAGCTGGGGAGATCGCGAGTGGTTGCCAGATCTGGCGAAACCGGAGCGTCGCCGGAACTGGCCGTCCGTCCAGTATCCACCGTCCCATCGGCTGCCGTGCCGCCCGCGTCGACGCCCAGGCCTCCATCCCCACCCGGTCCAGCGGAGCCGTCGTTGCCGCCTGTCGCGATGGCAGCGTCTGGTGGGCTGGCGGTGTCGTCGCCGCTGCCAGCCGCGCCAGCGTCGGGCGCCGCCGGAGGTTCGATGGCGCCGTCAGGCAGCGCCCGCAGTTGGCTGGCGTCAAAGGAACACGCCGCAGCCAGCGCAGCGACGAGACAGAGGCCAGAAATGTCGAAACGTGCAAACGAGGGTGAGAACGGTCTCATGGTCAATACCTCACGGTTGCAAGGAAGCCCGTCGCCCCACCCGCTACCGGCGCAACGCTCGCGGATCGACCCTCGAAATAGAACAGCACGCCGGTGGTCACGGCCGCTGCCGCGGTCAGTCCCCAGAACACGTTGGCCATGGTTTGGCGCGAACTGACTGAGTCGATGTCGCTCTGAGTACAACCGGGTCTGGCTAGGTTCCCGGCGCCGCATGAACTCCTCAGGCTGTCGAATTTGGACTGCATCAATACTCCGGCGGTGACGGCGCCCGCCGCCAACAACACCGTCGAGCCGGCTGCCACCCAGGTCCATTTCCTGCCCAGCCACCAACCCTCTCTCGCGCCGCTGGACGGTAACGTTGCTTGCAGGTCGAAGTCCGGGGCAGCCTTGGGCGCCGGGGCGGCCACGGGAACCACAACCGGGGCCAGCCTCACGGTCACAGTGCTCACTGAACCTGCACTCACGTCCACATCCTCGATCGCTAGTGCCGCACTCGCATGCTTGGCCGTGACTTGATGGTGGCCAGGCGTGGCCCAGATCGGATCGGGCAGGGGTGCCAGGCCCACGCTCCTGCCGTCGATGCTCACCTCCGCGCCTGGGGTCTCGCAGTCGATCTGGATGCGCCCCAGCTTCCTCTGCAACTCAGCCACGGACTTGCGCACATCAGCGACCGTCTCTGACGACGCATCAGCGACGCCCGCCAAGAACTTCTCAAATGCCTCAAGAGCCTCAACCGGGCGACCGAGATCGCGATTGGCTTGGGCGATGTTGAACATCAGCTTCGGCGATGGGTAGGCGGCGTAGGCCGCGCTGAACTTTTCCAGCGCACCAGCGACGTCACCCTGCCCGTAGAGCTTGGTGCCCTGGCCCAGCAGTGTCTGGGCCTGCACCTTGGCCTGTGGATCGGCAGTCAGCGGCGAGGTCTGCGCGAGGATCGCTAGCAGGACTAGGCAGGTTGCGTGCATGGTCACAGCTCCTCAAACAGTTTCTTCTTGGCCTTGCGCCGTGGGGACGTGGGCGTGGTGGTCTTCGTCGGTCTGGTGGACTCCCCGTCGGTGAAAGGGTCGACCCACTTCTGGTGCTTCGCTCGGGTGGACGCAGGCTTGACCCCGGCTGGTTTGGCTTCCGTGGCTTCCCGCGTTCCTACGGAAGGTGCGGGCGGCTGTGGCAGCGGTGTAACCACGGGTTGGGCCGTGCTGGTGATCGTCGGTTTGGGAGCGGGGCTTGAACGGAACAACAGGAACGCCCCGAGCAACAAGAGCGCCCCGGCTGCTGCAGCGATGGCATAGACCGGCTTGATCCGACTCAACTGTCCCATCGCTGACCGCGCCAGTTCCTTGGCGCGCGCCTCGATGGCATGAATTGCGCTGCCACCATTCTCTGGTGCCGCGCGATCCGTGTCGGCCTTACGCGCATCCTTCGGTGTTCGCGCGGCGGGCTGCCTCACAGGTGTCACCAGAACCTGCGGCGCGCTGTATCCGATGGTCGGGTTTGTTGGCGGCGCAATTGATGACACCATCACCGGCGTCGGTGTCGCGTCGGCAGGCCTGCCAAACGCGGCGGCTTCGAACTCGCGCGAGAATTCTCGCATCGACGAGAACCGCTCCGCTGGCTTCTTGCGCAGCGCCTGCCGCAACGCCGTCTCCGCGGCCGGCGGCAGGCCCGGCACCCGTGGCGCGAGCGGATGCGGGTCCAGATTAATAATCTGGTACAAGAGGGCAGCCGTCTCGTCAGCCACAAACGGGCATCGGCCTAGCAGCATCTCCCACGCGATGCAGGCTAGCGCCCACTGATCGGCGTGGTGATCGATGTCATCGATCATGCCGGTAGCCTGTTCGGGCGACATGTAGTTCGGCGTACCCATAACCGCCGATGCGCTTGTCAGTTGCGTGCGCGCCGCCTTCATCTTGGAAATGCCGAAGTCGAGCACTTTCACGAAATCGGGCTCACCGGGAATCTGCACCAGAAACACGTTCCCAGGTTTGAGATCGCGGTGAACGACGCCCTGATCGTGGGCGGCATTCAACGCCGAGGCGACTTGCCTGACCACGTGGACAACCGCCTCCATGGGCATGCGACCCACTCGACGCAGGCGGTGGTCGAGATCTTCCCCTTCGAGATACTCCATGACCAGGTAGGGCTCGCCGGATTCCGCAGTGCCGAAATCGATGACAGTCACCAGGTGGGGGTGCCCGAGGTGCGATGTGATCTCGGCCTCGCGATGGAACCGCGCCAGGGCCTCGCGATTGGCAGCCAGGTCGCGCGACATCAACTTGATAGCCACGCGTTTGTTGAGGCGAAGCTGCACGGCCTCGTACACCGCGCCCATGCCGCCCTCGCCGACAAGGCGCGTGATGCGGTACGCGCCCTCGAGCACGGTGCCCACGAGCGCGTCCATGCGAGGCTCAGGCTGCACGGCGGATCTTCTCCCGCGATTGGAACCTCGGATGGGTGCCCATGCCTGCCAGATCAAGTTTCCGTGGGGTCACGCGCACCAGCTCTTCATAGTCCCGCTACGTCAATAATGCAGAAAATGCAGAAGTCCAGCGTAGACCTTGGGCCAATTTCCGTCAAACAGTGGTCGATCGTTCGGTGCGACTTGGCGGCTTGCTGCGCCCGCCTGAAGGGATATGCTTGGGGAATGAAGACCGCCGTCGACATTCCACACGATCGCGTTGCGAGGTTCTGCCGTGAGAACGGGATCGCTCGGCTGGCTCTGTTCGGCTCGATCTTGCGCGACGACTTCCGGCCTGACAGTGACGTGGACATGCTGGTGGAATTCCGACCCGGTGTACGTGTTGGCTATTTGGCCATCGCACGCATGGCGCGGGAGTTGTCTGCGACTTTGGGTCGCAAGGTCGACCTGCGTACTGCCGCCGAGCTGCATGCCTCGTTTCGAAACCAGGTGCTGGCTGAAGCATTGAACGAGTATGTCGCCGCGTGATGAACTCGAAGGCATTCTGGAGCCGAAGAGCGCACGGTAGCCGCTGACCAAGAATTCGGGGCGACCGCAGGTCGCCCCTACCAGGGTTGGACTAGGGTTAGACTTCCGTTCGCGCGCATCTTCCTCCATGATGGGGCTTGGCCTCCAATGAAAGTCGAGCAAATCACCATCCTCCTGGAAAACCAGTTGGGCCGATTGGCCGACGTGGCCAGCATACTGGCTGCCGCGGGTGTGAACATCCGCGCGCTGTCGCTGGCCGATTCCTGCGAACATGTCGTCTCTCTCGTATCTCATGCCGAGGCGCGGCACCTCCAGGAGCACAGGAGACAGCGCCGCCGTGCTACGCTTGAAGCACGGAAGGTAGTCCGATGGGAACACCTCAAACAAAGACTCCGACAACGCTGGAGGAAGCGCTGGCCAGGCTGAAGCGCGATCCCATCCATCCGGTGCGTGCTCACGTCGATGATTTGGACGTGGAGTTGCGGGCTGTGCCGTCTCGGCGACGGGCGGGTCCTGGGCTTGGCACACGCATGGCAGCGCTTGGGCCATGGCAGGGAGAATCGACAGAGGAGATTATCCGGATTCTGCGCGGAGGACGCGAGGCGGGCGGTAGGGCTGCGCCGCCCGAGGAAATGTGATCTGGCTGCTCGACACGAACATGCTGGGGTACGCCCGCAACGGTGTGGCATCGGTGGTAGGGCGGTTGGATGAGGCGTGGGAGCAGGGAGATGTGGTCACGAGCCTGGTGGTCGTGGGCGAACTGATCTACGGCGTCGAGAAGTCGGTGCGCCGACCGGAGAATCTTACGGCTGTGGAGCAGCAGCTCGGCATGCTCGATGGGATCCTGCCCCTGACGGACGGAACTGTGCGTATCTTCGGACGTCTGAAGGCGGAGTTGGAGCGGCGGGGCGTGATCAAGCAGGACGCCGATCTGCACATCGCCGCTACGGCCATCGAGGCCGGCGCCACGTTGGTGACGAACGACCGCGCTTTGCTCGACGGAACGATACCCGGACTCAGCGTCGAGAACTGGGCCGTCTGACGGCGGGTGTTCGCCGGCCCTGCGATGACGGGCGCGGCCCTTGCGCATGTACGCTGGGGGTCGTTTCAACGGCTCCTCACCCCTGCTTGACCTTCTCGATGCCGCCAGGTTTCGCATGTCGCCGAGACTGCGAGGTTCAGGTCTCGACCGGGCCCACGAGAGCTCCTGATCGACGGTATAATGGTCAGCGTCGCTGTGGCACCTTGTAGTTCGCGTGCTCTGAGGGCGACCGCAGGTCGTTCCTACCCAAGCGGGTCAGCCATTCTCCTTCCTGACTTCCGTTCGCGCGCATCTTCCGCCATGATGGGGCNNGTGAACATCCGCGCGCTGTCGCTGGCCGATTCCGCCGATTTCGGCATCCTCCGCCTCATCGTCCATGACACCGAAAAGGCCAGCGCGGTGCTCAAGGCCGAAGGCTTCACCGTGGCCAAGACCGAGGTCGTGGGCGTTCAGGTACCCGACCGGCCGGGCGGGCTGGCCGAGATCCTCAACGCGATGAAGGCCAACCAGGTCAACGTCGAGTACATGTACGCCTTCGTGCACAAGTCCGCCGTCGACGCGACCATCATCTTCCGCTTCAACGATTTGGAGAAGGGCATCGCTTGCCTGCAGCAGGCCGGAATCAAGATTCTGCGGGGCGAAGACGTCTACTCCATCTAGCATCAACACAGCAGCAGGGAGCCAAGCGCATGAAGACATCAGGAATCGCAGCCACCTTTGTCCTGACGACACTCCTGGGCGCGGGCGCGTCGCAGGCCAAGGGGACCACCATCAAGATCGGCGCCATCTTCAGCAAGACCGGCCCGGCGGCCAACCTGGGCGGCCCGGAAGCCCGGACCCTGGAGATGCTGGTTCAGGAGGCCAACAAGAAGGGCGGGCTGGCCGGCAGCCCCATCGAGCTGATCATCAAAGACTCGGGCAGCAGCCCGGAGAAGGCGATCTCGTTTGCCAAGCAGCTCATCGAGGAAGACAAGGTTTTCGCCATCATCGGTCCTTCCACCAGCGGCGAAACCCTGAAAATCAAGGCCATCGCCGAGGAGGGCAAGACCATCCTCTTGTCTTGTGCCGCGGCCGAAGCCATCGTGAACCCGGTGGCCAGCTACGTGTTCAAGGTGGCGCCCAGCGACAGCCACGCTGCCCGCCGCATCTTCGAGCAGATGAAGAAGATGGGCATTTCCAAGATCGGTTTGCTTTCCAGCAACACCGGGTTTGGCAAGGCCGGCAAAGAACAAGTGGAAAAGTTGGCGCCCAGCTTCGGCATCCAGATCGTGGCCAACGAGGTGTACGAGAAAGAAGCCACCGACTTGACTGCAGTGGTGACCAAGCTGAAGGCGGCCAACGTGCAGGCGTTCATCAACTGGTCCATCGAGCCGGCGCAAGCCATCGTGATCAAGAACGCGCGCCAGGTCGGCCTTTCTGTGCCCATCTTCCAGAGCCACGGATTTGGCAACATCCAGTATGCCAAGGCCGCCGGGCCTGCCGCCGAGGGTGTGATTTTTCCTGCCAGCCGTTTGCTAGTGGCCGACAGCCTGCCGGCCAACGACAAGCAGAAGCCCGTACTGCTCAAGTACAAGCAGAGCTATGAGGCCCTCTACAAGGAGGATGCCAGCACTTTTGGCGGCCACGCCCACGATGCCCTGTTGCTCTTGGGCAAGGCGCTGGAGAAGGCCGGCGCTCTCGACAAGGAGAAAGTCCGTGCCGCGCTCGAAGGGCTACAGGGCGTGGTGGGCACGGCCGGGGTCTTCAATTTCTCTGCGCGCGATCACGGCGGCTTGGGCATGGACGCCTTTGAAATGCAGACGGTGAAGAACGGCAAGTTCGTCGTGTACAGCGACGCGGCCGCCAAGAAGTAGCGACGGCCAGAGTAGGCCGGCCCGGCACAGGCGCATGAGTCCCGCTCTTCTCTTTCAGTACCTGGTGGCCGGTATCACCTACGGCACGATCTACGCGATCGTCGCCATCGGCTTCAACATCATTTACAACACAACGGGCATCATCAATTTCGCCCAGGGCGAGTTCGTCATGCTGGGCGGGATGATCGGGGTGACCTTGCACGCCTTCGTGCCGGTCCCGGTCGCCATCGCGGGCGCCGTCATTGCCACCATGCTGGCGGGGGCGCTGATTGAAATGGTGTTCATTCGCTGGCTGCGCCGGCCGTCGGTGTTGCGCCTGATCATCATCACCATCGGCCTGTCCATCGCCATTCGCGAGCTGGCGCTGTTGCTGTGGGGCGAGGGCGTGCGGGCCTTGCCGTATTTCACCGGCACGGCCGTGACCTCGTTTTCCGTGGGCGATGTCCACATCTCGCCCCAGGTGTTGTGGGTGCTGGGCATTTCGGCCGTGATGGTCGCGGCGCTCAACTTCTTCTTTGCGCGCACCCTGCTGGGCCGGCAGATGCGCGCCTGCGCCTGCAACCGCGAAGCCGCGCAGCTATGCGGAATCAGCGCCAAGAACATGGTCACTCTGTCATTCGTGCTGAGCGCGGGCATCGGCGCCCTGGCCGGCTGTGTGATCTCGCCCATCACCTACGTGCAGTACGACAGCGGTACCAGCCTGGCTATCAAGGGATTCACCGTGGCCATCCTGGGCGGACTGGGCAACAGCATGGCCGCCATCGCCGCGGGCCTGCTGCTCGGAACCCTGGAATCGTTCTCCATCTGGGTCATGCCTGCCGCCTACAAAGACGTCATCGCCATCAGCATTCTCTTGCTCATTCTCTTCGTGCGGCCGTCCGGGTTGTTCGGCAATGCCGAGGCCGCACGCCTCAAGGAATTCTGATGGCACGTCGGCGCAACCTACCTCTGTTGGTCATGGCCGTGGCGGTGATCGCGGTGCACGTGCTGGCCGCAGCCGCGGGCAAGCCGCAGTACCTCACCCAGCTCACCATGGCCGGGTACTACTCGCTGGTCATCGTGGGCCTCACCCTGTTGATGGGCTACACCGGCCAGATCTCGATGGGCCACGCCGGATTCTTCGCCATCGGCGGCTACACCTCGGGCCTGCTCACCACGTACAACTGGCATTCCCGAGGCAGCGAAACTTTTGTCGCCCTGTTGCAGGCGACGGGGCTCCTGGTCGCGGGCAAGGATCTATACGGTGGCGATCTTCTGGTGGTGCGGCCGGGGGCAGCCTGTGTGATCGCGCTGCTGGTGACCGTCGGCATTGCCTATCTGGTGGGCAAACCCGTCTTGAAACTGAAGGGCCACTACCTGGCCATGGCCACTCTGGGCTTCGGTACCATCGTATACAAGGTGGTGCTGGGCAGCAGCTTGGTGGGCGCGGCCGACGGCATCTCGGACATTCCCGCCTTCCCACTGTTCGCGGGCCTGGCCGTGACGGGAAGGTCCGCCCTGCGCACGCAGAACTATTATCTGGCCTGGGGCCTGGTGCTGGGGGCAATGGCGTTGCTCACCAATCTCATCCATTCGCGCGTGGGCCGCGCCCTGCGTGCGATTCACGGCGCCGAGGATGCGGCCAACGCCATGGGCGTGGACACTGCCCGCTACAAGCTGCAGATGTTCGTGCTGAGCGCCGCGCTGGCGGCTTTGGGGGGCGTGTTTCTCACCCACTACAACGGCGGCATCGGCCCTTCCGAGGCCTCCATCATGAAGTCCGTGCGCTACGTGGCCATCGTCGCCGTCGGCGGTATGGCCAACCTGTGGGGCGCTCTGATCATGGGCGTGCTGCTCAACTTCCTTTCCTTGCGCGGTTCCTTCGGATCCTACGACGATGCAGTCTTCGGCCTGATTCTTTTGGCCATCATGCTCTTCGCGCCCGACGGATTGCTGCGCGTGGAACTGGTGCGGCGCTTGCCGGGGCTGCGTCGTCGGTGGGGGCGGGCGCCATGAGCCTGCTCATGGTCAAGGATCTGTGCAAGCGCTTCGGCGGCTTGCAGGCCGTGGGCAACGTCAGTTTCACGGTCGCGGCCGGCAGCATCAAGGCACTCATTGGTCCCAACGGCGCGGGCAAGACAACTCTGTTCAACCTGATCTTCGGCGAACTGGCGCCCGACTCAGGGCAGGTGTTTTTCAACGGCCAGAAAACGGACGGTTGCAAACCGCACCAGCTGGCGGCCGCGGGGATGGCGCGGACGTTTCAGCACATTCGCCTGTTTCCCAAGATGAGTGCGCTGGAGAACATCGCGGTCGGGCGCCATGTGCACAGCCGGGCCGGGTTTCTCAGCAGCATGCTCGGCCTGCCCTGGACACGGCGTGAGCAACGGGCGGTTCGCGAACAGGCGCTGGCGACCATGCGTTTTCTGGGGGTGGAAGAATTGGCCGACGCCGAGGCGACCAGCTTGGCCTACGGCCAACAGCGCATTGTCGAGCTGGGCCGGGCGCTGGCTTGCGAGCCGAAGCTGCTCTTGCTCGACGAGCCAGCCGCCGGGCTCAACATGCGCGAGACCAGCGAGATGGCCAAGCTGATCGCGCGCATTCGCGACAGCGGGGTCACTGTGCTGCTGGTCGAGCATGACATGACCCTGGTGATGAACATCTCGGACGAAATCTTGGTGCTGAGCTACGGTGAGAAGATCGCCGACGACAAGCCGCTGGCCATTCAGAAGCACCCCGAGGTGATCAGGGTCTATCTGGGAGCTGACGATGCTTAGGATCCGCAGCCTGGAAGCCGGCTACGGCAACCTCAGGGTCTTGCACCGGGTGTCGATCCACGTTTCGCCCGGCGAGATCGTGACCATCATCGGTGCCAACGGCGCGGGCAAGACCACCCTGCTGCAGACCATTGCCGGCCTTGTGCGCGCGCAGGCCGGCGAGATCCTGTTCGATAGGCAGGACATCGGCCGGCACGCCCCCGAGGCCATCGCGGCCTTGGGCTGCGCTCTCGTGCCCGAGGGCCGCCAGGTGTTTGCGCCCATGACCGTGAGCGAGAACCTGCAGATCGGCGCCTACGTGCAGATCCGCCGCGGTCGCGCGCATGAGGTGCAACAGGATCTCGGCCGGGTTTTCGACTTGTTCCCCCGCCTGAAAGAGCGCGCCTCGCAATTGGCCGGCACGCTCTCGGGTGGCGAGCAGCAGATGCTGGCCATTGCGCGTGCGCTGATGGCGCGGCCTCAGTTGATCATGATGGACGAACCGTCGATGGGGCTGGCGCCGCTGGTGGTAAAGGACATATTTGCCATCATCCGTCGCCTGGGGAGCGAGGGCCACACCGTGCTGCTGGTCGAGCAGAACGCCAAGGCGGCTCTGCGCATCGCTAACCGCGGTTACGTGCTGGAGAACGGGCGCATCCTGCTGGAAGAGAACGCCGAGGAGCTGCTGGCCAACCGAGACGTGCAGCGCGCCTATCTGGGGCGCGATTTGGACTCGGAAACCGAACTCGATGGCATGAGGAGGTAATCATGGTCTGGGAGCCTGAAAAGGAATGCATGCAAAGGGACGAGCTGCGCCAGTTGCAGCTCGAACAGCTCCAGGCGGTCCTGGCGCGCGTCTACATGCACGTGCCCTTCTACCGAAAACAGTTCGACGCGTGCCAAGTCGACCCGGACGAGTTTCGCAGCCTCGACGATGTGCCCCGCTTGCCCTTCACCAGCAAGGCCGACTTGCAGGAGAACTATCCCTATGGCTTGTTCGCCGTGCCCCTGCGCGATGTGGTGCGCATCCACGCCTCGGCCTGCATGTCCACAGTGGTAGGGTACACGCGCAACGACATCAAGACCTGGTCGAATCTGGTTGCGCGCGTGCTGTGTGCCGGAGGGGTCAGCAAGGACGACGTAGTGCAGATCGCCTATGGCTACGACCTGTCGACCGGCGGCTTCGGCATTCACTACGGCGCCGAGCGCATCGGGGCTTCAGTCATTCCCACATCCACGGGCAACACCGCCCGCCAGATCAAGATCATGCGCGATTTCAAGACCACCGCGTTGGTGTGCACGCCCAGCTATGCCTTGCTGATCGGCGACACCATCCACAAGCAAGGCATCAATCCGGGCGTCCTGTCACTGAAGTACGGATTGTTTGGTGGCGAGCCCTGGTCCGAAGCCATGCGACAGGAAATTCAGGACAAGCTGCACATTGTGGCCACCGACAACTACGGCGTGTCCGAGGTGATAGGGCCAGGCGTGGCCAGCGAGTGCATGGAGCGCAAGGGGCTGCACATCAACGAGGACCATTTCCTGGTCGAGGTGGTCGATCCGCAGACGCTGAAACCCTTGCCAATCGGCGAGACCGGCGAGCTGGTCATCACTACCTTGACCAAAGAAGCCTTCCCAGTCATTCGTTTCCGCACCCGCGACTTGACCAGCCTGCTGGCCGAGCCGTGCCCGTGCGGCCGCAAGACCATGCGCATGGCGCGCGTCGCCGGTCGCAGTGACGACGTGCTGATCATTCGCGGGACCAAGGTTTCGCCGTCGCAGATCGCGGCGCTGCTCGGCGAGATCGAGGGTCAGGTGCCGCCGCACCAGGTGGTGGTGGAGCGACCGGGCGCCCTGGATGAAGTGAGTGTGCTCATCGCGCCCAGCGAATCGGTCGCCTTTGACGAGCTTCGTAAACAGCACGAGCGGCTGGCCGCCATCGCGCACCGGCTGTCGTCGGAGCTGGGCCTGACAATCAATGTGAAGCTGGTGGAACGCAAGTCGGTCGAAACCGGCCCGCGTGTGCTCGATAAACGAAAGGCCTGAACCCGGACAACTCAGTTGTAGACCCAATTCAGGGTCAAGAGATAACTGGTGGTGGAGCGCCAGACCGAGTTCTCGGACAACTGCAGGACGTTGATCACGGGGTCGATGGAGAGGTGGCTGCGACTGTCGAGGATTTCCCAGGTCAGGCCCATGAAGAAGGAGTATCCAAGATAGCGGGGCTTCGCGACGGAATTGGACCAGTCCTCTGGCAGGTCGCCGGCCAATCCGAGGCCAAATCGACCGCCCAGTTTCGGCACGACGAAATAGTCGGCGCCGAAGCCGTTCACCGCGGCAATCCGCACGTACTTGTCTCGGTACGCGGTTGGCGCCGAAAGATACCAGTCATTGAGAGCGTAGTAGTACAGTTTGAGCGAGGGCGACAGCCGAACCCCGATTTTGAACTGGGTGGCGATTCCCGGCCGTGCCATGCCCCCCGCGAAACCCAGGCCAAGTGCCACGTGGAAGCCCGTTGCTGTTCGGTCGGATGCGTCTCCCTGCGCGCTGGCCGGCGTCGGCTCGTACACATAGGGAGTCGGCGTTGTGGTTGCGGCAGCAGGGTAGTCCTGCGCTGGCGGCGGCGGGTTTGCGGAGTAAGGCGCCGGCGCAGGGGCTGGTTGGCCATATGGCGACGGTGCCTGCTGCCCGGGGGTGGATTCAATCCATTGCGCATGCGCCGATGCTGTCCAGACAACAGCCAAGACTGCTGTGGATACGGTAACTGTTTTCATGGAATCACCCCTCGAGGCGCGACTGTGTCAGGCAATGGCCGGTCGCCACCATACTGGGCACCCCGACACCCAGGATGGTCGCGCATACTTCGGAGCGACTCCCTACTTCTTGTCCTCGTACATCTTGGCGACGTAGGTGGCGATAATGAAGAGGTTGTGGGACACGTCGCTCACGTCGCTCGAGTTGAGTCGGTCGGCATCAATTTCCAACATATACATGGGCGTGACCGTGAGGGCAGGCGTGACCTTGTAGTCAATTCCCAGGTAGATGCGGTTCTGGCGGAACCCGTCCTTCCAGTAGCCGGTCACTTTGTAACCGCCGCCGCCGGCGATCTTGCTGGTGTCGCTGTCCTCGGCGATGCCAAAGAACACTTCGTCGGCGAGCAGGATGCCGAGTCTGTCGGTGAGCGCGTAGCGGGCCTGGAGCATTTCGCGCAGTACCGTACCCCAACCCGCGCGCTGCGAGCCGACGCTGAGATTCGGCATATCCGTATTGTAGGCGTCGGCGTAGAAGGTGTTGTGGAAGATGATGCGGTCATAGAATGACCAGCGGCCCACCCGGTACTCGGCCGCGGGAATGATCTCCAAATTGTGCGAGAAGTTGTAGGTTGGCGTGCAAACACTGGCTGTGCCGAGCGCGGCGTTGTTGCAGCCGAGAGTCGTGTAGTTTGTTGACGCCTGCAATGCCTGGCGGCCGCGCGTCGGGTAGCCCATGTAGTAATACCAGAGCGATCCCTTGAGGGTCAGGTTGCCCAGCTTGTAGGTGAAGTTGGGGCCGATGAAGAACTCGAGGAACTGGACACCCGCCACGTCTTCACGCGAACGCGCGAACTCGGTGCGGAAACCGGGCATGATGGTGAAGCTCCACTGGGGCACAAACGCCAATGTGAGATTCTGGTCAAACCAGATTCTGCCCTCCTGCTTGGCTGGAACATCTGCCAGCGCCACTCCGCTCAGAGCAACCAAGGAAAATAGGCTGATGGCAACAACTGACAACCGTTTCATGTGCTCTCCCTTGTGTAAGGCCGCGAAATAGGACGTTTGTTGTTAACACGAGTCGCAAAAAAGCAAAAGGATTCGAGGCCAGTGCCGCGGGCGCGTCGACGCCGCAGTGCGAGAACGATTATTTGCCTGCTGCGAATGGCGCTTTAGCATCCGACCATGCTGCTTGAGCGTCGACATGCCGAACGGGATCGTCGCCATGACGGCCGCGTCCGGGCCGTGTTCGCAGTCCGCAACCTGATCGGCTCTTGCCTCCAGCTTGGCCAAGCCGAGGACATCGCGCCCTCTGGGATCACGTTGCGACGTCCGCGCGACGTGCCGGTGTTGCCGCACACGCCGCTGACTCTCATCTTCGACCTGCCCGGCGCCGGCGCACGCATCAGCGTCGGCGGTCTGGTGATCACGGATCGGCCTTCCGGGCCCTTTCGTCGCACCGGCGTGCGCTTCACCGAGATGTCATCGGAGAACGCCGCGCTGCTAGCCGATTTTTGTATCCACCGGGGGTCAAGCCCGAGGGAGACGCCTATGAATCCTCGATGAGAATCTCACGTCGCTGCGCCCCTGGCCGGTGACCAGGCTGCGCGATCAGCCGGGCCGCACCCCAGGCGGCAACGAAGTCACCTTCGCGGCCGAGTCCGGGAAGGTTTTCGGCGCTCGCCAGGTGGATGTTGCTGATCCCTGTGGCAAGCGGTGCGGCCCCGACGCCCAGCATGCGAGGCAGATCACAACTCAGCGCCGGCGCCATGGGCGTGGGTGGCACCGGGTCGAGCGCCGCCGGCTTCTCTCCCGTCGCCTCGGCGCCCAGCTCGGGCGGCAGCCCATCGTGGGGCGAAGCCAGCACCCACAGGTGGCGGTCATAGAAGGGCAGCAGGCGGGCCAGCTCCTCGCGCACGCGGGCCCGGATCACAGCCAGGTAGCCCAGGCTTTCGGCGGCGCTGGCTGGAACCAGGCATTCGACCCAGACCGGGATGCGGTTGGGCTGGCGGGGCAGGGGGGCTCCCACGGTGATGTGAAGGGCGTTGTCTTCCAGAATGGGTTTTTCCGGATCGCGCACCGACAAGACCCGCGCGCCCATGCCCTCGGGCAAGGCCTCGGGACGAAGCAGCAGGCACAGAGTGTATCGATAGCAGGCCGGGCGGATGGCCGCCGCGGTCTCGCGCAGGCGTCGCGGAGCCGCGTCTCCGCACAGGGCCAGCAGCAAGGCGGATGAGCCGGCCCAGACAAGCCGGCCGAGTCCGATGGTCTCGCCGCGCGGGCGCGCGCGCAGGCCCGCGACATTGCCTCGCTTCCACACCAGCTCATGGGGCACCAGTCGCTCGCGCACCTCGCCCGAGAAACTCTCGAGCTTGTCAGTGAAAAGAGCGCGCAGATCCCCGCCGCCTCCCCCCAGCCGGAAAACCCCGCGCCGAGCTCCATCAAAGGCGCGCGCTTGAGTCATGGCGGTGATGTCTCCCGGCGAGAACCCGCTGGTCAGGGCGGCCAGCGCGGCCAGTCCGGCGCGCATAGGATGATAGGGCGGCAGCGCGGCCAGCCAGTCGGCATCAAGAGGCGGAAGCTGGCTTTGGATGCGGCCCACGTCACGTCTTTCCCAGAAACCCTCGGGGGGCAGCGTGATGTCGGAACCCAGCAGAGGATCCAGCGCCGCGCTGCTGTTGCGCAGGCGCGCCAGGGTCTCCTCCAGCACGGCGCAGTCGGAGGGGAATTCGCGGCGCAGCTCGGCGGAATTGGCCTCGGGATCGCTGCCAAAGGCGATGCGGTGCTGAGGGAAGATGATCTGCAGCCCGGGCTGCAAGGCGGGTGCGCGCCGACGAATCACCTGCGCGTGGCCAAGCTCGCGCATCACNNTGCCCGCACAAGAGCACGCGCTGCCCGCGGCGGCTGAGCAAGGCCGCCGCGATCAGCCCGGCCAGGTCCGGGCCGCACACCACGACTTCGAAGTAGTTGGTGTCCAAGGCGGGGAACAGTGTACTAACAGAAGTCGCTCATGGTTGACAGATCGCTGCCCGCAGTCGAAATTGTGGGTCGTGTCCGAAAAACTTCCCATCGTCTGGTATAGGCGCAGCAAGAAACAGGACGAGCCCGCGTTCGAGAAGCGCAGTATTCCCGCGGGCGTTTTCACCAAGTGTCCCGCGTGCCGGGCGGCGCTGCTTACCGGAGATGTTCACAAGAACCTGGATGTGTGCACGAACTGCGGCCACCACTTCGCCATGGCCACGCGCGATCGCNNAGCCTCATCGAGCACGACGCGCATGTCGAGAGCGTCGACCCCTTGGGCTTCCGCGATTCCAAAAAGTACAGCGATCGCTTGAAATCCACACGCAAGACGTCGGGCGAGGTCGAGGCCCTGATTTCGGTCGCCGGCCGCATCGAGAACATCGCGGTCGAGACGGGCTTCTTCGTCTTCGAGTTTATGGGCGGTTCTATGGGGTCGGTGGTGGGCGAGAAGATCGCGCGGGTTTTCGAGCGCGCCTTGGAACGTCGCGTGCCGGCCCTCATCTTTTCCGCCTCGGGCGGGGCGCGCATGCAGGAAGGAATCCTTTCGCTCATGCAGATGGCCAAGACCAGCGCGGCCATCGCACGCTTGCGCGACGCGCATGTGCCGATGCTGTCCATCTTGTTGCACCCCACCACCGGGGGTGTGGCGGCCAGCTTCTCCATGCTGGGCGATTTGCACATTGCCGAGCCCAAAGCGCTCATTGGTTTTGCCGGCCCGCGTGTGATCCAGAACACCATGCGACAGAGCCTGCCGCCGGGTTTCCAGCGCTCGGAGTTCCTGATGAGTCACGGCTTCGTCGATGTCATCGTGCCCCGCAAGGATCTGAAAGCGACCATCGCCTTGGCCTTGCGCTGGATGGGCACGCCGGCGGTGACCACGCGCAACTAGAAACGCGCTGCCCGCCAGTCTTTCGGTGGAATCATGAACACGGCGTACGGGCGGCTGCTGGCGCGCTTGCAGTCGGTGCGCACGCTGGGCGTGTCTTTTGGCCTCGACCGCGTGCAGTTGGCGCTGGAGCGCCTGGGTTGGCCGGAACGTCGTTTTCGAGCCGTGCAGATCGCGGGCACCAACGGCAAGGGCTCGACCGCCGCCTTTCTCGAATCGATCCTGCGCGCCGCGGGTTTGCACACCGGGCTCTTCACATCGCCGCACCTGTGCCGGTTTTCGGAGCGCATTCGCATCGACGGCCGCGAGGTCGAGGGCGAGCGTCTGGGCCAGCTTGATGAAGTTGTGGCGGCAACCGGCGTGCCTCTGACCTACTTCGAAATTTCGGCCGTGCTGGCTTTCTTGGCCTTTGCCGAGGCCGGCGTCGATCTGGCCGTGCTGGAGACAGGCCTGGGCGGTCGGCTGGATGCAACCACGGCTTCGCACCCGCTGGCTTGTGCGATCACCAGCATCGCGTTCGACCACCAGGATTTGCTCGGCAACACCATTCGCGAGATCGCTCATGAAAAGGCGTGCATCGCGCGGTCCGGGGTTCCGCTGTTCCTGGGGCCGCTTGCAGCAGAGGCCATGGCCGAGGTCGAGCGGGTCGCGGGCGAGACCGGGTCGCCGCTGCGGCGGCTAGGAGTGGACTTCGTTGGGCCGGACTTCCCGTTGCCGTTGTCTGGGGCGCATCAAGCCTCGAACGCAGCCCTGGCCATGGCACTGGCCGACGAGGTGGCGGCCAGCGTGGGCCGCGTGCTGCAACCCGAGGTGATCAAGCGTGGTCTCGCGGAAACCCGCTGGCCGGGGCGGCTTGAGCGCGTGGCAGCTGATGTGCTGCTCGACTGCGCCCACAATGCCGAGGGTGCGATGGCGCTGGCTGCGGCACTGCCAGCGGCATCCCGCCGCGCCCTGGTGGTGTCCATCGTTCAGGGAAAGGACGCGGCCACCATGCTGGCGGCGCTCTGTCCACACTTCGATCTCGTGGTGGCGACGCGCTCGCCCAGCGAACGTTCACTGGCGCCCGAGGCGCTGGCTGCGCTGGTTCTACGCGACGGAAAACCAGTGGTCGAGGTGATGGCTGACCCTGGCCTTGCGCTCGCGCGGGCTCGCGAGTTTGTGGCGGGCACGCCCAACGGGCTTGCTGTGGTCGCAGGCTCGATTTTCCTGGTCGGCGCCGTGCGAGCTCGGTTGCTCAACGAACCGGTGGACCCGATTGCAGGGTCCGACCCGATGCCGTGAGTGCGATTCCGTGGGCTTGCGCGAGATAGTGAGGGTTGTTTCGCCAGCGCAATTCAGCATTGATGGCCATTTTGACGCGCTCTGTATTTGCCAGATCGTCGGACCCACGCTTATGATGACAAGGGATGACCTTGAACCTGCGCGTGAAATTGAGTGTTCTGCGTCCGGTGCTGCTTGCCTGCGCAGGTCTGGTGGTGGCTGGGCCTGCCTGGGCCGACCAACTCGTACCCAAGGACATGAACGTGCCCCTGGACCAGATTTCACCCTCCGACCAGGGCGCCAGCGCGCAGTCGGGTCAGGCGGGCGCCAAGTATGGGGGGGTCACCCCGGGGAGCAACGTCAGCAACCCATTGCCCCAGTCCCCGCAGAGCCCGCCCCATCTCATCTGGACAGGCTTCCAGCCCACGGCCACGGGGTCGCGTGTCTTTTTTCAGACGACTGGGCCAGTGGAATTCGAGGTGAAAGAAGGCCATGTGTCCAAGGGAGGCCATTCCGCGCTGACAGTTGTGCTGCGCGGGTGCCGCATCAATTTGGCGAACAACCGGCGCAAGCTCGATACGCGCGCCTTTTCCACGCCCGTGCAAAGCGTTTCGGCCAAGCAGCGCGGCAAGAACGTCGAGCTTCTCATCACGCTTCGCGAACCCGCGAGTTCCACGCCAGCCACCGAGTCGGGGCCCAACGGTACGCGATTTCTCGTGTTCGACTTTCCGCCGGGCAAGCCGGCTCCCGTCGAGGAGAAGGCGCCGGCCGGATTGGAGGCGCCCCCGCGCGGGGCCACATCTGGTGATGGATGGTCGCTTTCCGGAGACGGTGACTCCGTGAAGGCCGAAGCCAAGGGCAAGGCGAAGTCCAAGGGCAAGGGCCGGGCGTTTGCTGCGCCTGACCAGGCGGCGACTGGGGCCAGCCCGCCGCTCGAACCCACTCCCACAGCGACACCCCCAGCCGGGGCTAGGTAGTTGCTTCGCCTCGTCCGAACCTAGGAAGGAAGAGGGCGGTACATGAGAGCATCACTTGTTTCGCGATCGATGGTGTTGGGCGCGCTGATTCTTCTCGGCTGCGGAAAGAGCACTGGGACAGAGTCGCCCCCACCCGTACAGGACGACGGCGGCGTCCTTCGGACGGTCAAGCTTGACGCACAGCCGGACCGGAGCGCTCGTGATAGCAAGGTCACGAGCGGAGACGGGGTGGTGTACGCTAGCGACTCGCTGACCGTGCCACCCTCGATCACGGTGACGGTTGACCCGACGTCGTTGGTCCCGCCGGCGGACGGCGGCGTCCCTGGCATGTTGATCGTTCCGTCCAACTACGGGCCCAAGCCCGCGGTCACCGTGACGGTGATCTCGAATTCGGGTGACATGCGGGTCGACGACGTGTCGTCGGTCACGGCGACGCTGAACGATCCGGTCACCGGAGCTGCGGTGGCGTCTGTGAAGCTGGCTAGGTCAGAGACGGATTCGGCTCCCGAGTCGAACACCACGTTCTTCATCTTCTCCGGTGTTCCCCTCGATCTGTCGAAGGTCGCCACCGGCAGCTATGACCTGGTCTGCACAGCCACGACGGTGGGCGGAGACTCGGCGGACACCAGGGTCACGTTGTCGGTGGATACCGGGCCGGTGGTGGTGGTGAATTCTCCGGTCGAAGGCGGATACTACAAGGGTTCGGCGCCGGTCGAGGTCGACGCGACCCAGCCGAAGTTTGCCATCACCTCGGTCACCATGAGGGTGGGGCAGGGGAGTGCAGTCCCGCTGACGCAGACAAGCGGCGGCGTCTACAGGGGCACCATCGATTTCAAGAGCTTCGTTCCGCCCCTGGTGGGCGATGAGCTGGTCACTTTCCGCGCTTACGACGAGAATGGAACTCAGACAGTGGTCGCGCGCCACTTCGTCAGCGACAGCGCGGGGCCTGCTATCAGCGCGATGGTGCCTGCCAACGGAGCCATGATCGGGTCCGTGATCACCGTCAAAGCCACGGTTGACGATCCGGCTGGCGTGGACCCGTCCTCGGTGGTGGCGGTGGTGGGCAACGGCAACGTGAACTTCGAGGTCAAGCTGGCGCTGCCGGCCGCGGGCGGCGATGTCTACTCGAACTTCTTTGACACGACCAAGCTCCCTGCCTACGCGCTCTTCCCCACCATCTCCTTCCGGGCACAGGATGTGCTGGGAAACGAGTCCGCCGTCAGCTATGAGCTTTCGCTCGACAATACGCCGCCGACCATTGATCTGGATCCTCCGATGATTCGGAGGGTCAACAAGGACGGAAACTGCAGCTGGCTCTTCGATCCGGTCGGTCCGGACGCGGTGGATGATGGCGACGTAGTTACCCAGCTCTTCGATGTGCGAGTCCGTGCGGAGGACAACGGCAACACGCCGCTGACCGGCGAGCCTGATTGGGTACCTATCGGCGGCGTGGATCAAGGCCAAGTCCAGTTGTTCATCCTGAACAACACGTCGCGGCCGCTGGTGGTGGACACCAGCGACCCCCCCGACGGTTTCTGCGACGACATCAACCCTGACCTGGTGCCCACGACAAAGCCGCAGACGGACGTGGATGCGCAGGTTGTGAACATGGTGGCCATGTCACCAGTCCAGAACGCAGATTTCAGCCCACAGCCGCCAAGCGTTACTTGCTCGAAGGTCACCACGGGCGCGCCGCCTGACCCTGGTGCCTTCTGTCCTACGACCGCGAACATCAGCAAGGCGCAGTTCGCTGCCGGCGACCCGACGCNNCCACTGCTATACGATGACGGAGGTTCTTAACTATGCTGCGGGTGGGCTGCCGTCCATCTACACGATCGGGCCGATTGTGGCGGATGGCCTGCAATGTGCCGGCCACCAGTTCGATGCCTCCAACAACCTCAAGGACGGCTGGACCTGCCTGGCCGCGGTGGCCAGAGACAAGATGGGCAACAAACAGGTCTCACGTCCCATTCGCGTCTGTGTCGTGGCCACCCCCACGAGCAAAGAGTGCCCGGAATTCAGGCGAGTGACCGCGGTTGTGACTTCGGATCCCGTCGAGATTCAGACGTCGGTCCCGCTGGTGGGCCCAGGTAGCGTGGCCCTGATGGCGAACGATGAAGTCATTGTTTCGGGCGTGGTTGGCGTTTCCGGGGTCAATGGCCGCTGGAGGGTCAGTCCCCTCGACAGCTCGGGCATGCGTTTTTCACTCCAGGGCGCTCATGGTGGTGGGGGCGCGGCCTCGATTGCTGTAGATGGTCTCGTCGTGCCGGCTGCGTCCATGCCCGACTGCACCGGTACAGTCATCAAAGGGGGAACAGACGCTGGCCTTCCGGTGGTCGACTACACCAAGCCGTGCAAGCCGTGGTCGACCTTCCCCCCGGGTGAATTGCATCCGTACGGGGTGTAGCGCG
>PMBY01000235.1 GCA_003153875.1 Myxococcales bacterium | reverse complement strand
CGCATCGCCGTGGCCAACGCCGAAGTAGCCGCGCGCTGCTCGCGGCTGGCGGCGCGCTTGGCAGCGAGTTGAATCGATCATGATGAGGATTCTTCTCATCGTATCGCTGGTGTTCGCGGCTGCGTCGGCGCTCGCGGCCGAGCCAGTGGCGCCGCAACGTCTGCACGTGCTGATGATCAACGGGGGCGGGGATCGAGAAAACAACTTTGCCTCGCACCTTTCACATTTGCGCCAGCTCGCCGACCTGCTCGAGCGCGCCCGGGTTCCGCGCGATCACGTCATCGTCCTGGCCAGCGATGGCAGCAACCCGGCGCCCGATCTGGCGGTGCGCGAGCCCGAGCCCGAGGGAACTTGGCTGCTGGAAGGGACGGCCGTGGGCGAGCTCCTGCACCACACCACGAGTTTCGAGAACTCGAAACTCGACGGGTACAGTCTGCGGCCTGCCACCCGGGCCGAGCTGCGCCGTACCTTCGGCGAGTTGAAAGCGCAGTTGCAGCCTGGCGACACCCTGCTGGTCTTCGTCACCGATCACGGCACCGCCAATCCGCGCGATGTGCTCGACAACCGCATCTCGCTCTGGGGAGTGCGCGAGTCCCTGTCGGTGCGCGACCTGCGCGCGCTGCTCGCGCGCCTGCCCGCCCAGGTGCGCGTGGTGACGCTCATGTCCCAGTGCTTTTCGGGCGGGTTCGCCTATCTTTATGATCCGCGCTCGCGCGGCCAGCTCCCGTCGGGCGCGGCCTGCGGCTACTTCTCGTCCACCGCCGACCGCCCTGCCTATGGCTGCTATCCCGAGGTGCGCGGGGCCGAGGCCGTGGGGCACGCCTTCGAGTTTCTGCAGGCCTTTTCCCGGAACGGTCGCTTTGCCGGCGCACACGCCAGCGTTGTGCTTTCCGATCAAAGCCCTGACGTGCCCTTGCGCAGCTCGGAGGTATTTCTCGACGAGATCTTGTTGCGCGCGGCGCGCGTCCAGCATGCAGACGAAAGCAAGTTCGTCGACGAAGTCCTGGGCAAGGCCTGGGCGGGCAAAGGCTTTGCGGCTGAGCGCGAGCGGGCCGATCGCCTGGCGGATGAATTCGGTCTGCCGCGCCTGCGCGCGTACACCCTGGCTGAGATCAACCAGCGTGGCGACGAGCTGGCCGCGTTTCTCGACGGGCTGGAGGCGCACGCCAAGGCCTGGGCAACCGCGCTGGGCGATCTCAATCAGGCGCGCCTGGATGGGTTCCTGGCGACTCGGCCGGCCTGGGCTGCGCGTCTGGCTTTGCCGGCCTTGCGCAAACTGGGACCAGCCGAGCGGCGCACCCTGGGGGTCGAGCTTTTGCGCGAGTTCGTGCCGCTCACCGAGGCTGACAGCAAGCAGAGTTCCCGGCTGCAGCGCCTCATCGAGGCCACGGCCGGCCTCGACGAGATCGCCTACCGGTCCGAGGTGCGGCTGGCCGCTCTTCTGCGCATGCGCACTCTCTTGCTTGATGTTGCCGGTCGTTCGTATCTGCAGGCGCAAGGGAAATTCAAGGAGACGGCGGCCCTTGCCGCCCTGGAAGGCTGTGAGAATCTCGACTTGAACTTGTCGCCGGTCACTGGTGTTGCCAGACCCACGGCCAAGTCCGCTCTTGTCGCCCTGGACAGCGACCGCCAGGCAGCGGCCCGCGCTCAGCCGGCCTGGCTGGGCTTCGTGTTCGCGCCAGTGGCTCCGGCTCGTCGCAAGCGTCTGGGTCTTCCCGAAGCAGCAGTGCGCGTGGTGTCGGTGGTCGCGAATTCACCGGCCAGCCGCGCCGGGATGCGGCCGGGCGACATCTTGCTCGGCGCCGCGGGCGAGACGTTCACCAGCCAGAACCCGGTGCGGCCAGCTGTGGTGCTGGCGTCCACCGGTGCCGAATGGCCGCTCGACCTGCAGCGCGGATCGACAAGATTGGTGTTGCGGGTGCGGCCCGAGTCTGCGCCCAAGACTCGGCACTGATGTGCCTACGGGAAGACGTAGGCGATGCCGCCACCTATGAAGAGGACGAGAAAGTCGAAGAGGCCGGCGTCGATGCGGAGCTCGAGGCCTGGGGCTTGCGGGATGCGAAAGTCGACCCCGGTGAGCAAAGTCAGGGCGGGAATCGCGCCCGGCACCGAGCCTTCCCTGAAGCGGTGCGGGTTCGTGGGGCTGTCAGACCCGACGGGGCCGTTCTTTTCCGAGGACACCAGCTCGGCCTCCGTGCAAACACCACCCGTGCACACGCTCGGCCGGCACGTGCTCAGGTTTTGATCGGTGCAGCCAAAGGACGACGTGCGCAGGAGTTTACCTTGGATGATGGTCAGGCCCAGTCCGGCGCCATAGTGAATGCCGACGACGTCATTGAAGAACTGGCGTTCGATGAAAGAAAAGTCGATCGTCCAGAAAGCGAAGTCGGTAAAGGAACCGGGCCTCTTGAACTGGAGCCAATCGGTGTCGATGCTCGCATTGTAGCCGTTGCCCAGCCAGTTCCCGTCGGGCGGGCTCATGTTCTGGTAGCTCACGCCGAGAGAGAGCTCCCAGAACCGGTTCGGGTTCTCCGCATCGCGCTTGCGCCGGAAGCCTTCAATGCCTACGCCGTAGGACAACAGCGAGTGGTTGGCTTTGGTGAACGCGTCGAGGAACGCGCCGGGCAGCGCGATGAAGCGCGACTGGAAAGCCACGCCGAATTGCGGAGGATTGACCGGCCCGGGGACCACGTATGTTTCGGCCGCCGGCGGTTCCGTCCACGCCACGGGCTCTGTTTCGGCCGGGGCCTCTGCCGGCGGGACGCCAGCCTCTGCTGGGGGGACAGCGGCCTCCGCCGGTGGCGCCGGGGCTGGTGCTTCTTGCGGTCGAGCTTTAGCCGCTTTGCCTTTTCTTGCGTTGGCCTCAGTGCCAAAGCCGAGAATGAGCATCGGGGCAAGAGTGGCAACTATCAGGCAACGAGCCATCACATCCTCCGGGTACTACGCAGTGGGTGAAGTCCACCGTGCCGCCACTATAGCCTAAGCCGTGGTAGCGTTGGGCAATGCTCGTTTTTTGGCTGAGCGCAGCTATGAGCGTCCTGGTGGCCGGGCCTGCTGCCCCTGCGGCCCGGCCTGACCGAGCCGCGGTCGAGGCCCGTTTGCGGGCGAACACCATGCCGCGTTCGGCTCCCGACTGGGCGGCGCTCGGACCGGGTGTCGACGAGGTTCTGATTGCCATCGCAGGCGACGCCAAGGCCGAGCTGCAGCTACGCGCGCACGCGGTCAGCGCCCTGGCGGTGATGTCCACGCGCCCTGGCCGGGCATTCTTGGAATCGGCGGTGAAACAGAAAGCCTCGTCGGCCGACGCGGGCGACAAACTTCTCTTGCGCAAGGCGGCGCTGGCCCTGGGTTGGGCAGGCGGCAACGCTGTCCCGGCCCAGCTCGGCCCGCTGTTGGACCATCCCGACCCTGATGTGAGGATCGATGTCGCCATCGGGCTGGGGCTCACGCGTTCCGAAGAAGCGGCCGATTTTTTGCGCAAGCGCTTCGACGTCGAGACCGTGCCCAAGGTGCGCAACCAGATCGGCCGGCAGCTCCGCCTCATCGAGGACGCCCTGGCTGCCGCGAAACCCTCACCGCCGCCCGAGTAGGGCCCCAGTGTCTCTCCTCTCCCCTCCGTGTTCTCAACCGCGAGTGGGTGTCGAGATTCGTTCCCACTCCCCTCGCTGTGGCAGCGCTATTGATACAACTCGGCGCTGGCGAAGATCGAAATACCATCGAATCCGCCGGCGACCAAGATCGTTCCGTCGGACAACAACGTCTCCGTGTGGTCCTGCCTTGGTACGGTCA
This sequence comes from Myxococcales bacterium, assembly GCA_003153875.1. The sequence goes on along the minus strand of PMBY01000235.1, from coordinate 5,993 downwards.
TGTCGCTGGTGGCAATGAATGCACCGGTGCTTGGGTCGTAGAGATCCGCACCAGCAAGCACCCAAGCACCGCTGTATCCGCCGACGATGAGGGCCTGCCCGTTGGGCAACAACGCCGCCGTGTGATAGCCCCTGGGCGCGGTCATCGAGCCCGTGGCAGTGAATGTCCCGGTGCTCGGGTCGTACAATTCCGACCTCGCGAGATATCCGTTACCACCTCCGCCGGCGATGAGGACCGTGCCGTTATGGAGCCGCGTGGCCGTGTGATAGGCCCTGGGCACAGTCATGCTGCCGGTGGCAGTGAATGTCCCGGTGCTTGGGTCGTAGATTTCTGCGCTGGTAAGATACCCGCCGGAATTCAGTCCGCCGGCCAAGAGGACCGTCCCATTGGCCAGCAGCGTCGCCGTGAACTGTATCCTGGGCACGTTCATGTCGCCGGTGGCGGTGAAAGTCCCGCGGCCGGGGTCGAACAACTCCGCACTCGTGAGGAAGTTGGCAACAAATGGTTGTGGAACATCCCATCCGCCAGCGACAAGGACCATACCGGAGGGCAGCAGTGTGGCGGTGTGAAACGACCTGGCCGTGCTCATAGTCCCGGTGGTAGTGAATGTCGCGGCCCTTGGGTCGAATAGCTCTGCGCTTGCAAGATTGTCGGGGGCAGCGTATCCGCCGGCGATGAGCACCATCCCGTTGGGCAACGTCGTGGCGGTGTGGGAGCTCCTGGCTGTGGCCATGGTTGCAGTGGGGGTGAATGTGGCAGCCCTTGGGTCGAACAGCTCGGCGCTTGCGAGATCCTGGCCACCGGCGATGAGCACCATCCCATCGGGCAACAAAGTCGCCGTGTGCAGGTTCCTTGCCACGGTCATGCTGCCCGTCGGCGCGAAGCCCTCCTTCAGGGACGTCTCGGTGCCACAGGCCACCGACAGTGCTGTGCCAAGACCAACGATGGTGAACAAGTTTCGCATCAGGGAACTCCTTGCGCTGAGATTGATTGCTGCGCCCGATTCAATCACCAACGGGACCGCCATGGTATCACCGTCCCGTCGAATCAGAACGCGACGAACGGTCCGGCCCCCGCCGGAGTCGATTGACCTTCAATGGAGGTGAAGACATTCCTACCGAAGTAGAAAGGCAACCCCCAGTCAAAAGACCCGCCCACCGCGGACGTTCCGCCCAGATTGTAATAGGCCACGTTGTCTACGTGGGAAAACAAACTCACAGCGTTGGCGATGCTGAAGTCCACATTCACCGTGACCAAGCCGCTGGCATCTTGAATTGTGGCTGACAGGCTCTGAGTGGAACTAGGACAGTAGAAACCCGAGTACGGCTTTGCGCAGGTTGTGATGCGCGTGCTGCCGCTGGTCGCGAAGTAGAGAGCGTTGGAACCACTGTCAATGAAGGCAAAAGAAGTCTTGCCGTTCGTGGGATACTTGGTCAGAAACTCGCCATAGCCGTCGAGCTGGAGCACGGTGGCCTGGCCCAGATCATTGTTGTCACGCGTGCCGATGCCGAACACCAAGGCTCCCGTCACACTGGGTGCTCCATTGGCGGAAATCGTAGGCAACTCGATAATGGTGCCGTTGTTGTCTTGGCTGAAGAACGAGACGGGATTTAGCACTTGTTTGGCGAGAGGCACAGCCGCCACCAGACAACCACCCTTCTTTGCCGAAGAGCATGCGTGGTACATTCCGGGATTGGCCGAGGTGGAGCCCGGGGTTGCCGCGCAATACGACCCGCAGTCTTGCAGCAGCGCGCTAATACCGATGATGCCGTTGGCTCTCAGCGTGTCGGCGGTGCTGTTGTCGGTGCCCGTGCAACCGCCTGGCACGGGATAGGTTGACTCCTCGATGACTTGGATGGCGAGGCCGTTGGCCTGCTCGCCCGCGATCTTGAGGTCGGCCTTGCGTAGCGGGCCCCAGGTATAACCACTGACAAATTGGAAGCACTCGGCCAGCGCGACCCCGCTGTCGTTGGTCCAGGCCGGCAGCGAAAGCGTCAGGACTGACTTGAGCACGCGCAGGCCCGTGGATCCGGTGTCGACCAGCACATGGTCGACGGTCTGGCATTGGCTGGTTCCAGGAACGCAGACGGTAATGGTCACAAACAGACCGTTGACGTAGCCGATGTTGGGCAGTCCGAAGTCCACCGAGAGTTGGGCCACGTTGTCCGCAGGCCCGGCAATGCCAGTCGAACCGCCGCCCCCGGACCTGCCTGCGCTACCAGAGGAGCCCGCGGTGGCGGTTTTCCCTGCGCTACCAGAGGAGCCCGCGGTGGCGATTTTCCCTGCGGTACCAGAAGAGCCCGCGGTGGCGGTTTTCCCTGCGCTGCCGGAGGTACCCGCGGCACTGGTGATACCCGCGGTTCCGGTTGTGCCTGCGGTGCTCGCTGTGCCCGCGATGCCACCTCCGCCTGTGCCCCCGGTGGCTGCGGGCCCATCGGTGGGACTCGTCCCGCCCTGGGCCAGGGGGCCGTCGCTTCCCTCCGCGCCACCCTTTGGAGCGAGCGCATCGCTGCCGGCAGCACCGCCTGAGCCACCCGTGCCCACCACAATTCTGCCGCCGGTGCCGCCAGCGCCGCCGGTGCTGCTCACGTCAGCGACGGTGCCCGCATCAACGCCAAATGCCTTCACGTCGCCGCCGGATTCTGGGCCATACGCCGTGTCGTTTTTCGCGCCAGCCACGCCATCGCCCTTGGCCGCGCCATCGAACATGCCGCCGCTGTCAGGAGCCGCGTTGTTCTTGGGATGCGAACTGGCGCCACAGGCCGCCGTCAAGGCCGTGACGGAAAGGCTAACAATGGCGAACAGGTTACGCATCAAGACGCTCCTTGCACCGAAGCTCCTGCCTTCTCCAAGAATCGGCGAATCTCCAATGATACTACAACCACGCTCGCGCCGTCGGCGAATGCCACGCGTCCCTCTGACGCAGCTCTGACTCTTGGGCCGGCATCTGTCACAGATAGCGAGCTTCGACGGCCTTACGGGCACATACGATGCGACTGGCTACACCGGCATTCGTTTCTGGGCCAAGGGCACGCCTTGCCCCCTCGCGGATAATTAGACATAATGTCTAACATGAAGACGGCCACCGTCCGCGAGGTCCAGCACGGTTTGGCCCGCGTTCTTTCCCAATTGTGCACGTAGTCGCGGCGATCGTCTTGCGGGCGACCGCATTCGTGACCCACGACGATCGGCAAGCAAGACTGGCAAAGGCCGCCGGCCTACGCGTGACCACACTCCGCTGGCGCACAAAGCAGAGTGGCAAGGGCCGCCCACCGACGGGAGAAAAACAATGATGCGACTGGTTTCCAGATTTGGTTGCGCAGTCTTGTTGCTCGCTGCCGTCGCCTGTTCGGGCGGCACAACCAATCGGTACTCTGGTGGGGCTAGCAGCGCCGGCGGCTCTGCAGCAGTGGGTGGCTCAACCTCTTCGGGCGGCGGGAACGCGACCGGCGGTGCGGCGACCGGCGGCGCATCAACTGGCGGCACGAGCACGGCGAGCGGCAGCGGCGCCGGTGGCGCGGCTGGCGCTGGCGCGGTAACCGGCGGCACGGCAACCGGCGGCGCATTGACTGGCGGCACGGCGACCGGAGGCACGAGCACGGCGGGCAGCAGCGGGACCGGCGGCACGGCTACAGGTGGCACATCGACTGGCACGGCGACCGGCGGCGCGGCGACCGGTGGCACGTCGACTGGCGGCACGGCGGGAAGCAGCGGTGGAGGCGGGGTTGGCGGCGCGGGAATTGGTGGCACGGTCACCGCTGGCAGCGGGGGCGCGGCTAGCGGCGGAAGAGACGGCGGCATAGACGCTCGCAGCAGCGGAGGCGCAGGCGCTGGCGGATCGGGAACCGGCGGCAGCGTCGATGCAGGCAGCGTCGGCGGCACAGACGCGAGCAGCCAGCCCTCGACCATGGCCTTTGTCACCACAAAGGGGACACAGTTCGTGGAGGCCGGCAAGCGTTACGTCTTCGTGGGTACCAACTTCTGGCAAGGCATGAATCTTGGCGCCAGTAGCTCGCCCGGTGACCGGGCGCGCCTGGGCCGCGAACTCGATCGGCTGCAAACACTTGGCATCACCAACGTCAGGGTCATGGCAGCCTCGGAGGGGCCGGACAGCGAGCCCTATCGCACGGTGCCCTCGCTGATGCCCCAGGCCGGGGTCTATAACGAGCAGGTTTTTGTAGGCCTGGACTATTTTCTAGACCAGCTCAGTCAACGCGGCATTCGCGCGGTCATGGTGCTCAACAACTATTGGGAATGGACAGGAGGGATGGCCCAATATGTGAGTTGGGGGCAGGGCACAAAGATCCCCTACCGCTTGGATCCGGGTGGAAACTACAACACCTTCACCCAGTACATCGACCGCTTCTACGCCTGCGCGCCCTGCCAGACTGCCTATCGGGCTCACATCCAGACCGTCATCAAGCGCATCAATACGGTCAACGGTCGCACCTATCGCGACGATCCGACGATCTTTTCCTGGCAGCTTGCCAACGAGCCGCGCAACTACCCGGCCAATTGGATTGGCGATCTCGGCCAGTACATCAAATCGCTGGATTCCAACCACATGGTGACGGTCGGCAGCGAGGGTTCATGGGGCGGCGATTTCAAAACCACACACGGAAGTCCGACCATCGACTACACCACCTGTCACATCTGGGTCGAGCCGTGGGGCAAGTACAACGCCACCGACAGCAGCGCCAGCCAACTTACGACCGCCACGACTTTCGCCGTGGACTACCTCAATACACACAACACGGATTCCGCCAGCCTGGGCAAGCCATTGGTGTTGGAAGAGTTCGGCCTGGCCCGCGACGGATGGGCCTCAACCGGAAAGTACGATCCCGCGACCCCGGTCACCAATCGCAACAAGTACTATCAATCGCTGTTCTCCAAGGTCGAGAGTCTGATGGCCGCACAAGGCGCGATTGCCGGGGACAATTTCTGGGCCTGGGGTGGCGAGGCTCGGCCGCCCAGCAAATGGACCGGGGATCCCCCGCACGAGACGGCGGGATGGTTCTCCGTCTACGACGCGGATTCAAGCACGCTCACCGTGATCTCGGCCCACGCGACGGCGCTGAAGAAGTACGCGGTCGCGTTGCCGTAGATGGGCAGCGATCATCAAAACCTTGACTTCACGGGTTGTTGCCCGCATCACTACTGCTCGTAGTTAGTAACCAACCTCGAAGTGGTCGTCTCGGATCGTTGCGCGAAAAGGCAGGCTCGGATGGCGTCTCTCGGGGACAACCGAGAGAAAAATGAATACCATCAGCTCCTTCTCGCAACTCGAGATCATCGAACCCATTCGCCGTGCGCTTCACACCGAAGGCTACACCGTGCCCACGCCTATCCAGGCGCAGGCCATTCCGCTCCTCTTGGCCGGCCGTGATCTGCTCGGCTGCGCGCAGACCGGCACCGGCAAGACTGCGGCCTTTGCCATTCCCATCCTGACCCGACTGGCCGGCACTGCACGGCGCGAGGGCCTGCGCGGACCACGCGCGCTGGTGCTGGCGCCCACGCGCGAGCTGGCTTCCCAGATCGGCGAAAGCTTTGCCACCTACGGCCGCCATCTTCCCCTGCGCCACGTGGTGGTGTTCGGCGGCGTCGGCCAGAAGCCGCAAGTGGATGGCATCCGGCGCGGGGCCGAAATTTTGGTGGCCACTCCCGGTCGCCTGCTCGATCTCATGCAGCAAGGACATGTTCGGCTGGATGGCGTCGAGGCGCTGGTGCTCGACGAGGGCGATCGCATGTTGGACATGGGCTTCATCCAGCCCATTCGTCGCATCGTGGCCGCGGTGCCGCGGCAGCGCCAGACCATGCTCTTCTCGGCCACCTTGCCGCCCGACATCGTGGCACTGGCCAGCGGCATGCTGCACAACCCAGCGACGGTTTCGGTCACGCCCACGGCCAGCACGGCCGAGAAGGTCAGCCAGTGGGTGCTGCACGTGCAAACCAACAACAAGCGCAACCTGCTGGCCGAGGTGCTGCGCGATCGG
>PMBY01000080.1:3235-3409 GCA_003153875.1 Myxococcales bacterium | reverse complement strand
AGGGCCACAACCGGAATCCACGGTTGACACGCCTGCGCGGTGCTTATCACCTGCGCCCCACTGTCAGCCAGGCTCATGTCCAAAATGCAGAGATCGAAAGGTTCGGCCCTCAGCACGGCCCGCGCTGCCTCTGCGGTGGATGCCACACGGCTTTCACCCTCCAGCGACGCGGCG
>PMBY01000080.1:2852-3172 GCA_003153875.1 Myxococcales bacterium | reverse complement strand
GGCGTTCGACGACGGAGATTTGCGCGCAAGCGGACAGGGAGCCCGGCGACCGATGCCCCTTGAGTTTTCCCAAAAAGCGCATCAGCAGATTGAGCGACTGCTCAGACGCTATCCCACCCGGCAAGCCACCTTGCTGGGCGTCCTGTATGTGGCCCAGGACGAATTCAGCTACTTGTCGCAGGAGGCGCTGGAACTCGTCGCACGAACTCTGGATCTTCCACTCTCGCACGTCTTTGGCGTGGCCACGTTCTACACCTTGTTTTTGCTCCAGCCGCCGGCTCGCTACCCCTTACATGTGTGCACCAATCTCGGCTGCACCC
>PMBY01000080.1:0-2769 GCA_003153875.1 Myxococcales bacterium | reverse complement strand
GTGTCCACGCTGCCGGCCTGTGGAACCTCGGGCAGCGGCTACCGCGAAACGCCGGGGCTCAAAGTCGTCACCAAGAATTTTGGCATCCCCGACATCCAGAAGCTCGATGTGTATCGGGCACACGGCGGGTGGCAGGCGTTCGAGAAAGCCCTGGGCATGGGGCGGGAAAAGGTGGTGGAGGAGGTCAAGAGATCCAATCTGCGCGGCCGCGGCGGCGCGGGNNAAGTGGGGCTTTCTGCCCAAGGACGCCCAGCGCGTGTATCTGGTGTGCAACGGCGACGAGTCTGAACCGGGTACCTTCAAGGACCGCGTGTTGCTGGGGAGCGACCCTCATCTACTGGTCGAGGGCGTGGCCATCTCGGCTTTCGCGCTCGGGTGTGCGCACGCTTTCATCTACATCCGGGGCGAGTTGCGGCGCGAGGCGGACATTGTGCAGGCGGCGGTTGACCAGGTGTATGCGGCGGGCTGGCTGGGACAGGAGCGACAGAGTGCGAACGGAGCCTTCACGCTCGACCTCACCGTGCACCTGGGCGCCGGTGCCTACATCTGTGGCGAGGAAACCGCCATGCTGGAGTCCATCGAGGGCAAGCGCGGATGGCCGCGCAACAAGCCGCCCTTTCCCGCCATCAAGGGTCTTTTCGGCCAGCCCACCGTGGTCAATAACGTGGAGACCTTGATGAACATTCCCGACATCGTCACCCACGGCGGGGACTGGTTCGCCAAGGCGGGCATGGGAAAGTCGGGTGGCACCCGCCTGCTGTGCGTGTCAGGGCACGTGAAGCGGGCCGGCGTGTATGAGTTGCCCATGGGCATCTCGTTTCGAGAACTGATCTACGACGTGTGTGGCGGCATGGCGCAGGGGCGTGCCCTGCGCGGGGTGATTCCCGGGGGAAGCTCCATGCCGCCGCTCGATGCCAACGAGATCGACGTGCCCATCGAGTTCGATGCCCTGACCAGCGATCCGCGCATCAAAGACGTGGAGCTGAGACCAGGCGTGGCCTTCGAGATGGGAAGTGGTCGCCGATTGAAGACCATGGCCGGCTCAGGGGGCGTGGTGGTGTTCGACGAGAAAACCGACGTGGTGGGCCTGTGTGCCCGCATCATGCGCTTCTATGCCCACGAGTCGTGCGGGCAGTGCACGCCCTGTCGCGAGGGCACGGGTTGGCTGGCGCGGGTTTGCACACGTCTGGCGGAAGGCGAAGGTCGGCCCGGGGATATCGAACTGCTGGCCGACGTGGCCAACGGGATCGCGGGCAATTCCATCTGCGCTCTGGGCGAGGCTGCGGCGTGGCCCATGCTGGGTTTTCTCACCAAGTTCCGCGCCGATTTCGAGGCGCGGCTGCCCAAGGCCAAGGCATCATGAACCTGGCTGCCCACAGCGCGAGCATGGCGCAGACCATCGTGTTTGCCATCCTGAGCGCCGGCGTTCTCGCGGGCGGGCTCATGACCATCACCCGCCGCAATCCCGTGAGCGCCGTGATGTCTCTGGTGCTCAGCTTCGCGGCGCTGGCCGGTCTCTTCGCCACCCTGTCGGCGCACTTCTTGGCCGTGCTGCAGATCTTGGTCTACGCCGGCGCCATCATGGTGCTGTTCGTGTTCGTCGTGATGATGGTGAACCGCGAGGANNCACGCCCATCGCCCGACAGGGATTGGTCACGCGCGCTGCCGGGGTGCTGGCGGCTGGCTACGTATTCTACCGGGCCGCCTGGCTGGTGGGTCACGAGCGCACCATGCCCTTGCTGGCCGCTTCGGCCACGCCGCCGGTGAAGGATTTCGGAACCGTGTCCTCGGTGGGGGCCTTGCTCTTCTCGGATTTTCTCTTTCCCTTCGAGGCGATCTCCCTGTTGCTCCTGGTGGCTGTCATCGGCGGGGTGATGCTGACCCGTCATGCTCGCGAGGATGGACCGCGGGTTTCCTGATGCCGACCTACGCGTACATTCTGGTCTCGCTGGCCCTGTTCTTCGTGGGAACGGCCGGTGTGTTCTTGCGTCGCAACGTCCTCATCGTGTTGATGAGCGTGGAATTGCAGCTGGCGGCTGGCACGCTGGCGCTGCTCGCTTTTTCACGGGCGCTCGGCGATCAGCGGGGACATGTGTTCGCCGTTTTCGTGATGGCGTTGGCTGCGGCCGAAGCCGCAGTGGGCCTGGCCATTGTGGTCAGCGTGTTCCGCACGCGCCGGACGACGAACCTGGACGACGTGAATGCCTTGAAGGGGTAGGCGCGATGTTTTCCCAACTGCGCATCATTCCGCTCTTGCCCTTGCTGAGCGCCGCCTACTTGATCCTCGTAGGCAGGCACCATAGCCGCAGGGTGGTCCACCACATCGCCTGCATGGCGGTGGGCGCAGCTTTGGTGGCCTCGGCCGATGCGTTCTTCTTTGCGCTGCCCGGCCTGGTCGAGTCGGGCGGGCTGACCGACGTGGTGGGAACCTGGTTCGCCAGCGGGGATCTGCGCGTGGACATGGCGCTGCGCATGGATGCGCTGTCAGGCCTGATGTGCCTGGTAGTCACTTTTGTGGGCACGCTTATCCACATCTACTCGACCGGCTATATGGCCCACGACGAGGACTACGCGCGTTTCTTCGCGTACCTGAATCTCTTCTGCGGCGCCATGCTGCTCCTGGTTCTGGGCGACAGCCTGCCGGTGGTGTTCATTGGCTGGGAGGGCGTGGGCCTGTGCAGCTACCTGCTGCTCGGGTTTTATTTCGACAAGAAATTTGCCACCGACGCCGGCAACAAGGCCTTCATCGTGAACCGCATCGGCGACTTC
>PMBY01000320.1 GCA_003153875.1 Myxococcales bacterium | reverse complement strand
CTTGGCCTTGAACACCTCGGCCATGCCCCCGACGTTGATACGTTCGAGGAGGTAGTACTTTCCGAAAGGAGTGGGCTGGTTCAAGCGACGACTCCGAAACGTAAGCAGCGACTGGCGCGAGTCATTCCGTTATCGACCACGGTTAGGCCCGAGTCAAGCAAGCCATCCGACGAGGGGAGGACCACGCAGCCACAGGGCAGGATTGCACTGCCCGAGCCACGCATGCGCAGGGCAGTCCCGAGCCGCGAAGGATGCGTCACCCCTCAATCCAAACTTTGTCCATGCGATCGCCGGCCTGAATCTTTGCAACCACATCCATGCCCGAGATGACCTGCCCGAACACGGTGTGCTTTCGATCAAGGTGCGGCTGGGGTGAGTGGCAGATGAAGAACTGCGAGCCGCCTGTGTCCTTACCCGCATGGGCCATCGAGAGCGAGCCCGCCTTGTGAACCTGGCGCTTGCCCATAGTTTCGCACTTGATCTTGAAACCGGGGCCTCCCGTTCCGTTGCCCAGAGGACATCCCCCCTGGATGACGAAATCGGGAATCACGCGGTGGAAAGTCAGCCCGTCGTAGAAGGGACGCTTCACCTTTTTCCCGGTCGCTGGGTCCACCCATTCCTTGATTCCGGCCACTAGACCTGCAAAGTTGGCCGCCGTGGCCGGCGCGTCATCTTCGAACNNTCATCACGTGGCCTCACGCAACCAAGTGCGTCGCCAGCCGATAAAGAGTCTGTGCTAAGGTAGGAATGCATCGATGAAGGTTTCCAAGCCGCCGTCGGGATCGCTGCTGGGCCGCGCCGCAGACCTTCCTGTGGTCAAGAAGGCCGGGGCCAAGGGGTTTGCGGACAAGCTCGCCAGAGCCTCGGCAGGTGGCAAGGCCCGTGCTGCCACGGCGACTCAGCCGGCGGCCCGCGCCGGCAAAGTGTCGGCCGTTGCAGACATCGGCAAGGCTCTCCAGGCTGGCCAAATCACACCCCAGGCCGCTCTCGATCGCGTGGTCGAGCAAATCGTGGCCCGTCAGGTGGGCGTCCACGGCCCTGCCGCCCTCAAGAAGAATCTTACCGCAGCGCTCCGTCAGACACTGGAAGACGATCCCATGTTGGCCGCCAAGATCCGCGCCCTGGGCGACGAGTAGTTGGACCAGCCGAACGGGATGGAATGGACTCGCAGGACTACCCAATCCATCACTTCGAGCAGATGGGCCGACTCGTGGCCAGGCTGAAAGCCCTGCCCGCTCAAGTACTGGAGCACACGTTCTCCTGCGAGTCCTTCGGTTCGTGGGCCATGATCGTCCGACACCGAGGTCATCCGCTTCGCCTTGTGTTTGACGGCAAGGAGCAGGAGTACTTCCTGGAGCAGTCGACCTCTCCCAAGCACCCGTACCGGTGGCAGCGTCTGCCCTGGCGCAAACGGGCATCGCCCGTGGAAGAGATCTGCGTGCCGGAAATCATCGGCGCCATTGAGCGCGGTGGCAGCGCGGGATAGCCGCAGATCGTTGCACGCCCGGGTGCAAGCTGGTCGACTCGAGATTTTGTGGCAACGCCCATAGATGACAATGCCCCTCAGCACCCGGCCGACAAGCCGGGCTGCTGGCANNCCGGATCGTCGGCCGTCGTCACCGCCGTGCGCTGAAGAAACACTAACTCAATGCCTTGCGCGCGGCGGAGCGTTTCTGGGCGAGCATCTCGCGCACCTTGGGCGGCAGGTACAGGTGTTCCGTGTCCATGGTGGCCAGCGCTTCGCCTAGGATCGACACGCGCTCCGAGGGTGCGGTCTTCCGGTCGATGATGATGAACCACTCGCCCTTCACCTTGCACAGGCCGCCCCCTCCAGTCGGCCCTGCAGCGGCGAGAGTCTCGTAGCGCACTTTGACGCCAAGTTGACTGGCGGCGGTTTCAAGGGACTCGGCAAGCTGTTCCGGCTTCATGGGGTCGACTTCTCTCCCTCAACATTTTGTGACAGGGGATGACTGACAGGCAGGGTTACCATGAAGGTTGTACCGCTGCCGAGCTTGGACTGGAAGGTGATCTGCCCGCCATGGGCGTAGACGATGTTGCGCACCACCGACAGACCCAACCCGGTCCCGCTGCCAGCCGGCTTGGTAGTGAAGAACGGGTCAAAGATGCTGGCCCGGTGCTCGTCGCGGATGCCACTGCCCGTGTCGGTCACGGCCAAGCCAACCGTGACCTCCCCGTCGTGAAATGTTCGAACTCGGATGCTGCCGCCTTTTGTTCCCAAGGCTTGCGCCGCGTTGGTCACCAAGTTGGTCACCACCTGCATCACCTGGTCCCTCACCGCGCGCACCGGCGGCAGATTGGGCGCCAGGTCTCGATCCAGCGTGGCCTTGGCTTCCACAAAAACATGCTCGCAAAATGACAGGGCGTGCTCGACCACCTCGTTGAGATCCAACCGTTCGATCTCGACGCGCGAGGGCCGAGCGTAGCCAACCAGGTCGTGCGTGAACCGGCGGATGCGTTCGGCCCCGTCTTGGATGCGCTTGAGCCGTTCCACGTCGACGGGCTCGATCTGGTTCGGTACGCGCCCTTGCGTGGCCATACTGGCCTTGTGCAGGACCGCGTCGACGCACGCCTGGATGGACGTGAGAGGGTTGTTGATCTCATGCGCCACCCCGGCGGCGATCTGCCCCACCGTGGCCAGCTTCTCAGCATGAATCACCTGATTCTGCAGCACGCGCAAGGCTGTCACGTCCTGGCCCACCGCCAGGATGGCGGTAGGCCGGCCGCCTTCGGCACGCACGGTGGCCACATTGAAAGCCGCACGCGCGACTGTCCCGCTCACCGACGGCAGTCGGACCTCGCAGTTGGACAAGTCTCCGCCGGCTGCCACCTGTTTCATGATCTGAGCCAACTCCGGCATGCCCGCCTCGGAGAGCCACAGCAACAACTCACGACCCACCACCGTCTCGCGAGGAAATCCCGTCAGCCGGGACATGGCTCGGTTCCACACGGCCACGCGGCCGGCGAGATCTGTGGCGATCACGAGCACATTGGCTTGGTCCACAATCTGTTCGAGGTAGTCGCGCAGACCGGCGGCCGGCTGCAAGGGCGCCGACTCAGTCGGCCGATGTCCCGGCTTCTTGACGGCCCGCTTCGTCGGGGAGGCAGCCATCAGCCCCGCTTCCGCTCCCTTGAGGGCAAGAGGCGCGACGCCGCAGCAGCCGCCTCGGCCAGGACCGTGCGCACGGGCACGCCTACCCGATCGGCGAGGCGCCGGCAGTCGTCGAACTCCGGCGCCGCGTCCAGCACACGACCGCCGTCGGCGGCCAGCTTGACTGACACGGTCCCAAAACGCGTCGTCACGCTGGCCAGTGAGCGCGCCAGCACAACCCGCTGCATGGACGCGCGCCGCACGCCCAATGTCGTCGAATTGCAAAAGAAGGCTTGCTCGACCGATGCCACGCTCTCGGGCGGCGCCAGGGCCGACACCTGCCACGCCGGCCGGCCCTTCTTCATCAGAATGGAGGTGGTCCACACGTCGACCGCCCCTGCCGCGAAGAGAGCCGNNGACCACCTCGGGCGCGGAGGCCGGCAGGGCGCGGCCCAGCGTCTCGCCCAACAGGACGCGCAAGACATTGGCACGGTCCGAAACCTCGCGCGTGCCAGCGCCAAAGCCCTGAGCCTGGATACGCATGGGGGGCGGCGGACCGAACATCCCCACCAGCGCGGCCAGAATGGCAGCTCCCGTGGGTGTGGTCAGCTCGCCTTCGCCTTCAAGCAGCGCCGGAATTCCGCGTAGGATCGCCGCCGTGGCCGGCGCCGGAACCGGCATCAATCCATGCGCGGTGTGCACCTGCCCCGAGCCGAGCACCGGCGGCGTCGACGACACCGAGGAAGGCTGCAGCCACGCGAGGGCAGCTGCCGCGCCCACCACGTCGGCAATGGAATCCCACGCCCCCACTTCATGGAATGCCACCCGATCGAGCGCAACTCCATGCAGCGCCGCCTCGGCATGCGCGATGCGCTCGAAGATGTCCCCGGCCAGCCGCTTGGTTTCTGCGTCCAGCCGCGCCCGCTGCAGCAGGCGGCGAATCTCGGCGTAGTCGCGATGCTCGTGGTGATGCCCGTGATGGTGGCCGTGATGCGAACCGGGCGCATGCACCACAAATCCTTTGCCAGCAAAAGCCCCGCGCCGCCGCTTCTCGAAGCCCACCTTCAACCCACGCACGCCCATTTCCGCGATGGCGTCGACGACGACCCGGGCGGGGACGCCGGCATCCACCAGGGCCGCCACCGCCATGTCGCCCGCGATCCCGGACGACGGGTCGAAATGCACATGCAATCCGTGCAGCTTCATGGCTGGCGAACCCGATTGAGCATCGAGGCGAGCCGCCCGCCACCGAAGCCATTGTCAATGTTGACCACCGCCACGCCCGTGGCACAGGAGTTGAGCATGGTCAGCAGTGCAGCCACGCCCCCGAAGGAGGCCCCATAACCGACGCTGGTGGGCACCGCGATCACAGGCCGCGAAAACAGACCGCCGACCACCGTGGGCAGCACCCCATCCATGCCCGCCACCACCACCAGCACCTCGGCCTCCTCGATGCTTTCGCGATGGGCGAGCAGCCGGTGCAGCCCGGCCACCCCCACGTCGAAGATGCGCACCACCCGGTTGCCGTCCATTTCGGCGGTGACCGCGGCTTCCTCGGCCACCGGAATGTCAGAGGTTCCGGCCGACAGCACGCCCACCACGCCACGGCCGCGATCCGGCGTCGGCTGCGGCCCGAACACCAGCATGCGCGGCACTTCGAGGTAGCGCACAGCCGGCAGCAGGGCCGCCACCTGGGCCGCCAGCTCGGGCGTCACCCGGGTGGCCATCACGGGGACGCCGTCGCGACCCAGCTCGCCTAGCAGGGTTGCGATCTGCGCGGCCGACTTGCCCGAGCCGAACACCACCTCGGGAAACCCGGTCCGCATGTGACGGTGGGTGTCGGCATGGGCGAAGCCCAAGGAACGGAAAGGCAGGTCGCGTAGCTCGCGTAGGCCATCGTCGGGCGACGTCTTGCCGTCCCGAATGTCTTCCAGGAGCGCGCGCAGGCGGGAAGGGTCCACAACGGGAGACTACCATCTCACGCACGGAATTCACTACTGCGTCTTGACCTGCTCACACCGCCACCGCCACTGTCACCGCACCCACCCCTGTCACTCCACCCGCCACCGCCACTGTCACCGCGCCCGCCACTGCCACCGTCACGTGTGGTCCGCGGCCTGCTCGCGTTCGTGGATCTCGTAGATCACGCGGGTGTGGGCCACCCGATCATGGAGCGCCTGGCGATCGTGATCGAAAAGCGCGAACAGGAATCCGGCTAGCCACGGGATGGCCACGACCAGATTGGGCACCAACAACATGCGCAGCAGGGCCCCGGTGCTGCGATCCCACAAGGGAACGTTGGCGCCGGCCACGGCTGCGCCCCATTGCAGGCTAATTATGGCTTCGGCCACCAGCGGGCCCCAGAACTCAACCGCGAAGCGCAAGAGCAGGTTGGCCACGCGCACCGGGCGTGTGGTGCCCACAATGCGCAGTCCCAGCAAGCGCTTGCCGATGGTCTTGCCCCACAGGCGATGACAGAGGACATAGTACGCGGCAAAGAGCAGCAGTCCGATCTGCGCCGCCGCATGCTGCGACAGTCCCAGCGCTGCCGCCGCTATCTGGCCCAAGGGTGCGATCAACATCGCATCCACGGCCAGGGCAGCCGCACGCGGCACCAGTCCGCCAGCCACGCGCGGCTTGGGCCGCAGCGATTCCAGGCGCTCCAGCAGATCCTCGTAGCCACCCGGGCGCTTTTGCGGATCCGGGTCCATCATCTCACGGATGAGATGGCGCAGCCGCCAGGGCGCGGCCTCGGCCGGGATCTCGGGCCGCGGAGCCTCGCGATGTAGTTTCAGCATGGCCAACAGGCTATCGGCCTGAAACGGCACGCGGCCGGTGAGGAGCTCGTGGAAGGTTATGGCCAGCGCGTACACGTCGCCGCGCATGCTGGGCCCTTCGCCCGCGATCTGCTCGGGCGCCGCATAGTAGGGCGTGCCCACGAAGGCGCCAGCGCCGGCGTCTGTGGGCGCGGCCACGCCGAAATCCGCCACCTTGATCGCGTGCGCCTGCGCGCCGGCCGGAATCGCGCCCAGCAACAGGTTGGACGGCTTGATGTCCCGGTGGACCATGCAGCGTCCGTGGGCGGCGGCCAGAGCCCGCGTGGTCTGGATGATGTATTCCAGCGCCTCGCCCCAGGGCAGCGGGCCTTCCTTCTGGATGTACTCGGCGAGCGTACCGCCTGGCACGTGCTCCATGGCGAAGTAGGGAGCGCCTTTGAAATTGCCGATGTAGTAGATGGTGACGACGCTGGGGTGCTGCAGGCAGGCCTGGGCCTGCGCTTCCATCACCAGCCGGCCGACCAATCTCTCGTCGCTGGCCAGCTCCCGGCGCAAGACCTTGATGGCCACTGTGCGTTCCAGCGACAGGTCGTGCGCCAGGTACACCGCGCCCATCCCGCCCTCGCCCAGCAACTCGTGGATTTGGAAGTGATCGATGCGCTGGCCGACCAGCGAGTCAGTCGCGGCCACCGGCTGGTCAATCGCCGGACCTTCTGCGTCCAGGGCCGTGGCCGCAAAGGCGCGCCCCGCGCTGGGCGGCTCGTGGAGAGGAATAGTCTGCTGCCTGGCCATGGGCCAAGTCCGATCCTAGTCCCGACCGCGCTGGAGCGCACTTTTCTGCACCACTGTGATGGGAGCCCTCAAAGCGTTCGCTTCGCCCTTCTGCGCCATCGGGAGCTTGCGTCGCTCCTGCGCTCAGTTCGCGGCTACCATGGCGCAGGTGGCGACGACCGGGGACGCCGGTTTCGTCACTTGTCCTTCCTTCGTGGTCCTCAAGCCGGTGTACACCAAGCGCATCGGGTGTCGGGCCGGATCCTTCGGGATGACGTACTCCCACCCAGTCGACTGCACCCAGCCGAAGTAGTGGTCGGCGGCCTCGTCCGACCATTTGTTGGTGATTAGGCTGCCCGATCCGTCCATGCTACGTTCGAAGATTCCTTCGTCGGGGCCATCCTGCACCAGCAGGAAGCGTATGCCCGCAGGTCCGTTAACCGCCCCCCCGGTGGTCAAGGAGCAGGTTGGCACTGACCAGCTCGCCTTGGCGGTCGGTGCATAGCCTTTGTCCACGAGCTTGCCGCCATTCATGAACCACGAAGCGCACCCGGACGACAGGAGACTCAGTGAAAAGATCGCGGCTACTGCGTATCGCATGGTTGTCCTTTCCGTTTTCTTCCCCAGCAGAATGTTGACTCACGGACTGTGGTCGCCCGGCCTTCGGCGCGGCATGTGCGGCCGCGCTCACATGGCGAAATGCGTCCCGGCCACGAAATCTTCTACACCATTCCTCCGGTGATCGCATCTCTGAGCGGCAAGAACCTGGCGCCCCGGCTGCGCGCTTGTTCCAGCGTGGCGTCAAGCGCGGCCAGCTTGCGGGCCAGCGGCACGCGCAGGTCAGGCTGCTTGGCAACCAGCGCCGCAGGAAACCCGTCAGCCTCGGCGTCGGCCAGGTCGATGCCATGCAGTTCCAGATTGAAAAACGGGGTTGCCAGTGCGGCGGCTGTCAGTCGCCGCCGCAGCCACTCCGGCGCGATGACCAAGGTGGTGCCGATGACGTGCAACCGGAGCCACGGGGTCACGGTGATGGGCAACTCCACGATGGGTTGGTCGCCGCGCCGATAGGGCGAGCCAGCCGCGGGCCGGTAGGGCGCGCGCGGCGCCCGCAACACAGCCGGGCTGCCCAAGATGCTGCCCGAACGCCGGCCCGTCAGGCGAATCAGCCCCATCACGGCAGCCTTGGCCAGGTAATACGGGATGGCCGGGAAAGTCGACGAATCGTAGCGATAGCCACGCTGGCAGAGCAGATCGATCAGCTCAGCCGATATCTCATAGCCGGGCGCGCGGAAGCCGACGGGCGGCCGCCCACAAACCGCGGCGATGGCAGCGTGGGTGCGATCGATCTCGTCGGCGATGCGCACAGTCGGCAGCCGGACCAGGTCGTAGGGATGGGTGTACGTGTGGCTGGCCAACTCATGGCCGGCGCTGGCCAGATCAGCCAAGATGCGGCGGCCCTCAGCGTCTTCTTCCAGGTCGCGCCCGACCACGAACAGGGTCGCACGGATGCCATGTCGGGCGAACAGTTCGGCCAGTCGGGGCAGACACCGGCGCAAGATCACATGCCGGATCTGGTCCGGCGGTCCGCCCGACAGCGCATGAATGCGGAAGTAGCATTCGACGGGATCGAGGTCGACGGAGACGGAGACAACAGGGCCGGCCGGCACGCGGATATCGTACCAGACGCCAGGTCCCTGGTAATGTTGTCTCGATGCCTGCCTCCACACCCCTGCGCTATCGGGTGGCCATGCCCGAGCCGTCGAGTCACGAATTTCACGTCACCCTGCAAGTCCCGGCCTTGCGCGAGCGCCCGGTGCTGGATCTGGTTTTTCCCGCGTGGACACCGGGCAGCTACATGGTGCGCGACTTTTCCCGCCATATCTACGACTTGCAGATGACCAGCAACGGCCGCGCGATTCCCTGTGAACGGCTGGACAAGTTGCGCTGGCGGGTACGCAGCGACGGTCATCCGGTCGAGGTCAGCTATCGCGTCTTCGCCTTTGACCAGAGTGTGCGCACATCGTTTCTCGACCAGGATCGTGCCTTTCTAATTGGCACGAGCCTCTTCTTCCTTGTCGATGGCGAGCAGAGGCTACCCTGCCTGCTCGACCTCGAACCGCCAGCCGGCTGGCGCATCAGCACGGCCCTGCCCGCGATCCGCGGGACGCGCCATCGCTTTCGCGCCACTGGCTACGACGAGCTGGTCGACGAGCCGGTGGAGATGGGCCTCCAGAGCGTGCACGCCTTTCGCCAGGGCGGCACACGCTTCGAGGTGACCCTTTCCGGATCCACCAATGCCGAGATTGCGCGCCTGCTGGCCGACTTGCGACGCATTGTCGAGGCGGCTGGCGCACTCTTCAGTGGGTTCCCGTTTGACCGCTACCTGTTCATCATCCACGCCTTGCCCGAAAGAGGCGGCGGGTTGGAGCACGCCTGTTCATGCACCCTCGACATTGCCGGCCTGGCCTTCGAGGATGAGAAGGGCTATCAGCGCTTCAACGAGCTGGCCGCCCACGAGTTCTTCCACGCCTGGAACGTGAAGCGAATTCGCGACCAGGTCCTCGGCCCCTTTGACTACACGGCCGAAAACTACACCCGCCTGCTCTGGTTTCACGAGGGCTTCACCGAGTACATGCAAGCCATCATCCTGCTGCGCGCGGGTCTGCTCACGCCCGAGCAATACCTGAAAGACCTGGGCGAGGACTGGGCCAAGTATGCCGGGCGACCTGGCCGCAACGTCACGCCTCTTTCCGAACTGTCCTTCGAGGCGTGGATCAAACAGTACAAACCCGCTGACAACCACGCCAACCGTGCGGTCAGCTACTACGACAAGGGCAAATGGGCCGCACTCGTGCTGGATCTCGTTCTTCGGCAGGCGACGCACGGCCGGCGCGGGCTGCCTCAGGTGTTCCGGCGCCTCTGGCAAAGCCACGGCCAACGCGGCCGGTCCATCACGGTCCGCGACATTCGCGCGGCGGCCGAGTCCGTGGGGCGCCGTTCTCTGGCTTCGTACTTCTCCGGTTTCATCGACGGAACCGCCGAGCTGCCCGTGCCCCCCTGGTTGCGCCGCGCCGGGCTTGTCGCCCAGGCCCGTTCACCCGCCCAGGCTGAAGGCGAGGACAAGGTGAAGATGCGCCGGCAACAGGGCTGGGCCGGACTCAACTTCGCTGCCGGTGAGGCCGCGGTGGTCAAGAACGTGATTCCCGATTCGCCGGCTTGGCAGGCAGGACTGACCTTCCGGGACGAGATCGTGGCGGTCAACGACCATCATGTCGATGCCTCCACCGTGGCCAAGCGACTGGCTGATTGCGGCCCTGGCCAGACTGTGACCATCGCGTTCTTCCGCCAGCAGATCCTGCGCACCACCAGTCTGCGCCTGGTGCGCACGCCCGAACGGAAGTGGAGCTTCGCCATCGATCCCGCTGCATCGCCGGCGCGACGGCGCGTGCGCCAGGGCTGGTTGCGGGGATTCTAGTCGCGTGGGGAGCCGGCGAGCTCTGCTCGCCGCGCACCATCGCGCGAGGGTTTGGCGAGGCCGAGCGCGAGGGCGCGAGCGTAGCGAGCGGGTGTGGTGGGGAAGGTGCGGGTCCCGAAGTCCCCGAAGGGGGAAGCGAGCGGGGTGGGGTGGGGTGGCGGGTGGGGGGCC
>PMBY01000091.1 GCA_003153875.1 Myxococcales bacterium | reverse complement strand
CCGGAGTCTGCACCCGCATCCACGCCCACCACCGCCCCGTCGCTCGACTTGATTTGCACTTGCAAGGTCGACGTGCTGCAGCCCTGCTCAAGGGGAATGGTGTCTTTCTGCCATTCGCCAACCGGGCTCGTCTTCTTGGTCGGCACGTATTTCAGGATCAGGCTCTGGTGTTCGGCGTAGTTCGCAACCTGCAACTCCAGGCCACCTTGATCCTTTCCGGGGGGGCGCATGAGGGGCGAAGTAGTAGGAAAGATGGACGTCGGACTGCCGCTATCGAGGTCGAGCAGATAGCTCAGCGAGAGTCCGTCTACCAGATCCCTGGTGTCAACAAAGTGTACGGTCAGGAACACGTTGCCATCTCGGCACTGGTGTTCCTTCACGCAGCCAGCACAGGCCACAAGCAGCACCACGCAAAGGAGTCCGCGCTTCATTGTCGTCCACCAATCGCCCGCGTGCCTAGGTCGGCGGTTGGATAGTGGTCGCGCGTGGTGTACACCAGGATCAGCGCGGTGGCCGCGGCTGTCACCACCACGCCGCCGGCGATCCAATACCAGGTGTGCCGGTGAGAGGATGGCGTTGCGCTGGGCACCTGCTTGGTCTCGGCAGGCAGCAGGACTTGCGCTTCAGGCTTCGGCGCGGCGACCACGGGTTCGGGGGGCAGCTTCTTCTCTTCGAAGGTGAGTACCAGCGAAAGAACCTGGCCGGCCACCGCCGTGAATTCGACCGACTTGCTTTCTCCTCTCCAGGCGAGCGCCAATTGGTGCGCGCCTGGCTCGACAGCGACCGGCTTTTGCAGTGGGATTGTGCCCCGTTCGCTGCGGTCAATCGTCACTACCGCGCCCGGCTGATTGCAGGCGACCGCAACCCGCGCCAGCTTGGCGCCAAGTTCTGCGACCTGGGCGACGGCCTGCTCTCGGTACTCCGGGCTGGCATCCTTGGCCTCGGCAAGAAAGCGCTCGTAGGCTTCCAGAGCCTCTGGATTGCGGGACAGGCCGCGAAATGCCTGCGCCAGGTTGAAGAAGAGTTTCGGGCTGGGGAACTGCTGGTGCGCCTGTTTGAACTTGTCGAGCGCCCCTTGGAAGTCGCCCTTTTCGTAGAGCTGCGCGCCTTCTTGCGCCAATGCGAGAGCAGCCGAACGTGCGTTCTGGCTCTGTGCAGAGGCAGGCGGGACACCGACCAGGGCGCCTGACACGATTAGCACGGCGGTGAAGACTGCGGAGGGAGCTAGATAGCGCACTACCCGATAGGTGTCCCCGAGCAGAGTCCCAGGTTGCAGGCTGGCAGCCATTGCGAGGCGATGGTATCACGGTCACTTCCGGAAGGCGTAGGAAGAGCATCGCCATCGTATCGGGAAACGCTTGCGGCAAAGCCAAAACTGGGAAACCATGCCTCACATGGTAGCGAGACTGTGCATTGCGCTTTGGTGTCTTCCACTGGCATTTCTCGGCAGTCGCGGCGGGAGTCAACACGTAGGTGGCCAAGACGCGCCTGCTGCGACGGGTGGTGTAGCTGGAAGCGGCGGTCTGACTGCAACGGCACGGGCGGGGTTGTGGACCATCCGGAATCCGACGCCACCCTGGGGTCTCAGGAAGCTCTCAGGAAGCGTCTGGCACCACCCCGTGCGGTATTGGCGGTTGACAGCAAGCCATTCTGGCGGTTTGCTGCACCCCCCTTACTGCTGTGCTGCCCATCATCGTCAACGTCGGGAAACAGGCCGGGCGGATGACCCCCTGGCGAACTACAGGGCTGTGCGATCGCGACTTCCAGCGCCAGAAGAGACGGAAGCCGGCCCGGTGCCAGCGGACCAGGGTGTCTGGCTTGACGACAACCAGCACGTCCGGCCAGCGAGACCAGAGCCGGAAGAGGACGACCCAGAAGCCGCGATTGCTCGCGCGCAGACGCCGGCGGCACGATGTGCGTCGTAGGTTGGCCAACTGCTGGCGAAGGGCGAGGCACTCGACCACGAGGCTCGGAGCCTCTGCGGAGGGAAGAACGCAGCGTTTCAACGGTTAGGACGATTTGTCCAGCAACATCGGGAAAGGTAATTACTTTGCGATAGGCCAGCCATTATCACAACAAACAAACAAATGACACCAGAATCTTACAAACTGACTTCGGAATGCCACGTGCTAAGCGACAATGCGGCGGGGCGTGCCCCCGTCGCCTATTTCCCCCTGCAATCACTGGCGCTACAGATCAACCGCAGCGGAGCAGCGCTACTCAATAAACTAAAACGCGGCACTGTCCGCGACCTTGGTAAATCGAGCAGGCCTTTTCTCGAGCGATTGGCGGGCTTCGGTCTTGTCAACGGAAAGGGCGACAGACAGCCGGCAGCTCCATCTCCGCCAGCACCGGGAATGACCGCCACCGTGCTACTCCTTTCTGATATCTGCACCCTGCGATGCCTGTATTGCTATCGGAAGGCCGAAGGCCACGGAGACATGATGCCGTTTGAAATTGCCAAGGCCGCAATCGACACAGTTATCGAGAATGCAACCGCCTCCCGCAACAAGGGCGTTCAAGTCGGGTTCCACGGCGGAGGGGAACCGACATTGAATTTCAACGTCCTCATGAAGACGATCGACTATGCAAGAAGGGCGTGCCGGGCAAGAAAGCTACCCCTCCATTCCTCAATCTGCACAAATGGCATTATCGACGAACACCAGGCGCAATGGCTGGCCTACCATGTGGACGCAATCGTGGTTTCGATTGATGGACCACCGGACATCCACAACAGGCAAAGACCTTTTTCGAACGGGCGCCCGTCATTCGAGAAGGTCGCCGCGACCATCGACACGCTTAGGAAAGTCAATAAGCGCTATACCTTCCGGACTACCATAACGGGATATTCCGAAAACAGAATGGATGAGGTATACGACTTTCTGGTCCGGAGATTCATGCCGAAGGCCATCGGCTTTGAGCCGCTCTTCGTTTGCGGACGCTGCGAAAGTACCGGATGCAGAGCGCCATCCAAGAGTAGCTTTGCCAATGAGTTCCTCAAAGTCCTGGACAGCTCGAAAGTACGGGGCCTTCCAGTCCACTACTCGGGAGGACGCCTCCAATTGCAGGACCGGTTCTGCGGCGCTGCCGGTTCGAATTTCTTCGTCACTCCAGCCGGCCTGGTCACTTCGTGCCTGGAGGTCTCGACTGCAGAGGACCCGCGGGCCCGGATGTTCATCTACGGCCACTATGATAAGAGCCGTCGGAACTTCATTTTCGACCGGGAAAGACTGGGAGCCTTGTCGGCGATGTCCGCGCAAAGCCTTCCATCATGCGCAACGTGCTTTGCCCGTTGGCATTGCTGCGGTGATTGCCCCGCCAAAGTACTGGACATTAATAGTACGAACCGCAGGAAGAACCCTTATCGCTGTTTTGTCAACAAGAGAATCATCAAACACCTCGTGATGACGGAGGTGGATAAGGCAATGAAAAGTGTCACCAATGCCACTCTCAAGAAGAAGGAGCGATTATGCGAAAAAGAAGGAGCGGGCAGGGAGTTCCCCTGATAAGCGGTGTTGCGGATTTGTCGCAAACGGGTTCCAGCGCCAGAAATGTCCTCATCAGTTCTGACGAAATAGTTCAACGGCGTAGATTCTTGAAGATGGTGCTGAGTGCGCCGGTGGCACTCGCAGCAATTCCCGCCATTAGCTCCTGCGGCGAAACGCATGGTGACCAGACGCCTCCTGTAATTGTCAACAGAGATTCCGTTTATGCCATTGGTGCGAGTTCGGCCACCGGAGTGAGAATATTGATCACTTTCGATTTCTCTGCTTCGATGGACAGAACGTCCGTGGAAGGCGCCTTGTCGATCATGCCCGCGGTAGCGTACCAATCCGAGTGGCAGACCGATGAGGGGAAAGACATTCTAGTCCTCAAGGACCCGACCAGTACAACGGAATCCCCTCTCTTTGCTTTTGGTACATCTTATACCGTACGCATGTCCGGTACTGCAAGAGGTAGCAATGGAATGAGGCTCGACGGCAATGGCGACACAGTCGCCGGGGATGACTTTGCGGTGACCTTTCTGTCTCCCGCGGCGCCCGGGTGCAGTTGCAATTCGCAAGCCTGCAGTTGCCAAGATGACATGGGATGCGGATGTGTATTTGATTTCGGTTGTGCGAGCGAGTTTTAGGCCAAAGACTACTTCTACCTCGTCGGAAGCCTATCTGCAGGCAGTGAGATGACGGTGGCGCTGGCTGCACGCTGAAGAAGGGCGTCCTGTAGCCTACACCGCAAGGGAACAGGAATCGCGGATTCCCTCACTTGTCGTGCTCGCTACGCCCTCAAGAAGCGCGATCTCGCTCAGAGGCCGCACAAAAAGTCCATGCACTCGCATGAACCACCCATACAGAGCTCTCCCTGACCGCAGGTTTGGCACGGCGCTCCGTCATAGCCACACGCCGAGGTCGAGGTGCCCGGCATGCACACGGTGCCTTTACAGCAGCCAACCGGACAGACGGCGCAGGCACTAGTTTCCTGTGGATTGCAGGTGATCGCGCCGGTCGCGCTCTTGCCGCATGAGGCTTTCTTGCAATTGCCCAAGAATAGGCAGGCGTCGCTAAAGTCCCCGGGGTCGTCACAGACGTTGCGACAGACTCCGCAGTTCTTCGGGTCACTGCTGTAGCTCGTGGTTGCCACACAGAGTCCCCCGCAGCACTCCTTGCCCGCAGTCTTGCAGGCGCTGCCGCAGGACCCGCAGTTCTCAGAATCGTAGGTCACGTCAACGCACGCAAACCCGCCATCAGTCGCGCACCAGGCGGATCCGATCGGGCAGCAATGTCCTGCGCCACAGCGTTCTCCGGTAGCGCACTTGAGTCCGCAGGCACCACAGTTCATCGGATCATTCATCGGGGGGTTCTCGGCATTGCAATCGGCACTGCCAGCACTGTCACGACCAACACCGCTGTCCCCTCTGGCATCGTTGCCTCCGCCCCCGCCGGGCGCATCCAGAGTATCCGCGAGCCCATCTGCTGCCGACTGAGGCGCGTCTCGCCCCGACATGGCCGCATCCATCGTGTCCTGAGCAACGCCCAAGTCCCCGGAAGTTTCCGGCCTGCTGGGAGCCGCGAGGTCGCTGGTATCCCCAGCCACATCTGCTGCTGGATTGTCTAGCCACGCATCCACGCCCGCATTCACGCCTGCATCAACGCCCACCACCGGTCCGTCGCTCGTCTGGATTTCCACTTCCGACGTCGACGTGCTGCAGCCTGACACGATCAGAACGGAGGTAAGAACCATGGAGCGAAGTGTTTTGCGCATGTTAGAAATCCAGAATCAGGCCCTTCTTTTGAACGGTTGGTTTTGCCGTCTCCACCGACGCCGCCGAAGGGCGCGGCAGTGTCGGCTTGGACGGGGTGGATGGAGTCGCAGAGGGCAGGTCAGTCCGCATCCGGCGTCCCAATGGGCGCGCCAGCGCGTTCGCAGCGCGCGGGGCAGCCAGCTTCTTCTGCGCAGTGACCTCGGGCCCTGTTGTGGCAAGCTTCTTCATGGTCAGGACAAGCGATCGATGCTCGCGCATGCCGTCGATGCGAATTTCACGTGGTTCGTAGCCTGGGGCTTCAAAAAGCAGGCTGTGAACCTCCGCTCCGTGGGGCAGTACCAGGGGAAGCTCTTTGAGCACCCCGTCTACCGTCGCCTGAAGCCCCGGCGGGGCGTCCTCGACCTCCACGATTGCGGCGGTTGGTTCTGCCAAAGTGGGCTTGGGAGCGGCCGAAGGTATGGCCTGCTTCGCGGCAACGGCAGCGGACGGCGAAGTAGGGGGCTGGGCCGCCGCTGGGCCTTGCCATCGACGCATCCCCAAACCCGCCGCGCCCAGGACCAGCAGCGCCACGCCAGCAGCGATTCCTGCCCCGATCCGCCGTCGCTTGCCTGCGCCAGGGCGGCCACTCTTACCTTCAATTGCCGCGGTTGCAAGGCCCAGGGTGGTTGAAATCTCAGCGGCAGGTTCTGACGCTGGGCGGGCCGCCGAAGGCATGGTTTCGGACAACTCGGCCGCGCACAGGCTGTGGTCGGAGGCGGCGGCTCGCACCAGTTCGCGGTGAAAAGCCAGCACGGATGGATAGCGGTCGTTCTGGGCCTTTGCCAGCGCCTTGAACACCACGGCCTCGACCGCTGGATTTATCGTCGGCACTATGGTTCGCATGGGTTCGGGCTGCTCGTGAACCACTTGGTACAAGACCGCAGGCACGGCGTCACCTTGGAATGGTATGCGGCCGGTGAGCAGCTCGTAGGTGATTGCAGCCAAGGCGAATTCGTCGGTGCGCTCGTCGATTTCAGCCAGCCTTCCCATGGCCTGCTCAGGAGCCATGTACTGGGGCGTGCCCATGATGGCGGCCTCCTGGGTCAGCTTGGTGGTTGCCTCGCGCACCTTTGAGATGCCGAAATCCACCACCTTCACGACCTCGCGGTTCTCACCCGGCAGGCGCACCAGGAACATGTTCTGCGGTTTGAGGTCACGATGCACGATCTTGTGACTGTGGGCAGCCGTGAGCGCCGAGGCGGTCTGGCCAACAATATCGAGGACTCTGCCGATGTGCATCGCGCCCACATGGTGGATCTCCGCCGCCAGTTCGACTCCATCCAGGTACTCCATCACCAGGTAGGGGTACCCGTAGAGAGTCTGGTTAAAGTCGACAACCTGCACGATGTTCGGGTGCCGAAGCGCCGAGGTCACCTCTGCCTCGCGCCGAAAGCGCAGAAAGACGTCCGGGCGGTCCGAAATCTCAGCCAGCAGAACCTTCACCGCGTACCGGCCAGCCAGCCTGGTGTGCGTGGCTTCGTACACCTCGCCCATGCCGCCTGCGCCGACCAAACGGACGACCCGATAGGTGTCCCCAAGCAGAGTCCCAGGTGCCAGGCTGGCAGCCATTGCGGGGCGATGGTACCACTGTCACTTCAGGAAAGCGTAGGAAGATCACCGCCATCGCCCTGGCGATTTGGAAAACCAAGAGCGCTGCCGGATGGCCGGAACGTACTTGCGGGCGCCAGGGAGAGACCGAACTGGGCCGACTGACGGTGAGCCCTGCAAACGAGCCCTCCTCGGCCTCAACTTGGGAATGGAGGGGGCCGAACTGACGATTGCCACCACGAAGGTGTGATGAAGTAGACTGTCCCGTGTGGTCGATAGAGCGTCGTCAGCAGCCGTAAACAGCGGAAAGAGTCGTCCTGGCGTGCTGCGCGGATGCCCGTCGCGCAGGTACAGATCGGGAGGGTTCCTGAAGGCTCAAGAACCCCTGTCACGTGCAACTGGAGATCCTATGTCGAATTGTGTGTGTTCTGCTGTGGTGAAACTGGTGGTGCTGTCCATGTTCGTTGTCACCGCGGCTGCGGCTGGGTGCGGCGGTAGCAGCAGAGGTGCGACCAGCTCCACCGGAGGCACCACCAGCTCCACCGGAGGCACGGCGGTTACCACCGGAGGTACGACAACCACAACCGGAGGCACGACCGGCTCCGTCGGAGGCACGACCAGTTCCGCTGGGGGCACAAGCGGCACGACGGGTGCGACCGATACCGCTGGTGCGACCGGAAACACGGGTACAGGCACGACCCCTGCGATCATCAGTTTCACTGCCTCGCCCACAGCGATTTCGGCTGGCCAAAGCAGCACGCTCAATTGGACGGTGACTGGCGCGACGACCCTATCCATCGATCAGGGCATTGGCTCGGTCTTGGGCAAGACCTCCCAGATGGTTGCGCCCAGTCAGACCACGGTCTACACGCTTGTGTTGAACGGCTCCGTGTCGGCGCAGGTGGCGGTGACGACGGCAGTGCCGCAAGGAGTTTTCGCGCCGACGGGCAGCATGACCGAGGCAAGAGATGCTCACACGGCGACATTGTTGCCCAACGGGAAGGTGCTCATTGCCGGCGGGTTCTATTCCGGCTATGGGTCCCTCGCGAGTGCGCAGCTATACGACCCAGCGGCCGGGACATTTGCAGCAACAGGCAGCATGACCGTGGCAAGAGATGGTCACACGGCGACGTGGTTGCCCAACGGGATGGTGCTCATCGCCGGCGGAGAGAAGGCCGCAGGTGGCACCAACACGATGCTCACGAGCGCGGAGCTGTACGACCCAAGCGCTGGGACATTCACAGCAACAGGAACCATGGCCGTGGCAAGGTATTGGCATACGGCGACGTGGTTGCCCAACGGGATGGTGCTCATCGCCGGCGGACAGAATTTCACCGATGGCGTCCTCGGGAGCGTGGAGCTATACGACCTAAGCGCCGGGACATTTGCAGCAGCAGGCAGCATGACCGTGGCAAGAGAGGGTCACACGCCGACGTGGTTGCCCAACGGGATGGTGCTCATCGCCGGCGGATGGACTGGCAGCTCGCACCTTGCAAGCGCGGAGCTATACGACCCAAGCGCTGGGACATTCGCAGCGACTGGCAGCATGGCCGTGGCAAGAGCAGGCCACACAGGGATTTTGTTGCCCAACGGGATGGTGCTCATCGCCGGCGGATTAAGTGGCAGCTCGTACCTTGCAAGCGCGGAGCTATACGACCCAAGCGCCGGGACATTCGCAGCAATCGGCAGCATGGCCGTGGCAAGATATGACCATACGGCGACCTTGTTGCCCAGCGGGATGGTGCTCATCGCCGGCGGAAAGTGTGGGGGAACCGCGTTTGTCGCGAACGCGGAGCTATACGATCCAAGCGCCGGGACATTCACGGCCACCGGCGGCATGACGGCGGCCAGGTACCGCCACACGGCGACTTTGTTGCCGAACGGTAAGGTGCTCATCGCCGGCGGATGGAATGCCGCAGATGGCACCCCCACGTCCCTCGCGAGTGCGGAGCTATACGAATAGTCCGTCGTTGCCGGCCCTGAGGGCAGGCCCGGCCCATGGCGGCGCACCTGCAGTCTCCCGGGCCGGCCTTCTGGTACTTGCTGCTTCCGACGGTGACGCTCGGGCAGTAGCCGCCGTGGTCGCGTTGATCCTGTGACACCCAGCAGTGAAGGATTTCGCTCTGGCCGTCGGTTGGCTGAGCACGGCCCCGCAAAGGCCAACCCGGAGTATGCTCGGCCAATGGCCGAGACACCTGCTGCGCACGACAACTCTTCGCGCTTGGGACGATTCATCCAGAACTACTCCGGGTTTCTCTCCAGCTTCGTCATCGGCGTGGCCGGGTTGGTGGCCACGTCGATCTGGCAGTTCCGCCAGGCGCAGAACGCCGAGCGCCAACAGGCGAGCGAGCAAGCCATCGCGCGCACCAAGGCCGACAACGACTGGCGCATCGCTCGCGCCGAGATTCTCGGCAAGAACCTCTCGGTGCTGTCGCAACAGGGGCCGCAGACAGTGGACCAGCGCTTTGGCGTGTTGCTTTCGCTCAGCAGGGGCAACATCCTCGATCCAGAGCTGGCGGTTTCCTATGCCCTAGAATTGGGCCGCGACAATCCGACCTACATGGGCGTCGTGCTGGCCGGCACCACGAACAAGAACTACACCCAACTCGCACAAGCCTTTGCGCTGACGTGCATGCAGCGCTTCGGCGTGGAGAAGCGGGCGGAGGTGTGCAAGGACGACAAGCTGGCCGACCGTTCCGACGCCATCGCGCAGCTGGTGGCCGATGAGCTGGACGCTTCCATCGCCAGCGGTGAGATTGGCAAGGGACCGATGGGCCTGCTGCGCGACGAACATGAGGTGCAAGCGCACGCGACCAAGATGGCGTGGTTGTTCGAGACCTATTTGCAGGATCTCTATGAACGGCGCCAATGGAACGAGGTCGAGCGCTTCGAGAAGTTTTCCACCGGCGCACGCCTGGTGGCGGCGTTGGTGCTGGCCACAGCACGCACGGGAGAGTTGGTGACCTCGGCCGAGGAAGAGCTGCTGAAGAAGTTCCACGCCGAGCGACGTCACTGGCTGGCTGGCTACATGTTCAGCCGGACCTGCGATTCCGAATGCCGGGCCAAGCTGATGCAAGCCATGCTGAGCTCCTACGGCGAGGCCCAGGGTGACTACAACGACGTCTTCAAGCACCTGCTCACGGCGCCGCGAAATGAGACCGGCACCGCCCTGGCTCAGTTGCACGCGCGTCTGCTATGGTGTCAGGTCGACGCCGACGATCTGGCGGAATTCCGGGACAGCGTGCTGGTCCCGACCCTGATCGCCGCCTGCGCCGACCCGAAGTTCGATGCGGTCCTCTTGGAGGACCTGGCGGCGATGGCCGCGCTCGTTCCCGAGCCACCTGCGTCCTTTAGCGCGGACTCGACGGTCGCAAGGGACGTCGCCGCCTGGAAGCAGATGGTGGCGGCGCTGGAGAAACGCGGCGATCGTTTCCAAAAGGCGTTCGTTGGCCGCCTGGCCCGCGCCCGCCGCGAGCGCGCCAATCCGCCGCCCATGATCAAAAAGCAGAACTTCTGCAACGCCGAGAGGGTTGATGGCAGCGCCGGCAGCGAGCTGAACGAGTAGCCGCCCCGGGGGGAAGCCGCTGAGAGGCCTCCCGTGAGAAAGGCGCAGAGTCGCGCTGCGCAAGACGCAAAAAGTGCGCTGGAG
>PMBY01000261.1 GCA_003153875.1 Myxococcales bacterium | reverse complement strand
ACCTCCGCGTGTACCCGCGCGAGCAGAGCTTGCCGACCTGCCTCGTCGAGGATCGCAAAGTGCGGCGGCAGCCCGGCGGTGGCAGCGTGCGCCCGCAGCAGATCAAGCCCGAGCGCGTGGAAGGTTTGTACCGAAACGCCGTCGGCGCGCGCACCCAGAAGCTTCGCGAGGCGCTCGCGTACCTCGATGGCTGCCTTGCGCGTGAAGGTGATGGCCGTGATCTCCGTCGGCGCGGCGGCGCGGGTGCGTACCAGGCGCGCAATTCGTTCCACCAGGGTGCGCGTCTTTCCCGTGCCCGGACCCGCCACGATGAGCAGCGGCCCCTCGCCGTGGGCGATGGCTGCTTCTTGTTCGAGATTGGGACCGCCAGCCGACTCAGTCGGAACTTCTTCACTTGCCGGACGCATCGCGGGCTCGGTCTTTGCTTTCTCGGTGGGCGCAACAGCCGTTCCACCAAAGGAGAAGGCAGTCTGCGCGAGCAAACGCAGACGCTCTTCGTCGTCGAACATGCGCACGATGCCATACTCGCCGTCATAGCCGGCTTGCCGTCTCACCTCGCCCGCGCGCATGCGGCGCAGAGCCTCGGCCAGCAGCGGCGGCCCCTCGCGGCCCACGTCTTCCAGGGGCGCATCCTGCAGCACGGTCAGCTCGGGTCCGATGCGCGACACCAGTTGCTGGCAGGCGCTGGCCACGCGCTTGCTGCCCGCTCCCACGCCCAGCACCTCGCCCAAAACCTCGCCTAGCGGCACCAGGCTGGCAAACGGCTTGGCGTCCTGAGGCCGAAAACCCGCAGGCCGATCGGCCAGCGCCGCGACCCGACCCAGCACGCCGCCCGTGAGAGGCTTTCCGCAGCGCGGGCACATTTTGTCGCACGCGGCAGCCTCGTCGGGCGTCATCACCACGTTGCACTTGCGGTGGCCATCGGCGTGGTACTTGCCCTCCTCGGGAAAGAACTCGAGCGTGCCGAGAAAGCCAGCTCCGCGCTCGCGGAGCGCGTCGCGCATGGCAAAGTAGGAAAGATCGCAATTGAACAGATTGGCTTCGCGACCCAGCTTCTCGGGCGAATGGGCATCGGAGCTGGAGACGAGCGCGTAGCGATCCAGGGCGGAAAGGCGCCAGTTCATGGCTGGGTCCGACGAGAGACCGGTTTCGACTGCAAAGACGTGAGGCGCGAGATCGGCGAAGCACTCGGCAATCGAATCGAAGCCGGACTGCGAGCCCAAGGCCGAGAACCACGGGGTCCAAATATGCGCGGGGATGAGAAAGGCGTCCGGCGAGGAGACCAGCGTGATCTCCAAGAGATCGCGCGAATCCACGCCCAGGATGGGGCGTCCGTCGGATTCGATGTTGCCAATGCGGGCCAGGCGCGACGACACGCGCGCCGCGGACTCGAAGTCGGGCGCGTAGATGAGATTGTGCACCTTGCGCACCCGATCGCCGCGGCTGTAGATGCTGCTGACCTCGACTGACAGCATGAAACGCACCGGCGCGCGACAGGCCGCAGGAACCTCGGCGTCTATGGCCTTGGCCAATTCTTCGCGCAAGGCAAAGAGACCGTCGCCCGCTGAAACCAGCTTGTCGCGCAGCTCGGCGAACCAGCGCGGGTGGGTGAAGTCGCCGGTGGCGACTACGGCAATCCCTTTGCGCTGGGCCCAGCGATGCAGTTGCTCCAGGTTCAGCTCTTTGCTGGTGGCCCGCGACAGATACGAGTGGATATGCAGATCAGCGACAAAGCGCACGACGGGCGGAGTGTATCAAGTCTTGTCCGCCGCCGGCCAGGCACCTGGGCTGACCGCGCTAGTCGCGTGGGGAGCCCGCCGGCTCCCCCTGCGGGGACTTCGGGACCGACAGCCCACCCCGCCCGCCCCGCGCTTCGCGCGCCCTCGTCGCCGGCGGCGCACCATCGTGCGAGGCCGAGCGCGAGGGCGCGAGCNNAGCGAGCGGGGAGGCGGTGGCGGGTGCGGGGCCGAAGGGCGGAGCGAACCCTTTCAGGGTTCCCATAACATAGCAGCGAGACATGAAGATCGTTCAACCCGAATCTGCCCGCGCCCGCCCCCTTGAGCTACGTGAAACGCCTTCAGATACCCAGATACCCATTGGCAATCAGCAAACGCTCACCTCTTCGAGGAGCTGCCATGTCAACCTTCCTGCAACTGTTCGGGATCATAGTGTGTATTGGCGTCGCCTCGCCGGCCTTTGCCGCCGATTTCATCACCTACTTCCAGCCTACGCCCATTGTCGGCCAACTGAGCAAGACGGCCTGGGGCACCGCTGCCGTTGGTCCGCGCGACACCAGCAACGGTCTGGAGGATCCAACCATGTCGAAGTGGGCGTACTGGGATGGAAAAATCATCAAAGGACCCGATGGCAAGTACCACCTCTTTGGCAGCCGCTGGGATCAAGCCGGGGGCCATGCAGGCTACCCCAACTCTGTGGCCATCCATGCTGTCAGCGACGTACCCCTCGGCCCCTACGTGGACAAGGGAATTTGCTACCCGGACAATCAGGGCGGAAAAGGGCACAACGTCACCGCGATCGCCATGTCGGATGGTCGCTACGGGATTGTGGTCAGCGACACCCGGCCGGGCGATCTCTTCATCTCGTCTTCCGTGGAAGGCCCCTGGGCCTTTCAAGGCCACATACCGATCGACAGCAACGGGCACACCACCACGCGATTGACCGACAACATGAGCATCATGCAACGTCCGGACGGACGCTACATGATCGTACCGCTCGGCGGCTTCGTCATGATCAGCGACACCGGCATCACGGGCCCCTATAAGGTCGTGACCGACAACATATTCCCGCAGAACGTGGCCGGGTATCCTTCGGCAACCCGGGAAGATCCGGTGGTTTGGTTCAGCGGGGGCCAATACCACGTGTTGGTCGATGACTACCACGACCGCAAGGCCATGCACCTGACGTCACCCGACGGCACTACCTGGAAGTACAAGGATCTGGCCTACGACCCCACCACCGACATGGTTCGCTATACGGATGGGACGGTCAACCATTGGTTCAAACTGGAACGTGTCGGGATCTACATGGA
>PMBY01000530.1 GCA_003153875.1 Myxococcales bacterium | reverse complement strand
CCGGGCGTGCAGGGTCTTTGGGCGCCCGACATCTCATTCTTCGGTGGTCAGTATCATCTTTACTACGCCGGTTCCTACCCGTTCGGGGCCAACACCTCGTGCATCGGTCACGCCACGCGGACCACAATGAACGCGGGCTCGTGGACCGATCAGGGCAGTGCCATCATCTGCTCCACCAGCGCCAACAACTGGAACGCGATTGATCCGAACCTCATCGTGGACACAGCGGGCGTGCCGTGGCTGGTATTTGGGAGTTGGTGGAGCGGGATCCAGATCATCCAGTTGAACTCACAGGGCACCGCCAGCGCCAACAGCACCGTCAGCTTGATCGCTGGTCGCGGCGGCAAAGGCATCGAAGGCGCGTTCATGGTGCGTCGCTGCGGCTACTACTACCTTTTCACGTCCTGGGACGCCTGTTGTCAGGGATTCAAGAGCACCTACAACATACGAGTCGGTCGTTCGACGAGTGTGGACAAGGGCTTCGCAGACAAGGACGGTGTGGTCCTTACGGCCGGAGGAGGAACACTGGTTGCTGCGGGGAACGGCACCACGTTCAATGGCCCCGGAGGCCAGTCGGTCATGATCGTAGGAACCAAGGCCTACCTCGTGTACCACGCGTACGCGCCCGACTCAGTGGTCGGCGGCTCAGCCACCCTGCGCATCGCCGACTTGGTGTGGGACTCGAGCGGCTGGCCAGTGCCCGTGGGCCCGTGACTGACCAGGATCTCGTAGAGTGCGATCCAATACGTTGTTGGCTACCCATCCCCTTCTGGATCGCCCGCCTCGCGACGATCGGGTGGAGCTATTCCCGTCGCGAAACCGGCGCGCTGGAAAGCGCCTTTCTCACCCGCCGCGAGGCGCTGCCACTGAGCTGGATGTACCACAACCTGTGCGTGTACCGCCCCACCCGCGGCCGCAGCATGGATTGATCCGGGCCGCAAAGACGCGCGACTATCGCTGGGATATTTCCGTCCTTGCGACCCGAGCAACGCACCTTCCTGCGCGAACAAGCGGGCAAGGCAGCGAAGACAGGTCACCTATGGAAGAGTCCAGGCCCACGTATCGGGGCCCCACATGGCGTCGAGGTCACCGGCCAACACCGGATCGAGAAAGGCTTTCGCGGCCGACGTGACATCGTCGAGGGTGGGCCAGGCGAGCTGATCTTCGCGCGCCATCGCGGCATACGGCGTCGCCCACGCAGAGAGCGGATCGGGCAGCACAGCGGGAAGCGGGTGGGTCTTGCGGAAGGTGAAGGTCTGCTCGAGGGCGGCCCGCAGGCGCCTGGCGTCGATGGCCTGCGCTGTCGCGAGGAGCGCGATGTCGGGGAGATCCTTCACGCGCGAGTTCGGGCGTCGGCGCGGCATCGTGTACGCGTGGAGCTTCTCCGCGATGTGCGTCTCGATCGGGTAGAGGCGCAGGGGCGGCGGCGCGATGCCCGCGAACGCGAGAACATCTTCGGCCACGACGACCTCGGGCTCGCCGAGGATCGGATCGCCAAAGGCGATGTCGACTCCGAAGGGCTGCCCGTAGAGCTTGCCGGCCAGCTTGCACTCGGCGCGAAAGCGGAGGCCGTCGTACTGCATGCCCTCGTTCTGGATCTCGGGGTGTTCCTCGTCGGGACCGACCTCAAAGGTCATGAAGTCGGCGAGGTCGCGGCGAGCGGTTTCCTGCAGCTTCGCGAGGATGTCGTCGGGCGAGCCCACCATTCGCAGATCGACGTCCTTCGTCGTGCGGGCGCGCTCGAGGCGAAGCTCGAGCACGAGGCCGCCCTTGAGCATTGTGGTATCGCCCAGCACGGCGACGACGCGCGCGAGGAAGCGATCGAACACGAGGAGCTGCCGCTTGCGCGCGAACTCGGCGCCGGTCTTGGCGGACGTTCGCAGGCGCTGGTCAAGAGCCTGCTTGAAGGCCTCGGGTGATGGGTATGTTTGCACCGTCATGCGGCGAGTCCGCCAAATGGCTTGAGCGCTTCCTCGACCTCGACAAGCTCGACCTTCGTGACGAGGCCGCGCCGCAGAGCTTGCTGAGCTGCTTGTCGGAGTAGCTCGGGCGACAGGCCATCGCGTGCGCAGTCGTTCAGCGAGCGCCGCGGGTTGGTCGTGGGCACCGCCCCGAACCAGGTGCGATCCTCGGGCGGGACATTCGAGTGGTGGAGCACGACATCGGCCGGCACCCTGAAGCGGCGGCGCCGCCAGTCGCCCGGAAGGGTCAGATGCACGTGCACCGGGAGCGCGTCCGAGAGCCCGTGGAGGGCGAGCGCGGTCTGGTGCGAGACCACGCCAGCTCGCTCGGACCAGAGCCAAGCGCTGACCAGCTCCTCGTGCTCGCCCGCGGGGAAGTGGACGAGCCGGTAGGTGCCTCGGCGCACGCGGAGGGCCTTGCCCGTGTGGACGTAGTGGACCATGAGCTGAGGCGAGTAGCCCGCCTCGGCCGCCTGCTTGGTCGTGAACAGCCCCTCCTGGGCCGCCGCCGTCTCGAAGAGGCGGTTCCAGTCCGGGCGGGTTGCCGTAACCTGATCCATGCACAAAACTTAAACCAGAGTTTACTTGTGTGCAAGGTTATGCGCGACATAGCACGAACATAAAGCCTAGCTTTAGTTTAGTGCCGCATCTTAGTGGTAGACCAACCATGTGCTGGCGCGTGGCTTCCCACTTTCTTCGGAGCGCCGTCTTCGAGCGTGGCGACGAAAGCCTCACAGGGCGTGGCAGTAGATGAAGGCGTTGTTGGTTTCGCGGTCCGGGCGCATGAAGAAGCGGCGCTCGGAACGCGACGGGTGATCATGTAGCGGCGGCCTGAGCATAGGCGAAAGAAGCGCCCTTTTGCTTTCACCAAATCGCATCCGCAAGAAATGTCCGATATATGGATGTTGGACGAAGCCGCTTGCGCGGCAGCTTGGCGGCCGTGCAAATGACGGGCATCGGGGCGGGGCGGGCTTCCATCCAGATCTGACATCGTCGCGCGGAAGCTCGATCGTGTCTACAAGTCGGTGACAGGCGACTCTTTGGCTTTCACCCAGGCCAAGGAGACACGCCATGACCAAACCGAACGATGTCCAGAGTTCCCTCGATAGAATGAAGATCCACATGGAGCTGCGCGGGCTGCGGCCGAATACGGTTTCAACGTTCGCCCGCTGTGCCCGACGCTTTCTCGCCCACACTGACAAAGCGCCCGCTGATGTCACGTCCACCGATGTCGAGAGCTTTTTGCTCGACCTGGTCCGCAAGGGGCGCTCGCCGCGCACGCGCAACGTGAATCTGGCGGCCGTGCGCTGCCTGCTCGCCGCCACCACCGGCGGCAACGCCACCGCCGGTATCCCGCGCGCAAAAGTTCCGCGCCGCTCCCCGGAAATTCTCAGCGGCTCCGAGATCGCCATCCTGCTCGCCGCTACCGACTCCCCCAAATATCGCGCCATCTTCATGCTCGCCTACGGTGCCGGCCTGCGCGTCAGCGAGATCACGGCGTTGCAGGTCGCGGATATCGACAGCAAGCGCATGCTGATCCATGTGCGCGAGGGCAAGACCGGGCCCCGCCACGTGATGCTGAGCCCGCGCATTCTCGAGGCGCTGCGCGCCTACTGGAAGGCGGCGCGGCCAAAGGGACCATCGCTATTCCCCGGCCGGTCGCGATCGGCAAATCCAGGCCTTTCCCGCGAAGCCGTCAACCGCGTCCTTCTTGGGGTCGCGCGCAAGGCCGGCATCCGTAAGCGCGTCTACCCTCATATGTTGAGGCACTGCTTTGCCACCCACATGCTCGAAACTGGCGCCGACATTCGCAGTGTGCAGGTTCTGCTGGGTCATGCGTGCATCCAGTCCACCACCACCTACCTGCACCTGTTGCCAAGCCCATCTGCGCGCCACCCCGAGCCCCATCGACCTGCTCGGCACTCCTGCAGGAAACGTCCTCGGCTGACCCTCTCTACGAATGTCTGCGCATACCCGATGCCCGTCGGGTGTGGCGGTGGTGCCTCCTACGCTCGAGGTGGTCGATGATTACGATGGGGATGAAAGCTCCCTGTCGGCCGGCTCGGTAGCACCGGACCTTTCTTGGCCCGAACTGCTGCTCGCGCTCACCGGCAAGGACGTCACCCTGTGTCCCCGTTGCCAAAAGCGAACCATCCAGCGCCAGACGCTGCCACCAGCTCGCGCTCCGCCGCAAACCAGGATCGCTGCATGACCGCCCAAGACAGCACGACCTCCCGCGACTTCCTGCTGTCACGGTCACCCGTTTGTCCAGTGCAGGGCTCACCAACCGCTTTCGCTGCCGGCTCGGCCATCCGCACTCTGTTGGCCACCGGCCACATGGCCGCGATCAGTTCGGGCATCCTGCGAAAAACTGCCGCAAGCCCCGCACGCGGCCGCAGCAGCTGGACACCCTTCCACTAAGTGCATAGCCGCCAATCTGCCGCGCAAGCGTTTCATCCAACTCGCGTTTGCGGTAATGCGAGCTCCGCCTGCGGCTCCGCTCGACTCCCGCAAACGGCTCCTGATTTTGTCGACTACAGAAACCTACACGTCAATCTGCCCTATACCCGAGGGAAAACAAGCCCAATTTTGTGGGAGTGCCGTCATGGGCATAGGCCTTTCCCCGGCCGCGCGTTCGGGGGTCCGGTCAGTCACCACTCGGGGCTGGGCGGGTCAGCGTAGTCGACCTCGGCGAAATCAGCCGACCCCGGAAGCTCGGCCTGCGGTGGCGGTCGCGCGGTGGGGCGACGCGGGGCTTCGCTGGGGATCCCGAGGTGGTCCAGAATTTTGCGTATCGCTTCTGGCTTCGTGATCGCGGCCAGGATCTTCATGCGCCCATGGCACTTCGGGCATGTAAGCGCGTCTGTCATGAAGGAACGCGTTTCAAAAGGAGTGCCCAAGGTAGTCGGCTGCCTCTTTGTATCTTGGTGATATCGATTTCGCGGGATTCGCAGGGCGTGAGCGTGAGCGAGTTCGTGTGGGGTACGCGGAAAGAAGCTCACGGTCGCTTCGGCTCTCCCAGCAGGATGGTCGCGAGCGACGGATCCCAATACTGTGCACACGCAGACTTTGCCTGTTCGAGCAGTTTCTCGCTCGCCCCGATGGCGCGAAGCACGTGCCTGACAGCCTCGGGGATGGCTTGCTGGACCGCTGGGGTCAGCTCGATGCCGTACGCATCGAAGGCCTGGCCCTCGATACCGACAAAAACAATCGAGGCCCGGTTGCGGCCTGGCGCCAGACGTTGCGCCACTTCGATAAGTTCGGCGATCCCCACCGTGTGTGAAGCCGCCGCGCCCGTGGCGTAGCGTTCGATGGCCGCGCCCTCCAGGGTGATGCAGGTTCCCGGGGACCGGCCCGTGTGCATGGCATCGACCAGGACCAAGCGCTCCGCCCCTTGCACCGCCTCCAAGAGATCGAACCCCAGATGGGGCACAAATTCGATGCGCACGTCTTCAGGTAAAGGCAGGGAGGACAGGATGCGCCCCACCCGAATTCCCACACCGTCGTCACGAACCAGTTCGTTGCCCAGACAAAGGATGCGAGTGTTCATGCGGTGCTGTGGCCTGAGAATGACATCGCCGCCCCCAGGACGCGACGCCTTTTGGTGGTGGGTCTCGTCCTCACTTTGTGCGTTCTGCGGACTGAATCCTCCCCTTGCCCGCAAGCCCTGGCCGCCATAACTTAGCCCTTCCCGCCAAGCGCGGGGCGGAAGGACCTCCTTGCTCAGCCAAATTGCCAAGAAGATTTTCGGCACCAAGAACGCACGCGTTCTGAAAAGCCTGCGCCCGCTGGTCGCTCGCATCAACGACTTCGAGCCGGACATGCAGAAAAAGTCCGACGAGGAACTGCGTGCCATGACGCCCGAGTTCCGCCGGCGCCTGGACCAGGGCGCAGCCTTGGACAGCCTGCTGCCCGAGGCCTTTGCGGTTTGCCGTGAGGCGGGCCGGCGCGCGGTGAACATGCGGCATTTCGACGTGCAGCTCATCGGCGGGATGATCCTGCACCGGGGCTGTATCTCGGAAATGAAAACCGGCGAGGGCAAAACCCTGGTCGCCACTTTGCCCTTCTACTTGAACGCCTTGCCCGGCAAGGGCGTTCATCTCATCACGGCCAACGACTACCTGGCCCGTCGCGATGCCGAATGGATGGGTCGCATCTATCGTTTTCTGGGCATGTCCGTCGGGGTGATCGTGCATGGCCTCTCCGATACCCAACGCCAGCACAACTACCGCTGTGACATCACCTACGGGACCAACTCGGAGTTCGGGTTCGATTACCTGCGCGACAACATGNNCAAGGTCAACGGCATCATCCCGACCTTGCGCAAGGACATCGACTACACCGTGGACGAAAAGGCGCATTCGGCGATGCTGACCGACTCGGGGGTCGACCGGGTCGAAAACAAGTTGAACGTGGGCAACCTGTACAACCCGGACAACATCGCCTGGCTGCACCACGTGACCCAGGCCCTGCGCGCCCACACGCTCTACAAGCGCGACGTCAACTACTTGGTCGAGGACGGGGAGATCATCATTGTCGACGAGTTTACCGGCCGCAAAATGCCAGGCCGTCGCTGGTCCGACGGCCTGCACCAGGCGGTAGAGGCCAAGGAGGGTGTGGCGATCCAGGAGGAAAACCAGACCCTGGCCACCATCAGCTA
>PMBY01000284.1 GCA_003153875.1 Myxococcales bacterium | reverse complement strand
ACGCCGGTATCGATAAACCAGTTCTCGCTCAGGCTCGTGTCTGTCGGCGCCCAGGTCTTGATGACGTCCTTGGCGACCACCGCGCGACCGGACCCATCGCTCACGCGCAGAGTGACCGGCAGGTTGAAGGGACCATAGCCTTGGGGCAGCGCCCACGTTCCAAAGCGCTCTTGCGGTCGGGACAGGCTGTAATTGGCGTCGCGCTTGAGCAGCACCCAATCCCCGGACGGCAATTGCGCCTCGACCTTGGCCGCCGCGCCCAGCCCGGCCATGTTCACCACGGTGAGCGCGAAGTAGTACGGTCCCGCGGTGGGA
Source organism: Myxococcales bacterium (assembly GCA_003153875.1). The sequence continues at coordinate 11,959 of PMBY01000284.1, read as the reverse complement.
CGGAACCAGAGGTGTATGTTGCCCACCACGGGACAGGGAACGCGCTTGTACTTGGTCGGAATCACGCCGTCCGTGATGGTGCCGTTGGGATTGCCGGTCTGCAGGCGTGACATGGCGATGTCCGAGAGATCCAAGTGGATGCTTTCGGTGGGCAACGGATCGTGATCCACGGGCGGCGGCGGCGACGGCGGAAGCTGGCAGCCGTACTTGAAGACTCCCTCGACCTCGCCGCAGTGGTCGCGACCGGAACCGCAGCACCACTTGGAATTGGCCGAGCACGGACACGAGTCGGCCACTTGCAGCACGATGGGCGGCGTGTACCCGCTCGCACTTGACTGGTATTCGGTGCCATCGTTCTGCGTACGAACCAACTGGAAACACTCGCCGCAAGAAAGATAGTTGTCGAGGTCGCCGGGCAGGCTGGACCAGAACTGCGTGTAGTAGTTGCCCTGCGGGGCGGCGAAATTCCCGCGCAAGGTCACGTTGCCGGGATCCTTGCACAGGTCGGGATACGCCTTGCAGAACGTATCGCACCTGGCTTGCATGGCCGTATCCGCGAACTTCATGGCCGTGGAGCAAATCCCATACAGGCCAAAAGCGCACGCGCCGTTGGGGGCTGTCCCGAAATGGGTCGAGCGCGAGTAGTGCCAATCCTCGTTGTCGCTGACCGAGTGCACCTCCGGCCACTGGCCTGAAGTGCAGGCCTTGGCGTTGACCACCTGGCATTGCGCGGAGCCCGGCCCGCCGCACTGGGCACAGCTTTCGGACTTGTTGTCATTGCTACAGTACTGCGCGCAACACACGCCGTTGGTCATGGCCCAAGCCCCACACGAATCCGCGCTAGCGTCTGGACGCGGGGCTTGGGTGCGCGCGTCCGCCACCGTTGCCTTGGCGTCGGGGGCACTTTGAGCATCGCCCCCCGCGGCAATTGGCGCATCGATACCGGGGCCAATGCCAGCCGCGTCGGGGTTGGTCGAAGACGAGCCCCCCGTTTGCGCACCGCCCGTGACTGGCACGCCCCCCGAACCCTGCGCGCCGCCGGTTGCCTGCAAGCCCCCCGATCCCTGCTCACCGCCCGTGTCCTGTGCGCCACCCGTGCCTTGCTCACCACCCGTGCCCTGTGCACCACCCGAAACTTGCGCGCCTCCGCTCGCCCTCGCGCCACCCGAAACTTGCGCGCCTCCNNCGCCGGTGTCCTGCGCACCGCCTGTGCCCCGCGTCCCGCCCGATGCCGAGGAGGTCTCCAGACCTGCGCCACAGCCCGTCGCCATCAGCCCCCCCAAGAAAGCGAGCGGCATCATGCCGGCCCAAGAAACACGTGCGCAGAGAGCGATACTGCTTCGGTCCATGCCGCCAAGTCTACTCCTCCTCGGGCGCGCAAGTCGTCAATCTCGCTGCTCACAAGAAGACCTTCTGCGGCGATCGCGGGATTGCGATTCCGCAGGTGGAGGTGACGAGAAACCCCGAAGCGAGTAGAGTATCCGTACTGCGTCGTGTACTGGCTCCAGCCAACGAAGGGACAGAAAGGAAAAGAAATGTCTAGGCTAGGTCAACGATCTTTCGTCCTCGCGCTCTATACGATCACACTTGTAGGCGTTGGCTGCAATGCAAGCAGCAGCAAGCAAGGAACCTCGGGGGGAATGTCTGGCGGATCGTCGGGAACCGGGGGGGTGACCGTAGCTGGGGGTGCCGCCGCAACTGGGGGCGCGACCGCAACTGGGGGCGCCGCCGCAACTGGGGGCGCGACCGCAACTGGGGGTGTCGCCGTAGCTGCGGGCACGACGGTAGCTGGGGGCACCACCGTTGCTGGGGGCACCACCGTGGCTGGGGGCACGACCGTAGCTGGGGGTACCACCGTTGCTGGGGGTGCCACCGTTGCTGGGGGTGCCACCGTTGCTGGGGGTGCCACCGTAACTGGGGGTGCCACCAAAACTGGGGGCACGACCGCAACTGCGGGTGCCACCGCAACTGGGGGTGCCACCAGAACTGGGGGCACGACCGCAACTGCGGGTGCCACCGCAACCAATGGCGATGCGGCGGTCGACACCACCACAGTTACTAAGCCTGATGCGCGCGCCGACACCGGATCGACCGTGAACCCGGGCATCGATTGGTCGGTGAAAGTCACGGACTCGACCATCAAGAATACAGGGCTATCGGGATGGGGATACTGGAATGGATTCACCTTGTCTGCCATCTACCGGGTCTATCTGAGAACCCAAAATGCCAGCTACCTACAATTCATCAAGTCTTGGGGAGACGCGGTTGTGGATGCCTCGGGAACCGTCAAGACCACGATTACCTCACTCGATCTGGTCCAACCCGGTCTTGTCCTGATGTTGCTCTATGAGAATACGCAAACAGCAAAATACCAAGTGGGTCCCAAAGCTATCAGACAGTATCTCACGACCTACCCACGAACAGCCGACGGTGGCTTCTGGCATATGACCAAGGGGACAGGAGCTAGTTCCACACTGGGCGTTGATCAACTGTGGTTGGATGGCACGTACATGTCGACGCCATTCTTGATGAAGTATGGCAACTTGTTCAGTGATCTCGCCGCCTCTAGTGATGAAGTCACCAAGCAATTGACGGTATATGCAAGCCACCTGAAGGACAGTACAACCGGATTGCTGTACCATGCCTATGACGAGAAGGGGACGGCCACTTGGGCCGATCCTGTGACCCATCATTCGTCCGAATTCTGGGGACGATCGATGGGCTGGTTTGGCATGGCCTTGGTTGACGATCTTGACACCATACCAGCCGATCATCCCCAAAGGGCTGCTGTCCTCACGCTTCTGAAGGATCTAGTGGCTGGCTTGGTCAAGTACCAAGATGCTTCAACTGGGTTGTGGTATCAGGTGGTGAACAAAGGTACCGTGGCTGGCAATTGGCTCGAGACCTCCTGCTCCAGCATGTACACCTACATAATCTCCAAAGCAGTAGAGAAGGGCTATGTCGACAGCACCTATCTTGACGTTGCCAACAAGGGATATCAGGGCGTTCTATCGAAGATCTCTCTTGCGGCGGATGGCGTGACGACCAGCCTCAAGGATATCTGCGTGGGGACGGATGTCGGAGACTACGCGTACTACATTGCCCGGCAGAAGGCGACCAATGACTTGCATGGATTGGGCGCATTCCTGATCATGAATGAGCAGATGATAAAGACGTCTGCGACCACTCACTAGAGCACCGAACGGTTTGCCGGNNNAGGCAAACCGTTCGGTGCTCTAGCTACTGCCTCGAACCGGGGGTATAGAACTTCACGTCAGGAGTGATCCACCCCGAGTAGATGCTCCAGTTGTATAGGTGGTACTGCTGGGGCTGACTGGGCTTGCTCGGCGGGTCATCCAGATTGCAGCCGCCATTGGCGTAGATCCAAAGGGTGGCCTCGTCGTACATGAGCACTTCCTCCTTGCCGTCGCCGCAGACATCCGCGTGCTCAGCGAAGGTTTGCGCACTCGGGCCGGTGTAGGGGAAGCTGGCGACGGTTTTTCCAGTGCCGTCGTAGAGGTAGGTTCCCGTGCCCCCGCTGCCACCCGACTTGGCGTCACGACGATAGGAGAAAATGAAATCGCTGCCACTCCCGTCCCAGTTGTTCATGTTTTCCGTCACGGTCAGCCAGCCGGAGTTGGTTGGCCGGTTTTCTTTCCACAGAAGGTTGTCGTGTTGGTCTACCAGGTAATTGTTGGACTTGAAGCCTTCCGAGGCGGTGCGCAAGCGATCGAGTATGACCACCTCGAGACCTGCCACGTCCGGACGGTAGTCGCCTATCCCGAGCTGCTGAGCCTCTATCGTGTGAGTGTCCTGCCACAACTGTGTGCCTGTCTTCCAATCGAACGCGGCAGCCACGTTCCCGTTGACGACTATCTCGTATCCAGTCGCTGGATTGCCGTCCATGTCGCCTGTAGCGATCGAGTCTGCGTGCATGGTGAGTGCCGGATGTGACGTGGTGTTGAGACTCCATTGCACCTTGCCGTCACTCTCCAAGAAATCGTAGCCGCCCATGACTTCGTCTTTCCCGTCACCGTCCCAGTCGTACACCAACGGATAGTGTCCGGTGGTGCCCTTGTGGGTCCACAGCAAGGTGCCCTCGCTGTCGATCGCCCAGAAGTTGCTGTATCGATCTTTGACGATCATGTCCTGTGGCCATGCCTTGCCGCTCAGGTTGGCAAAAGCGATGCAGTCGTTGGAGCCGGTTGCTGGCAGTTTGATCGTCCGTTTCACGGTACCGGTCTTTCCGTCGAGCACCGTGAGCGTGGTGGTGCTCATGGCGGCGATNNCCACTCCCAGCGCCGATGACATTTTGGTCCGAGGGCTGACCCACGACGATCTCCATCTTGCCATCGCCATTGATATCGCCGAGACGCAGTCCCGGACAACCGCTGGCCCCCTTTAGGTTGATGGTGCTGACCAGCACCGGCACACCGCTGGCGCTGCCACCCGTCGAAGTCGCGCCGCCNNTTGGCTTGGTCCCACCGATTGGCGTCGTACCGCCCGTGCGACCGGCGCCACCCGTGTTTCCAACGCCGCCGGTGTCAGCGGTGCCACTCGTGGTCCCCAGACCGCCACTCGCCGAAGCTCCGCCAGAGCCAGAGTTTCCCACTGCGCCATCGCTGCTGACTGCGGTTGTCCCGCCGCCGGAAACTGTGGCGCCTGCCACGGCTGTCCCGGCTCCCGCGTCGGACGTGCCACCTAGAGCACCGCCGTTGCCTGCCGAGCCGCTGGTTCCGCCTATGATCGCGGAACCGGCCGCCCCGCCACCTGCCACCGGTACAGTGGCGGGCGGAGCACCCGCGCTGCCGCCCTGGCCAGTCGCGGAGCCAGCAGAGCCGCCGCTGCTCCCAGCCGACGAACCTTGGCTACAGCCGGTCGAGAAGATCAGGCAAAGCAGGCCAGCTTTGGCCAACAAGCCAGCAAGGCTCTTCAATGCGTCTCTCGTCATGGTTATTCCTCCTTGCGGTAGGAGAAGCAGGCCCGCTTCTTCTTATAGTCTATCGCATACCGGTTATGCCGATATCTGAGTAATTGACGAATGTGCTTGCGCGTATCTGGCCGTAAGGAAACGACAGGGGGGGCGCGGGTTGGCCAGATGTGCCTGGAACCGTCAGGACGCAACACAGATGCCAAGGCTGCACACGGCCATAGCGCTTTGGGCAGCCCAGGCCCGATTCGACGCGTACGCCCTCGGTCTGCAAGAATATTGTAGACTACCCGGGATGTCATCGACTCCGGATTCCGCGGACCCACCCCTGCCGTCGGACCTAGCCGAAAAGCCCGAACCTGTGCGACCGGCTTGGGGGCGCATGCGTCGAGCGGCTGACCACGCCGACATCGTGGTCGCCGCGCTGCTCTGCTCCGCACTGGCGGTGATCCTGTGGAGTCAGGGTGGCCAGGACGATTGCTACATCACCTACTGGGCGGCCCGCGCCTTGGCAGAGCACGGGCAGATCCTCAATTACAACGGGCTGCGATTGGAACAAAGCTCGTCGCTTTCGATGGTCCTGGTCCTGGCGCTGGTCTACCGGCTGACGCCCTTGTCCATGCCCACCGTCGCGTACTGTGTCTCGCTGGGCGCCGGGGTGGCGACCATGCTGCTGGCGGTGCGGGTCGGCCGGCGCATGGGTCTAGGCTCGCGCGCCGGTCTGGTGGCCGCCCTCGGCACCTTCGGGTGCTTCAGCTACTGGGCCACCAGCGGGATGGAAACAGCCCTGACCACAGCGGCTGCCCTTTGGTTCATCGACGAGTGCACCCGTGCGACAGAGGAATACAAGCGCTGGCACTGGCTGCGCTTCGGGGCCGCAGCGTTCCTGTTTGCGGCGGCCCGTCCCGAGACGCCCCTCTTGCTGGTCGGTCTGGCCCTGCTTTCCCTCGTCCTCGCGGTGGTTTCGCCGCGGTCTGGGGCGCAGAGCGCGTGGCCGGCTCTCCGTCTGCCGCTGGGCCGCGCTGCCGTGGCCATGGGCGTGGTGGGACTGCTGTTCGGATTTCGCAAATTGTACTTCCATGCCTGGTGGCCCAATCCCGCGCTCATGAAGGTGGGCGGGTTCAATGCCGAGGACGGGGCGCGCTACCTGTGGGACGTGGGACTGGCCTTCGGCGCGTTTCCCCTGCTGCTCTTCCTCGCTGGCCTCGCGGTGCTGGTGATGCGGCGGGTGCGGGGCGCGGGCAATGCGACCGCAGAGCTGGTGGCCAGCCTGGGGCTGGCCCAGCTCACTTTCCTGGTGTCGAGCGGCGGCGACTGGATGGCCGGGGCAAGATTCCTGGCGCTCATCGTGCCCTCGCTGGTCCTCACCGGATTCTTGGCCCTGGAGCAGTTCGCCCCGGCGGCGTCAGGGCGGGCCGGACTGGCGGCGCTCTACGCAGCGGCGAACCTGGTATTCGCAGTCCAGGTTCTGCATCAAGGGGCGGTTGAAGGCCAGCCGCTGTGGACCATGGGCGGAGTCTTCTCCCGCTTCGATGCGCGCGTGAAGAACCGCTATTTTTCGCGGGTGGAGGTGCTCAACAAAATGCACCGCCGCGACGCCGTCACGCTGAGCGAATTGCTGCCGGTTGCGGACGCCCTGGTCGCGCACGTCAAGACTCGTCCCATTAACGTGATGACTGGGCAGGCGGGCATGACCGCCTACCATTTGGCGTCCAGGCATTTCGGCAAGGTCAACATTCTCGACCTGTGGTCGCTGACCGACCGTCAGATTCTCGACTGCCTGCCCCGAGGCACAGTGTCGGCCGGCAGGTGGGGCACCTTTATCGGCCCGGATCGCCCGCTGCGGGAGCACGAACAGATCACCCAACGCTGCGGGCTGCCTTTGCCCGACATCTTCTACAACGCGGTCCTGGACGACTACCTGCTCCCGCTGTTTGCACAGCTCGACTACGTTGTCGTGTATCACCAGGTGGGCCGGATCAAGAACTCCGAGGGGCAAAAGTTTTTCCCCGCCAATGAGGAAGCCGACGGCTACGTCGCGGTCAGGCGGGAGCTGGCGCTGGCGGCTGGCTTGCGGCAGAAGCCGATCTGGCATTGGGATCTCAATCCGCCGTAGCCGCGGGCTCCGGACTGGTGGCTCGCCCTTCGCCGCTACCACCACATGCTGGCGGCGATAGTGAAGGTATGCCGGTCGGGCTGGCGAGGCGCCCAGAGATACCCTGACTGGCCGTAGGGAAAGGGAAGACTCGCAGTTGGGCTGCCGAAGTACCAGCTTCCGCACGAATAGTACTGGTACTGGATCATCACCTGCTCGCGCGTGACGAACCGCGTGTGGAAGATCACCCGCGGCGACACAACCCAGAAGTTGTGGGTGCGGTCATCCATATCTGGCTGAACCGAGTCGAACCGAACACCGCCAGACATGAACGTCAACGGCGTGTAGAGCAACTGTGTGCCCAATTTCAGCTTGCTCTTGCCCACTAGCACCATTGCCAGCTCGTCCGTCGGGGCCAGGCCACTGATACGGTTGTACATACCGAAAACCTGTATGGTGAAGTCCGTGCCTTGTCCCCACCACTCCTGCGGCCGGAGGAGAAAGGCCGCCAAACTGAACGTGTACTGGAAGCCGATGCTGTTCACTGTGCTGTCGCCGTGACTGTTCGTACTGCCGGTATAGTTGGCCTGGTACTGCCAGCCGCCTTGAGAGTGAAGGACCTCGATTGTGTCTGACAATACGCCCACGTTGTCCGTCTTGATTGAGGAGAAGCCGAGGTAGCCGTCGCCGAGCCATCCGCCGTTCAGCCTCAGGTCGACACCAAGAATTCGCATGCGGCCATCCTTGGCTGCGTAGGGCAGACCCGGGCTGGCATAGCCTGTGGGCTTCTGGTCCGAGACGGGATCGTTCAGGTCGGTCCGCATTGCATCCATGGTCCAGGTGAACATGCAGTGGCCTGTCAATGTGAGCACCTGAGCAAACACCCCGCCCACGTGGCCGTGAGCCAACATTGTGGTTCCCATCTGTGCGTGCCCAGGAAAAGGCTGCCACGATGGGTAGGGGGACTGAGTCCACTGCTGCACATCCATCTTGGCGCCGCCGCCTCCCTCTGCAACCAGCCTGAAATTGTCGGCCAGGTCAAAATTGAATGTGCCCGTGGCACCGGCGATGCGTGTCCGGCCAATCAGGTAGGTGTCATAGGCACCGCCATCGTACTTGCCCATGGCGCCGTAGCGGTCCCCGAATACGCCCACGTTCCACACCATCATGCCGACGTCGCCGAGAGCGTCGGGAAAATTGAGAGTGAGGAATGCCCGGTCGATGCCGAGTTGGTCTTGCAGTTCGCGCCAGCCACCCGAGGTGATGTTGTAGCTGGCGATGGCCATGGTCATGGTCACGCGGTTGTTACCATACTGGAAAAGCATCTCGCCCCAGGGCCCGGGGTTGTTGTTGGTGAAGCTCCATGTGGTGTAGTTCGAATCAGGGGTCACGGGCGGGGCGTGAAACTGAATCCCGCGGCCGGACTCGGAATCCATGCTCAGCCGCATGGGACCGCGGAAGAAGCCGTGAAACCTAAAACCCCAAGTCGAAGTAGGCGCCTCGGGCAGCGCAGACGGACCTGTCGAAGGACCAGCAACCGAGGTAGTCTGAGGAGAGAGCCCGAGTTGGGTGGTGTTTCCTCGACGCTTGGACTGCGGGCTGGCCGTGGCGGCCTCCGGCTTGAGCGGGTCCGCCTCGTGCGGGGCGCCCGCGCCCGCCGCTTCTGTCGCGTCGACACCCGCAGCCGGGGCCGCCGCGGCCGACGAGCTTTCGTCATCATTCGCTACCGGAGAACCGGCTTGGGCAAACGCGGCCCTACCCACAGCCAAACAAGTCACAAAGCTGAGGGAGACGGAAAGGAGGCACGGGACAAGTCGGTTTCTTCGAGGGGTAGTCGTTGTGGGGCGAGCCTGGTTGACCATCTGCCCTGGTTGGGTCATTTCGCACATTTCCGACGTTCATCACATCACCCCCAACTGCCGCTGTCGTCAAGTAGCTGCCAGACGACCTGTTCGTCTCTCAGGGGAGGCTGATAGCCGACAGGCAGAACTTGAAATTGAGCCAGGCCTCCTCGGACAACAGCTGCAGGGCGAAGTAGTCGATCCTGGTGAAGTCGGTCAGGTGTGGGCCACCAGGGCTCCAGCAATCTTCGAAATCAGAAGGCCTCACGCTCGCCCCAGATCGGTAGTTGGCAACACAATACGCCCGCTGGGCCGGATCGCCCGCGCGATGGGCGACCAGTCGGTAGTGGCCGAGGTTGCCCCGGAATTCGAAGGCGATGCTCGATCTTGCGTCGGCACCCCAGGCTTTCTGATCTTCGCGCATGTGCCACGTCATGAGCACGCCCCAGTTGGTGTCCCAGTCGCACCTCTTGGGCAGGCCGGCCTCGTCCGTGCATGCAAGTTGGGGTGTCTTCCCGCTTGTGCAGAGCGCGCCGTCATCAAAGTAGAGATGGTTGGCCGAGGCATAGGCGCGTTTCGAAAAGGTGGTCCCCGAACCGCGAAGAACTCGAATCGGGCCCGAGGCACCGCCGACCAGCTCGCCGTTACGACCGATCGTCAGGCGGCGCGGGCCAATCGGTGCAGGCGCAGGCGCAGGCGCAGGCGCGTCGTCCGCTGCGGCAGACGCGGCCCAGGCGCCAGGCCCCAGCTCGGGTATGGCGGCGGGAGTCTCAGGCGTCGCATCGAGGCTCTTGGCCCCCGCGAAGTATGCGAGATTGCGAACCGCGCTCTTCCTGTTCGGAGCGCCTCTCTTGCGCTCAGCGCGAGCCGGCGAACCTGGGGCAGCGGCCGGCTCTGCCACGGTCTTCTCCGGGCTCTCGGCCGCAACGGCCCGCACGAGCGTGGCCTGTGCCCCTGGGGGCACGACCAAGTCGCCCATCGCCACGCTGGCGGTAGCCGTGTCCACGTCGAGCCTATGTCCAGCGCGCACCGGGGTGGGGTCGTGCAGCGGTTCGCCGCTTACCATCACTTCCCCATCTTTCACCCCCAAACTGAAGTGGCCTGGCCCGGGCGCCCAATCTACCTCGAAGCGAGTGCCCGTCACCCGAGTGTGCAAAGGTCCGGTCAGCACTTCCCATCGACACCCAGAACGGTGAACCACGGACAGACCCGCGTGGCCACTCGCCAGCGCCAGCTCAGCCCCGCGCCAGAATCCCAACCCGCGCACGCGACCAGAGCTGCCCTGTCCCAAGGTGATACGCGTGCCGTCGTCAAACGCGACCACGCACGCGCGATCTGCAGGAACCGACAGACTGCCATCCGAGGCCGGCGCGCAGCCCTGCGCTTGCCATCCCAGGGTACGGCCCGCTGCGATCCAGAGGGCCAGGCCCGCAAGGGCTGGAACAGCCAAGACCCACCAGCGCCGTCGCAGAAAGCTTGGTCTTCCCGCAAGGGCCCGTTCGATCTCGGCCCATTGCCGGAGATCGGCAGGTTGCTCCTCCGCCGCGCGCGCGGCGAGGTCACCCAGGGCGCGACAGCGGGCCTCGCCCGCGTTCAAAGCATCTTGTGGTTTGGTCAACTGGTCCCTCCCTGGCTCAGCAGACCCGCATATTGCGCGAGGGCCGGCTCGGATTTCATGCGCGAGTCGACCCGCAGGGCGAGACGAACTAGGCGCCGCTTGACGGTGGAGAGGCTCATTCTGTGAGCGGCTGCCACCTCGTTCATTTCCATCTTCTCGACGTAGCGGGCGACGAACAGCGAGCGATCCTCTGCGCCCAGGCTGTCCAGCAGTCGGTAAAGCGCACGGACCGCCTCACGCGCCTCATCCGCGGCGCCGGGCAGAACGGCGCCCGGCCATTCATCGGTCGAGTTCAAACCCACAATCGCCCGGATGCGACGGCGCCTGGCCTCGTTGCGGGCAACGCCCAGGGTGACGCCGATGATGAAGCCCGGCAGGGCCGCAGGCTCGCGCAGTTCATTGAGGCGCTTGAACACCCGCATGAACGCCTCCTGGCAGACGTCAGGGTGATCGGGGCCCGGCCCGAAAAAGCGCCTCACCAATCGCTGCACCAGGGGCGCGTATTTCTTCCAGATGGCCTGGCAGGCCCGCCGGTCACCGCCGCGCGCCGCACGCACGAGCGACCCATCGCCGCCGTCCGGTTCATCGGAGGCAAGCTGCGATGGAAAGGGGGAGCGCACCATGGGACGAAGCACCGCTTGCACGCCATCCTGTCGAAGATCGGTTCCTTGTGCAATGCCGCCGAGCCGCAGAAGTCGCAGGAGGGTGCGATCCGAGCCCGGCACGATGTCAACTCCGTGTGGGTTGAAGTTCGTGCTGTTCTCCGGGGTTTCAAATCGTGGTCGGTGAACGAACGACAAATGGAGAGTGCAATCCATTTTCAGTCTTCCTCGCTCCTCGTCGTTCACCCTCGGGCTGCGCGAGCCCCAACAATTCCCGACCGATTTGCGCCAGTTTGCGCAATCGGCTGAACACAGTTCGCCTTGTGATCCCCAAGCTCTCGGCGATCTCGACCTGCGACATGCCATGAACGTAGTGCATGACCGCAACGGTGGCGCCCGCCTCGCCACAGCGTTCCAGCACCGCGGCCACAAACTCGCGATCCGCGTGCCACCCTTCCGCCGATCCCGCCCACGAAGGCCGCGCCCGCAGGGACGCGGCCGCGCGGGTGTGAACCTTGAGCTTGCCGATCTGATTCAGACAAACATTGGTCGACACACGGTACAGGTAACGGCGACCATCGTCGTCGTTGGGGAAGCGCGGCCCCCGCGTCAGCACACGCACGAACACCTCCTGGGTTGCGTCTCGCGCCGCTGCCGGCGACTGCAACATCCGCCGACAGTGGCCGTAGATCGCGGGTGCGTACTTCTCATAGAGGGCGGCCAATCCAATCTCGCTGTCAAGGCTCGTACCGGCACTCGCGAGAAGTTCCGAACCGGTGGGCGCGGAACAGATGTCGCTTTTCGCGAGATTGGCTTGGTTGCCGCTTGCCATCATGATGACTCACAGGGGCGGGACGGCGTTGCGGACCAGGT
>PMBY01000447.1 GCA_003153875.1 Myxococcales bacterium | reverse complement strand
GCTTTGAGTTCCTGGCGGATGAGCTTGTCCGGCTTCTTGGAGATGGCGGTGCGCTCGAAAAGCAGCCCGCCGATTTTCTTGCGCAACGTCCGCACGCTCCAATTTTCCACACGACACATTTCTGCGTAGAAGTCGCGTTTGAGCGGGTCGTCAATCGGAATCAGCCGGAGAAAGTGCGTCCAACTCAATTGTGTCCGCAGTGCGGACACTATCCGGCTGTCCGGGAATACTTCGGCAAATCGGATCATTCTGAAGAGGCTCCGCGTGGCGAAGCCGCGCCCGAACTCCGCTGTCAACTGTGTCCCCAGTGCGGCCACAATCTGCTCGCCGTACTCCGCCCTCTTCTCTTTCAGAGTGTCTTGCCGGATACGACGGCCAATCTGCCAATACAGCATCGTCAGCGCCGCGTTCACCGCCGTCGCCACGCCCTCCCGCGCTGCCAGAATCATCCCGCGCACATCGGTCAGCAGTTCCTTTGGCGCAACGGGCGTAAGGGCCACGGACGGGGTCTTTGCGATGCTGTGCTTTCGCTTCATCGGGCTGCCTCCCGCGCCTTGCGCTTCGCGGCGACGGTGTAGTGGCAGCCGTTGAACCGCTCGCCAGTCGGCTTGTCACCTTTTCCCTTGAAATCCTCGGTTCTTTCGTCCCAGCCCCAGAACCACGGGTACTCCGCCTTCTTCCGCTCCGGCTCTTTGCCGCGGTCCTTGTCCCACTTGATGTTGGGCTTCCAGCGCAGAATGCCGGCACCGGCGCGGCCGTTGGGGAGGTCGCTGGCCAGGAATGGGCGGATGTTCATGCGGACGCCGTCGTTCAAGTCAGGGTGCCAGCCGATGGCCTGCCTGGATAGGGGCTTCCAGCGTACGAAGATATCATACGGTGGCTCACCTTCGATGATCAGCTTGAGGCGAGCCTGCAACCGTTTGGCAGCCTCCAGGCGAGCATCGCTGCCGGCCTCGCCAGCCTCCACCGCCGCCTGCTGACGCCGCAGCCAGTCGCCGAGGTAAGCGTAGGTCAGTTTCTCCAAGTTGGCATGGGTGAGTTTGTGGTAGTTGACCAGCGCGCTGAACCCGTTCCTGTGACCGTCCCAGATGTGCCAGATGAAAGGACGTTGATGGAAGATTGCGCAATGTTGCTCGAAGAATTCATTTCGAAGCCACTCTTCCAGCGTCTTGGATTTGCTCCCCTTGGGGCCGGCCTCGGTAAGCAGCACACCGAGGTCGAATCTGCCCAGGGCCTGGGCCAGAATCGTTCTTAGACGCTCCGCCGCGGCTGCTTCGCCCTTGGTCGCGGAAATGCAGACGATACCGTCGTCATCCGCAAGCTTATCCAATCCATCCGGGGCAATGGCAGGACAATCGGGGAAGTCAGATCCGGTCTGTCGGGGCCACCGGTAGCCGAGTAATCGAGCCAATGCAACATGCAGAGGCTCGTCGGAGCCTTTGGGATGGCCGCTGAACAACCACTGCGCAGGGTCTTTGGAAATCGGCCTAGGTAACCCATGGGGGCATGCCTCTCTTGCCACCTTCTGCCAACGAGCCAGATCAAAAGGGATCTTCTCTAGTGTATTTGTTGTGACCTTGAGCGCCTGGTCGATCGATCTTACTGTGCGGGCGAATTCTGGCGACGAACAGAATGCCCAGAGCGCGGGAAGATGTTCTGGGTTTGAGGGTACTATCGCGGCGGTATTGTTATCAAACGGCCCACCTAAGTACATACTGCACGGCAAATTGGACATCATGCTTATTAGAACGCCACGGTGATTCCAAAACTGAGTGCCCGCACGCCAAATGCCGCTTGTGTAACCTTCGGAGCGTTTTAGTTCCATGAGTTCAAATAGCTCGCCCTTGCCTTCCTCCCAGCGGACGAGAACGAAGCAGCCCGAATAGAATGTTGTTGAACCAACCGTCGATTGACCGGGGAGCCACTTCTTTGTGAGTATCCCTTGTTCCCAGAAAGTCATTAGGAATCTGGGCCCATCAAAGGTCTGCATTCCCGTGGCACTCCCAGCGACTGTGCCCATCAAGTCCGAAGTGTTTGGTTCCTCCAGACCAATTCTCGCGTCGGGGCTCTTGAGTTGCTCCAACTGCTTGACTGCCGCGATTGTGCAAGAAAGAAGTTCTAGGGCTTTGGAAGTGGCTCCTCTTGTTGTACTAACGTCAAAGCCGGCGAAGGCCGATGTCGTCGTTGGCGGGGTTTGTGTGATGGTAACAAGCATAACGTTAAAATCCCACATCGGAGTCTGAAAGCCCTTTGGGCCAAGTTTGGCAATGAGAAAGAATTGGTAAGAGGACACAAGGATTTGCCGCATCCTCTGATAGGCAGGTTGAAACAGCCAGTTCTGAGGAGTCACAAGTGCCACTCGTCCACCCGGTGCACAGAACTCAATGCTGCGTTTGATGAAGCATGCTCCTAGATCGTGTCCTTCCGGGGCGCGTGCGTAACCGTGGGGGTGGCGCACAGCGCAGAATTGTCTGCCCGGCCTGAACTGGGCGCCGAGGGCTGACGCCGCAATCAGGTCGAGGGGGGATCGAGCGCGGCCAAAGCTTCGTGGTAATTCCAGGGCATCCAGGCGGCTGGGTCGTCGGCGGCTGCCTCGTGGTGGCGGAGGAGCGCGACCAGGTAGGGGAAGGGTTGGACACCGCAGAGTTCGGCCGTGTGAATGAGGCTCATGAAGATGTCGCCCACGTGGGCGCCGTGCTCCGTCTTGAAGAAGTACGAGTTCTTCCGGTGCAAAATCGCCTTCTTCAAGATTCTCTCGCAAATGTTGTTGTCCAGCGGGGCGCCGGCCACGCGCAGAAAGAGGGTGAGCTTGGGCCAGTGCTTCTGCGTGTACTGGATGGCCTCGCCGAGGCCAGAATTCGGCTCGGTCTTGCGCTCCTCAAACTGCGCCTTCATCCAATCCTCAAGCGACTTCATGTGCGGGGCGCTTTCGGCCTGGTGAAAGGCCAGGCGATCTTCGGCAGACAGTCCGCGCTGACGGGCGAGCTGGTCGTTGTGGTAGACCGCGCGCAGGGTTTCGAGGACGAAACGGCACTCCTCGGGAAAGTCGGCGACGACATCCACGTAGCGGCGACGCGCATGAGAAAGGCAATTGGCCAGGATGGTGCGCAACGGGGGTGAGGTGTTGGCGGCGAGGGCGTCGCACATTTGAATGGGGGCGCCCAATTGCTGCGAGCGTCGTGCCAGGACATCGGCGAGGTTCTCGCCAGCGTGTTTCCGTCCAGTGAAGAACAGGGCGACACGGTGTCCATTGACGACGGACACAATGCCCGACGTAAACATGCCCGTGCGCTCTGGCTTCTCGGCCCTGGCATCAGGGCCTGCCCTTTCTGTCTCCGGTGTCACCTCCTCGTCGAGCTTCTCGTCGTCGACCTCAGCCATCAATTCGAGAATCTTGGCCGGCGTATCGTCATTGTGCAGGACGGACCCCTGGGCGCCCTGGTTGACCAGCTCACCGTGAACCGGCTTGAGACGGTCGGCCGCACGCTCGACGATTTCCCACTGCGTGGC
>PMBY01000253.1 GCA_003153875.1 Myxococcales bacterium | reverse complement strand
CTGATCCTCGACGCGGACACCGGCCGGATCATTGACGTCAATCCCTACCTGATCGAGTTGACGGGCTACTCGCGCGGCGAGTTCATGGAGAAATATCTGTGGGGGATTGGACCGTTCAAGGATATCGCAGCTTCCAAGATCTCCTTCGCCGAACTGCAGGCCAAGAAGTACGTTTGTTACGAGCATCTCCCGCTGAAAACCCGCGACGGACGGACGGTCGATGTCGAGTTTGTCAGCAACGTCTACCGCGTCGACAACCAGGACGTGATCCAGTGCAATGTCCGAGACATCANNAGATTGGAAGCTGTCGGCAGCCTTGCCGGCGGCATCGCGCACGACTTCAACAACTTGCTTTCGGTCATCATGTGCTGCACGGATTTCGCAATGGCTGGGGTGCGAGAGGACGATCGCGTGCGGGAAGAGCTCTTGCAGGTGAAGAAGGCGGGCGAGCGCGCGGTGGCCCTGACCCGTCAGCTGCTGGCCTTCAGCCGCAAGCAGGTACTGCAACCCGTGGTGCTGAACCTGAATGAGATCGCCGCGGGGGTCGAGAAGATGCTCCGGCGGATCCTCGGGGAAGACATCGACTATCTCCAGGTGCTTGCGCCAGACCTCGGCCTGATTCGAGCCGACCCAGGCCAGATCGAGCAGGTACTGATGAACCTGGTGGTCAACGCCCGCGACGCCATGCGCGGCGGAGGCAAGCTCACCATCGAAACCTCCAACGTGGATCTCGACGAGGAATATGCGGCCCGCCACGTGGCCACCAAACCCGGGCCCTATGTTCGGCTCGTGGTCACGGACACCGGCTGCGGCATGGACGCTGCAACGCAGGCGCGGATGTTCGAGCCGTTCTTCACCACCAAGGAGAAAGGCAAGGGAACCGGCCTGGGGCTTTCCACGGTATATGGCATCGTCAAGCAGAGCGGCGGCAACATCTGGGTGTACAGCGAGCCCGGCCATGGGACCACGTTCAAGATCTATCTGCCGCAGAATTTCTCGGGCAGCACGACGGTGACTGGCAGCAGACTCGCGGCGGTCCCGACCCTGTCAACCGGCAATGAGACCATTCTCGTGGTTGAAGACGAGGAAGCCGTGCGCGACGTTGCCAAACGGATTCTGCGCGAGGCCGGGTACGCAGTGCTGACCGCGGCGAGTCCGAACGACGCGTTGCTGGCCTGCCAAGCTCACAAGGGCAAGATCGACCTGCTGCTGACCGACGTCGTGATGCCGCAGATGAGCGGGAGGTTGCTGGCCGAGCGCCTGGCGCTGGCACGCCCGGGGATCAAGGTCGTCTACATGTCCGGCTACACCGACGACGCCATCGTTCACCACGGCACACTCGACCCGGGAACCAATTTCGTTGCCAAGCCGTTCAGTGCGGCGGATCTCACGCGCAAGATCCTCGAGGTGCTGGACAGTGGCGTGACAAAAGCCGCTGATGGACACGAGCAGGCGATCAGGGCCGATGCCGAGACGAAGGAGCAATTGCTCGACAAGGATGCGCTCCGTGCGTTTCCGCCGGACATGCTGGATCGGCTGCGCCAGGCGGTGATCGCCGCGCGCCACGACGAAATCATCGAGCTGCTCGAAACCGTTCGCATCGCGGATGCAAACCTGGCAACTAAACTCCGACGGATGGCGGACGTCTTCGACTACGACGGGATGCGGGAACTGCTGAATCCGCGAAGCTAGCTACCGCGCAATGGATTCGAAGGCGTCTTCGGGCTTGACCTCGATCACCAGCTCGACCCGGCGGTTGGCTTCGCGGCCCAGGGCCGTGCTGTTGTCGGCAATGGGCCAGGTTGCGCCGCGGCCGGCGGCGATGAGCATCTTGCCCTCGATGTGGTGGGCGCCCTGCATGTAGCTGGCCACCGCCGCGGCACGCGACGCGGACAGATCCCAGTTGTCGCGGAAACGCGTGCGGCCCCCGGTCTGGTCGTCGGTGTGGCCTTCGATGCGGATGGGCCGATGGAACTGCGCCAGCTCGATGGCAATGGCGTCCAGCACAGGAATCACTTCGGGGCGGAGCGCGGCCTGCGCGGGATCGAAGAAGTGCGACGCTGACAGGCGGATCATCAGCTTGCGCCCCTCGGTGTGCATGAGCACAGTCGGGGGATTCTCGGGCCTTTCCAGCAAAATCCCCTTCAGCTTCTTCTCGATGCGGCGGCGCACCGCCTCGATGGCCTCAGCCTCCTGGTGGTTCGGGGCCTTGTCGCCCAAGTTGGTCACACAGCCTCCCTCGGTGACCGGTCCTTCGAAAATGGGAACCGTGTCAGAGCCGCCCGTGCCCTTGTAGTGCATGGCGAACTTGATGGCCTTGACCACGTCGACCATGCGCTTCTGGTCGATGCGGCTGACCGAGTACATGACCACGAAGAAGGCGAAGAGCAGGGTCATGAAGTCGGCATAGGAAACCAGCCAGCGCTCGTGGTTCTCGTGTTCCTCAGCGTGTTCCCGCCTCTTCGCCATGGCCTATTCTTTCTTGGCGGCAGGGGCGTGGCCGCCAGCGTAGGCGCGGATCTTCTCTTCCAGCACGCGCGGGTTGAGACCGGCTTGGATGGAGAGCACGCCCTCGGCAATGAGGATGCGTCGCTCCTTCTCCAGGCCCAGTTTGCGCTTAATCTTGGTTGCGAACGGCAGGAACAAGATATTGGCGCTGCCGACACCATACACAGTGGCCACGAAAGCAACCGCGATGCCGCCCCCAAGCTTGGAGGGATCATTGAGGTTTTCCATGACGTGGATCAGCCCCAACACCGCACCCAGAATGCCGACGGTGGGGGCATACCCACCCGCGGACTCGAAGATCTTGGCCCCCACCGTGTCTCCCTCGAAATGGTGCATGATTTCTGTTTCCAGCGCGTCCCGAGTGACAATGGCGTCCACGCCGTCCACAATGAAGCCCACCGCGCGTTTGAGAAAGTCGTCTTGCAGGGCCGGCAGGCGCTGTTCCAGTGCCAGCACGCCATCGCGCCGCGCGACACCCGCCAATTCCACGATCTGCTGAACGATTTGGTCCAGGTCGCTCTTCTTCTCCCGCAGGGCCATGGCCGCCAGTTGCAATCCGCGCTTCACGTCCTTCAGGGGATAGCTGACCAGCACTGCCCCGAAGGTGCCGCCGAACACGATGAGCGCGGCCGTGCCCTGAACGATGGACCCGACGTGCCCCCCTTCGAGCAGCTGCCCGCCGATAATGAAGCCGATGGCAACGATGATGCCCGCTATTGTCGTGATGTCCATGGGCTACGGGCTTCCTTGCTTGTCCGGGTCGGGCGCGACTGAAACCACCCGCAAGGCGCCCATGATCTGGCGCCGATACTCGATGGCCCGAGCCACGATGTCCTCAACCGTGTCTCGCACCAGGAACTGATGGCCATTATTAAGGGTGAGCAAGGTGTCGGGCGTGCTTTCGACTGTGGCGATGAGCTCGGCGTTCACCACCATGGTGTTGTGATCGAGCCGGGTGACGTAAATCATGGGTTGGCGTCCGTGCAAAGGGTTTGCGAAGAAGATAGGCGGCGCGCCGGCGCCGAAAACCGGCGGGCTGGGCGCGATCGCCGCAGCCCAAGCGCCCCAGGCTAGCGACGAATCATCATGAGATCGGACAGGAGCTGGTCGGCGGTGGTCAGGGTCTTGGAATTGGCTTCGAAGCCACGCTGGGCCGCAATCATGTTGATGAACTCTTGCGCAATGTCGACGTTGGACTGCTCCAGCGCACCCGCGCTGATGCTGCCTCGGTCCGCGGTGGCTGGCGTGCCCAGGGTGCCGGGGCCTGAACTGGGCGTTTCCTGGTACAGCGATCCACCCATGCGCGCGAGCTGGTCAGGGGCTTTGAAGTTGCCGAGCACGAGCTGGCCCAACACCCGGCTCTGGCCATTGGTGAATCCGCCGGTGATCTTGCCGTCGCTGCCGATGCTGAGACGGCTGAGGCTGCCCGAGGTGAACCCGGCCTGGGTGACGAAGCTCATGGCGGAATCGGCCGCGTACTGAGTGATTCCGTCCAGGCCGCTGCCGCCCGCGGCGGTGCCGTTACCGAAATTGAAGGTGAGCGGCTGCGGGTTGGTGGCATTGAGCGGATTGAAGGTATTCACCGTGGTGGCGTTGGAAACCAGCCGACCCTGGGTGTCAAACTTCATCTCACCAGTGGCCACTTCGGTGGGCGTATTGGCCACGCCGGCGGTCAGGTTGGCACCGTCGGTGACTGCGTGATAGTGCCAATCGCCTACACTGTCCATGCAGAAGTAGACGTCGAGCTGCACCGGCTTGCCGAGCGAGTCGTACACCACCATACTGGTCGAGAAATTGGAGGTGTTCTTGGCATCGGTGACGGTCCATCCCGCGTAGGCGGGGGGGCCCACAACCGCGTTCTGGGTCGGCTTGGATGTCGAATCCAGATTGCCACGCACGGTGATGTCGTCGGTCGGCTTGGCAGGCGCGGAAGCGTTGCCCACCTGCAAATCGCCCAAGAGTCCGGACGACACGTCGCCCAGCGTGTCAGCCTGCAGGCCTTGCACGCGCAGATTTTCCGCGTTGGTCAGGTAGCCATCCTTGTCGATGGTGAACTCGCCAGCGCGGGTGTAGAAGGTGCCGCTGGTTCCGCCATAGGCGCCCTTGAGCACGAACATGCCATTGCCTTGGATNNGCCACGTCGGTGTCCTGGTTGGTGGTGGTGAAGGCCCCCTGAGCCATCAGTTTCTGTACGGTGAGCGTACGTACGCCCAGGCCTTGTTCGCCCTGGCCCGCAACAAGTTGTTGGGTCATGGCGTCTGCAAAGTCGGTGCGAGAGGCTTTGAAGCCCACGGTTTGGCTGTTGGCGATGTTGTCCCCGACCACCGACAGTTCGTCGGTGTTTGCGGCGAGGCCACTGGCGCTGGAATACATTGCGGTCAAAAGACTCATGGTTTGTTTCCTTTCCTGCAATTACTGACTGTTGCTAGCTTGCTGAATTGAGATGACGTCGCTAAGTGAGACGGGCGTATTGCCGATCATGAGTTGGGTGGTTCCGTTCTGGAACGAGACGCCGGTTATTCGGCCCTGCGATTGCTGGGTCACCGACACCGGCTTGCCGGTGATGTCGGTGGCCGAAACTCTGACGGAGTAGGTTCCGGGTAACTGAGCCACACCCGAATCGTTGAGCCCATCCCAAGTCAGGCTGTGGCTCCCGGCCGCCATGCCACCGAACGACTCGTGCCGCACGGCGTTTCCGTCGGCATCATCAACCTCCATGATGACGTCAGCCGCCGACGAAGGCAGAATGGCGTTGACGCCGATGCTTCCGCCCGCGCTGAGAGTCATCTGACTCGCGTTGTAGGTCGCCTCTTTGCCCACTGCCGCCACAGCCACCGACGCATTTCCGGTCTGGCTGGACGACTGCTGCAGAGAGAGCATCTGCGCGAGGGTGTCATTGGTGTTCTGCGCCTGTTCCAAGGCAGAGAACTGCGCCAGTTGCGCCACGAAGGCGTTGCTGTCCATGGGCTTGGTGGGATCCTGATTTGCGAGCTGCGTGGTCAGGATCTTGAGGAACTCATTCTTTCCCAGCTTGTCGGATCCCTGGGCGCCGGCAGGCTGTTGCGTGGGCTGGCCGGCGCTGGCGATGGTCGATGTTTCGATGGACATGCTGATCTCCTTCACGCGGTGACGTGGATGCGGCCGTCCCCTGGCGCGACCGGCAAGGGGGCGGTTTGGTGGGGCCGGTAAGCTGTGGGCGATTCACTCGCCGCTTCCGGGGTTTCAGGCGCCGGTTGATTCTGCTGCCCGCCACCTTGTTGGCCAGAATCGAAACGACCTAAGGCAAGACCCTCGCCCGCCAGCGCCGCGCGTGCTTCGGGCGCGCGCGTATCGAAGAGGTGGGCCATGGATCCGCCCACTGTGATCTCGGCGCTGCCTTGTCGCACGCGCATGTGCAAATCCAGATCCCCGTCGGGAGATTCGATGGCCATATGCGCCGAATGCGGAAGCACGGTCATGCTGAGCCCGTCGTCGCGCGCTGCCTGGGCGGCCAGAGGTGCGGCGTGAGCCGGCAGGTGAGCGGCCGCGCGAAGGTCGGCGGCCGCTGCGTTGGTTGCTCCACTGGTTGCGGACGTTTGAACCGGGGGCATGACCTGCGGTAAAGCCGCCGGTGGAGTCGTGGTCACCTGCGCTTCAGCCCGAAGACCGGTCCGGTCAAGTTGCTGTGCGGTCTGAGCCGGCGCGGGCGACGCAGGGGCCGCATGGTCCGTGGTCTGCTTGCTTTCGCCGATCGGCAGCGCGGGGCGGTGTTCTGGAAGCGCGGTCCTCTCGCTTGAGTGCAGGTTGTGGGTGTGGAAGGAAGGCGTGGTGGGATTTGGGGCCGCGGCGAAGATTGCCAGTGAAGGGGACGGCTCGGGGCTGGGATCATCCGTGCTGTCCTGTGCACGCGAGTGTTCTTCCGAACGGATTGCGCTGATTCGATCGCGCGCTTCGGCCCAGGGCTCAAGGGCCGGCCCAGTCGGCGCCTTGGCATCGGCGGCGGGTTGGGCGTTCACAGTTGTCGTTGGGGCAGCAGGCTGCGGGGCAGCGGTGGCAGGCTTGGCAGGACGAGAGGTCGCGCTAGTCACGGGCGAGGGCGCGTTCTTCGATGCGGTGGAATCGTCGTGCACGGCCTGCGCCAGCGACGGTAGCGTAGAGGGCGCGCGCTCGCCGGGCTGCGAATTCTGGGCAGTGGGTGGTGCGATATCGGCAAGCGCGGCCGTGGCCGCAGCCCTGGCGGTAGCCGGTGCGGTGGCGGTGGCCGGTGCGGTGGCGGTGGCCGGTGTGGTGGCGGTGACGGCGGCCAGTGCGGTGGCCGGAGCCGTGACCGCGGCAGTGGCGGTAGCCGGCGCGGTGGCGGTGGCCGGCGCAGAGGCAGGCGCGGGGAGGTGGGGCATAGCCAGTATGCGAGGCGCGACGGAGAAATCTGGAACCCCTTCTCCTCGGTCTGCCGAGCGAGGGCGCGGCGAAGCCGCGGGGGCAGGTGTGGTGCGTGGCGGACCCGAAGTGCCTTGGGCTGAGAAGGTTGGGATGAGGAGTCCGGCGCGACCTGGCCCCTCACCCCAGCCCTCTCCCCGCTTCGCGGGGCGAGGGGGCGGAATGTTTGGGCTTGCGCTGGCCGGCCGCTCAATGCCTATGGGGAGATGGGGCGTGCTGTCGGACCCGAAGTCCCCGAAGGGGAAAGGCGGTGCGGTGGCCGGAGCCGCTGCCGTGGCGGTGGTGGTAGTCGTGGTCGTGGTCGTGGCTGTGGTCGTGGCCGGCGCCGCAGCCGGTGCGGTGGCGGTGGCCTTTGCCAGCGCAGAATCCAGCGCGATCCGTGCAAAGGCATGAACCGGACTCGGTCCACCAGCCGTGGTGTTGGCCGTGGTTGGCGCCGAGGCCGGCGCGATCCGAGCGAAGGCATGAACCGGAATTGGTCCAGCAGCCGTGGCCGTGGTGCCTGCAGATTCGAGCGCGACCGGCGCAAGACCATGAGCCGTGCTCGCGGTATCAGCCTTGGCTGCGGAAACCGTGGCTGGCGCAGGTGACGATGCTTCCCTTTCCACCACCATGAGGTGTCCGCCTAGGGTCGCGGAGGTCGTGATCACCACGCCCGTGCTCGTGCCTTGCAATTCCAGCGAGCGCAATCCTGCCAAGTCACTAGCCGCGCGTGGAATGGCAGCAGCGGTTTGCTGTACGGCTGTCTGCGTCCCCGGTGCGGGTCGCGCGCTGCTGCCGGCATAGTCCCCGAAAAGGTGAGTTGTAGCCGTGGTCGTGGTCGTGGTCGTGGCCGTGGCCGCGAGGGGNNCGCGAGGGGGGGCGGGGTGGCGTGTTGGCCCCGAAGTCCCCGAAGGGGGTGGCCGGCGTAGCCGCGGGCGACGAAGAGTTCCCTTGCAACTTGCCAAGCGACCCTCGCAGCAACTGGGCGAAGCCACCGTCGTGCTTGCTACCAGAGGCGCTGCCGGAACCAAGGGAAGCCGTTTCGGGCTGGGACTGCGCGAGAGCCGCGATGGTTACTTTCATGGGGTGGTTCCCTTCTTTGCCAAGGTCGGCTTGCGGGTTGCGATCTCGGTGGCCAGCCCGGCGGCCACCTCCGGTTTCAGGTAGCCCATCAAGGCCCCGGCATCGGCGGGCCGCATGCGACGCAGAACCTCGCCAGCCAGACGGTGATCCAGCAGTGACACCACCGCCGCTGCCTGTTCGGGCTTCATGCCTTTCAAAGCCTTGGACACGCTGTCGAGTTGCTCGCGAGCCGCGTCCTTGGCCGCCGCTGCTGCAGCCGCCGCAGCCGGGTCGCTCTCGCTCGGTGAGCTGCGAACTTCGCCTCCACACGGACCGACCTGTTTGATGAGCGCCTCCAGGCGGGTCGTCTCCTGGCGGAGCGCCTCACGTGCATGCGCAATCTCCGATGCCAACTGCTCGAGACGCGCCCGATCGGTAACTGGCACGGGCGCTTCTCCCGGTTTGGCCAGCGACTGGTGCAGCTCGCCTTTGAGCGCCGTGGGGGTCAAAGTGGGCAAAACAGGCTTGGCGGGCCGTTTGCCAGATGGGCCTGGGCGCGCGCTCTTGTCGCCGCCGGGTCGAGCGGAGCCGTCAGACTTCGCATTACCCTTCTGCGTACCGGCCTTCTGTCCATCACCCGGGATTGCTTCCTGGGCGCGCGCTCGTCCGGAGGCAGCGCCTGCGCCCGAGCCTGCCGCTGATCCGGGGAGGCCGGGTAGTGTCGGCAGGGGCGGCGGCGCCGGGGAAGGCGCAGCCGGCCCTTCCACCGTAGGTGTGAGCGGCGGCGGCGTGAGGCTGGTCCCCGGCGCGGCGGCCGCGCTGGCCGCGAGCAACCACATATGCAACAGCATGGTCGTCATGACACTCCCTGCTTGGCCGGAGCTGCGGCAGGCGGCCCTTCCAGCGCGCGCTTGAGCTCGGTCAAGGTCTGCTCCAGCGTGAAGCGTTCCTCCGGGCCCTGGCGAAGCACGCTGTTGACTTCATTGATGCAGCGAAGAGCTCGGTCGACGCGCGGATTGGTGCCCGCGACGTACGCGCCCACTTCGATGAGATCCGCCGTCTCCCGGTACGCGGCCAAGACCTCGCGCGTTTCCTGCGCCAGATCGCGATGGCTGGCTGACACGATATCGTTCATGACCCGGCTTACGCTGCCGAGCAGATCCACCGCCGGGAAGTGGCCCCGTTGCGCCAGCTTGCGGGCCAGGACGATGTGGCCGTCCAGGCACGCGCGCGCGGCATCGACCACCGGGTCGGTGAGATCGTCACCCTCGGCCAGGGCGGTGTACATGGCGGTGATGCTGCCCACGCCCTCAACGTTTCCCGCGCGTTCCACCAAGCGCGGCAACAGGGCAAACACCGACGGCGGATAGCCGCGCGCCGTGGGAGGCTCGCCCGCGGCCAGCCCGATTTCCCTTTGCGCCATCGCCACCCGAGTGAGCGAGTCGAGCAACAAAAGCACGCGCTTGCCGTGGTTGCGGAAGTACTCGGCCACCGCGGTGGCGGCCATGGCGGCGCGCACGCGCACCAGGGGCGGCTCGTCGCCGGTGGCCACCACGACCACGGAACGCTGCAGACCCTGGCCCAGGTCGCGCTCTACGAACTCGCGTACTTCGCGGCCGCGCTCACCCACCAGCCCCACCACGATAACGTCGGCGTCGGCACTGCGCGCGAGCATGCCTAGAAGCACGCTCTTGCCCACGCCCGGGCCCGACATGATGCCGAGTCGCTGGCCCTCGCCGCAGGTCAGGCAGGCGTCGATGGAACGGATGCCCAGCACCAGAGGCTTGCTGATGCGCCGCCGGCTCATGGCGGGCGGGGGCGGCGCATGCAAAGGCACGCGCGTGTGCAGAATCGGGGCTGGCATGCTGTCGAGCGGCCGCATGGCTGCATCGACCACTCGTCCGAGCAGCGCTTCACCCACGACGATCTCGCCCGCGCTGGCGCGGGGAATGACCGCGCAACCCTCACCGATGCCCCGCACGTCGCCGAATGGCATCAGGATGGCTTGCGAACCAGCGAAGCCCACCACCTCAGCCGCGACCACGCGGTTCCCGGTGGCGTGAATCTCGCACGAAGTTCCCACCGCCACCTGGGGCAGCGCTGCCTCTACCACGATGCCCGAGGCGCGGGTCACCCGGCCCGCCAGCACGCAGGGCTCGGCGTGAGTCAGTTGAGTGCGGATGGCTTGCAGATTGAGCAAGCTCACGAACTCTCCTCCCAGTTTCCCGTGTGCAGGGCGTGGCGCAGTTCTTCGAGGCGGGTGTTGATCCGCCCATCCACTGTGCCGAGATCACCCCCGACCAAGCAGTCGCCCCGTTGCAGCGACGGATCCGCGATCACTTCGATCTGGGCAGCCGCTACCGACGAAAGCGACTGCGCGCCATCCTTCTTGAGCGCCTCTTCGATCAGCTGAGCGTCCTCAGGGCAAAGCCGCAGCTTAATGTGGCGGGACTCGCCCAACCGGCGAATCGCGCTGCGCACCAGCCCCACCAGGTGTTCCACATTGGCGGTCAGATCGGTTTCCAGGATCCGGCGCGCCACCATGAAGCCCACCTCCAGCGCGTCGGAGCGAGCCTCGGCGCCCAGCCGTTCGGCGGCCTGGCGCAAGAACTGGGCGGCGCTGCCAATGCGCTCGCTCACCTGCTCGGCCACCTGTTGCATGTCGATGACGGTGGGAGACGCGGAATGGTCCACCAGGCTTGCCGACGAGCGGCGCAGCGGCGCACCCCCGAAAGCAGCCGGCTCGACGTGCGGCTGACTGGGCATGCGACCCATGAACGTGGGGCGACGAGTGGGGGCGTCTCCGTTGCGCGCGATCATCGGGTCAGACCATCCTTTCAGTTGGGTTGACGATGCTGATGCGACCCTGCTCGGCCAGACCAAACGCAATCTTGACCAGCTCGGCCTGCGCGGCTTCCACCGCGGCCAGCTTGACCGGACCCATGGCGCCGATCTCGTCCTCCAGCATCTGGCCGGCGCGAGTCGACATGTTTTTCATGAAGCGTTCTTTCACTGCTGGGGGCGCACCCTTGAGCGCGACTGTGAGCTGGGTCATGTCGATCTCGCGGATGAGGGTTTGCATATCCCGATCGGCCAGGTGGATGAGGTCGTCGAAGGTGAAGAGGCGTGAGCGCAAGGCGGCTCCCAGTTCGGGGTCGTCTTTCTCGATCTCTCCGACCACTTCACTCTGCTCGGCCGCTGGCACCGAACGCAGCAGGCCTACGGCGGTGTTGCGCCCGTCGAGCTTGCGCGCGTTGGCCGGCACTGCGGCGCCTAGATCTTGAGACAGGGCCTGCCCCACCTCCTGCAACACCTCGGGCGCCACCGTCTCCAGTGAGGCCAGCCGGCGCAGGATTTGAGGACGCTGCGCCTGCGGGATGTGCTTGAGCACGGCCAGCGCGTGGGCGTGGCTAACCGTGCCCAGCACCACGGCCGCGGTCTGCGGCTGCTCACGCGAGAGCAAGAGCGCGAGGGCTTCGGGATCGGCATTGGCGATGTTGGTGAANNCCTTCTTCCGCCGCCACCGAGGGAGCGGGGATATCTTCAAACACGCGGCGGGCGACGTCCTGGCCCAGGGCCTTGGTCGCGGCCTCGCGTAGCAGGCTGTCGCCCGCCATGGCCTCGCCGTCGAGTCCGGTCATGGTCTTCACGAAGGATGAGAGCGCCGCGGGAATGGCCGTGGGAGCCTTGCGCAAGCTGCGTGCGGCCACCGCGATCGAGCGCACCGTGCTTTCGTCGAGAGACTTGAAGATCTGGGCCGCCACCTCGGGCCCCAGCCCGAGCAGCACCGCCGCCGCCCGCTGAGCCCCTGGCCCGGCTGGGATAGTTTGCCTGGTCAAGAAACCATCAGACATGAGCGCCCTCCTTGGCTTCGCGGCCCGCTTCGGCGTCCGAGCTGACCCACGCTCTCAGCAGATGGGCAGCCTTGCCCGGATCGGTCTTGCCCAGATCGCGCGCCCGATCGCGCAGGGCCGCGCTGTTGTCGCCCGACACCATCTTCCAGCTCTCACCCGACCCGGACATCATGGACATGTCGACATCGCCTACCCGCGTGCCCGGCTGCAAGAGCGCCATGGCCGATGAGGTGCGACGGAAGAAGCGGACCATTAGCAACAGACCGAGCAAGCCCAGAGCGCCCCAGCCCACCAGTTTGCCCAGGCGCCAGTACTCGGGACGTTCCCAGATGGGCGCCTTGACGTCTGCCTCCTCGACCTTGGCAAAGGCCGCGCTGGAGATCTCGAGGATGTCACCCCGCTGTGTCTCGAATCCCATGGCCCGCTTGGCCAGCTCGGCAAGGCGGCGCACCTCTTCCGCAGGCCGCGGCTTGCCGTCCACGCCATCGACCACGACAGCGGCTGACAGGCGCACGATGCGCGGGCCGTGGGCGACGGTGCGTGTGGTTTTCTTGGCGATCTCGTAGTTGCGCACTTCATCTTCGCGATTGGTCTGGGCGCGGTTGGCGCCGGCACTGCCGCCGCCGTTGGCGCCCATGGGTTGATTGGCGGCGGCGCCGGCCACGCCGGAGTTGTTGCTGCCGTCGCTGTTTATGCTTTCCGAGGTCTTGCGCTCGCTGCGCACCGTGGCCGTGTCCGGGTCGTAGCTGTCCTGGGTCGTCTCGATCTCGGTGGTGTCGAGATTCGCCGTCACGCGCGCCACCACGGAACTGTGTCCCACCGCAGGCTCGAGCACGTCGACGATGCGTTGTTCGAGGGCGCTCTCGATCTCTCGCTCCTGCGCCACCAACTTGCCGGTGGCAGAATGATCGCCTGACAGCACGGTGCCCCGCTGGTCCACCACGGTGACGCTGTCGGCATCCAATCCCGCGACCGCTGAAGCGACCAGATGCCGGACGCCAGCCAGTTCGCGCTCGTGCATGGTCCGGCCCGGCTGCAGGTTGAGAACCACCGCCGCCGCTGCGTGCCGGTCGTCGTCGCGGTACAGGCCCTTCTCCGGCATGGTCACGTGCACGCGCGCCGAGCGCACGGCTTGCAGGCGCGAGATGGTGCGGGCCAGCTCGCCCTCGGTTGCGCGCCGCAGGTTCACCCGCTGGGTGAACTCGGAGGCGCCAAAGTCGCTGCGATCGAACAACTCGAAGCCCACACCGCCCCCGCGCGGTAGGCCCTGCGCGGCCAACAGCAAGCGGGCGTCGTGCACTTGCGAAGCGGGAACCGCCAGCGCGGCCCCGTTGGCCTCGCTGCGAAAGGTCATGCCCGCCGCCTTGAGCGCGGCCGCCGCCTCGGAGGCGTCCTCGGGCGAAAGGTTGGTGAANNATGCGCATGATCTCGTTGTAGGTCTCGACCACCTTGTTGCGCACCCGCACCGCCAGTCGCATGCCCACATCGGCCTTTTCCAGGGCCAGCGCCATTTCGTGCAGGTTGCCTCCGCCTGATGCCACCCGCGCCGCCTGCTGGTCGGCTTCGACCTGCAGTTTGTCCACCTCGCCAATCGCGCGGTCTAGCTCGCCCGCGAAGGCGGCCGCGTTGGGGGACTTGGGGCTCTGTTCGATGGAGCGCTCGGCCCCATCTAGCCCATTGATCTTTGCGAAGGCGAGATCCATTTCAGTGCGCATGTTTTTTGTCCGTTAGCTTTCTCACCGGGTGATGTCGAGGCCACGAGCGGCCATCTGCTTGAGCGTTTCCAGCGCGGTGGCGTTGGCCTCGTAGGAGCGCGAAGCGGAAAGCAGGTTGACCACCTCGTGCACCGGATTCACGTCGGGAAAGGTGACAAATCCGTCGGCATCGGCGTCTGGGTGTCCCGGGCTGTAGACCTTGCGGCCCTCACCGCTGTCGGCCACGATGCGCGACACGCGCACACCCATGGGCCCGGTGGCATTGGGCGAAATCTCACTGGCGTCACCCAGGGGCATGGCCTCGAACACCGGATCGAGCCGGCGGTACATGTTTCCGTTGGCGTCGCGGGTGGTTTCAGCGTTGGCCAGATTCGACGAGGCCAGGTTCACGCGCACGCGTTCGGCCGAAAGCGCCGTTCCGCTCACGTGTAGGGCCGTTAGAAAATCCATTCCCATGCTTCACCTTTCTCAGTTGCCGTCGGAGACTACGTATTTGAGGATGGCCAGCTTGCGAGAAGCGGCCCGCGCACTGGCGCCGTACTGCAAGGCGTTCTCGGCCATGGCCACCATGGTCCGGTCGAGATCCACGGTGTTCCCATCCAGCGAGGCGTTGTTCGACGGGATGTCCACCACCGGCAGGTCTTTGGGCGAAAGCTGGGCATCCTGGGGGCTGGCGCTGCCAATGGGCACGCCGCCGAGGTCCATCTGCCCGGGCACCGTGGTCACGGCCTGCAACGTGGCGCTGTTTTGCGTGTGGTTTTCCACCGAGGCCATGGCCGCGGTGAAGTCCAGGTCCTTGGGACGGAAGCCCGGTGTGTCCGAATTGGCGACGTTGGCGGACAGCAGGTTGTGGCGCAGCAAGCGCACATCGAGGCTGCGTTCCAGCTGGTTGAGAGTTGCGTCGAAGATCTTCACGTTGAACTCCTCTCTTGCCAGTAGCGTGCCAGAGTCGTCCGGCCGAGCGCGGGGCTGTTCATGGCGCCCCCAATGACTCGTCGCTGGCCGCCTCGGCTGACAAGCGCGCGGCCGTGGCGCGCGCGAGCGCGGTGTAGGCCAGGGCAAGGTCACGCGTGATCTCGCCATTGACCTGCTGAGTGCGTGCGGCGCCGGCAAGAGCCTCGTCGCTTCCCTGAAACTCGTTGAGCACCGCCTTCCAACGGGCGCCCGTCATCTTGGCTCGACCCAAGCGCGTCTCGGCAAACTCGGTCACCACGCGTGCGCGTGTGCGATCGCCGCCCACCAGATAGAGCTCAACAGTTCGAAGCAAGAAGTCGCCTAGCTGGTCCTTGTTCGAGGTGTCCACCACCTGGGCGCTCGATGCCATCACGTTGCCGGCGAAGACGGGGGCTCCCAGCGCCGCCGCTTTCTCCGCCGCCGCGTGGATCAGGATGAGGGCCAGCGGGCCTTCGGTGCGGCCGGGCAGGGCCAGGTAGGTTTCCAGGGCCTCCAGCGCGCCGTCCTTCCCCGGTTCCTCCAGGACTTTGAGCAACAATTGGCGACAGAAAAGCTGGGTGCTGCCCTCGCACCCGCCGTGGCCAGCTTCGATGGCCCGCCGCAAGGCGAGCATGGCCAGCGAAAGATCGCTCATGTACGCAGCCACGCGTGCCTCACGAAGAAACATTTCGGTGTGCAGGGGCTCGGGCAGAAGAGTGGCGTCGAATGCGTTCTGGCGCAGTCTGCTCAGGCAGGTGCCGGACAACTCGCACAGGCGGGCGGCCGCCATTCGGCCGAATGCTCCCATGCGGCCGACGGTCTGATACCAGCCGGCGGCTGCGCTCGGATCTTGGTTGGCCAGGGCCAAATCACCTAGGCGAATGGCCGCCACGCGGCGTCCGTCGCCGGTCAGTGCCCGGCGAAACTCCACCGCAGCGACGGTGTACTGCCCAGCCTGATAGGCGCACTCGCCGCGTGCTGTCGGCGTGTCACCGGGACAGCCGTCGCCCAAGCGGAAGGCGATGGGACTGTAAAATATCTGGACGCGATTCTCCTCACCCCGCCAAGGCACTCCCCGCACCTCGTAGATTTCCAGGAAGAGCTTGCCCTTCTCGTCGATCAACGCGCCGTCAAGACGGCGGGTCGCACACTGGAGGACGATCGTGCCGCGATCCACCAGGGAGCGTGGGCACAGGCGCGAGCCGGCCGCAGCGATCTTGGAGGCCAGAGCTGCGGCGTCTCCGGTGGGACGCAGCTCAATGCGCTTCTTGAAGGGATAGACCGTCAAGGTCACGCTCTTGGCTGCGCGTTGGAGCGGAATGCGCTCGACCGTGGCCACTGTGGGCAGCCGGGGGGCTGTCTCAGTGACTTCTGCGGCCAGCACAGAAAGAAGGGCAAAGACGAACATCGCGTTGCCAGTCAATGCAGGCTCTGTGCCGTGGCTCAGCGAAGCCTTGCGGGCGCAACTAGATGAGCGATTTCATCTGGACAAGCGCCGACAGCCGAGAACACAGAGGGGAGAGGGGAGGGCACAGAGCCGCAGTCACTGGCAAATACCTCTTGTGTAGGGGCGACCTCCGGTCGCCCTGCATGCGACGCGGGCGGGACGCACGCTGCGCTGGTCAAACCAACGATTTTCCCTGTCACCGATCTGGCGCGACAGGAAAATTGCGGTCACGGAGCTGACACGTCAGCGGCGCGACGACGCAGCTTTTCCACCAAAGTCGTGCGGCCCAGGCCGAGCAGACGCGCGGCCTCTTTCTTGTTGCCGCCCGATTGCTCAAGCGCCAGACGAATGTAGGACTCTTCCAGCATGCGCAGAAGGTTGGGCAGATCCACGGGCAGCGAGAGACTGCTAGGCATAGGGAAGGCCAGCGTTCCCTGGTGCGCAATCACGTCTTCTCCAGCGTCGGGCGCTATCGCCATGGGCCCGCGTCGAACCGTGGCATCCAGCAGTTCACTGCGTTCGCAGGCAGAGATGGGAGCGGGAGTCCCGTCGAGGTCTGTCCAGATCTCCTGTGAAACTTCACCCGGGAGCAGCGAGCCCTCGTCGGCCTTGTCGACCGTGCCGCTGTCGTGCACCTCGAGGAACATCGCGGGCAGATCGGCCATCTCGATGACGTGACCTTGCGCGCACACCGACAGGCGCTCCACCAGATTCTCCAGCTCGCGCACGTTGCCCGGCCAGTCGTAGCTCTCCAGCCGGCGCATCACCGCGGAGGTGACCGGCCGTTCTTCCCCGTGCCGTTTCCAGAAATGGTGGAAGAGGGGAGCAATGTCGCCGCGCCGTTCGCGCAGGGGCGGCAGGTGAACCGGGCAGACATGCAGGCGGTAGTACAGATCCTGGCGAAAGCGGCCCAACCGCACCAGCTCGGCCAGGTCGTGGTTGGTCGCCGCCACCAGACGAAAATTGGCCGTGACCGAGGTTGAGCTGCCCACGGGCTCGTAGGTTCTTTCCTGCAGCACGCGCAGCAGCTTGACCTGCATGGGAAGCGGCAACTCGCCGATCTCGTCGAGGAAAAGCGTGCCACCTTCCGCCATGGCGACACGGCCACGGCGCGAAGCTGCGGCACCGGTGAAGGCTCCGCGCACGTAGCCGAACAGCTCGCTCTCGATGAGCGACTCGGGGATGGCTCCGCAGTTGACCGGAACAAAGGGGCGCTCGGCGCGGTTGCTGTGCGCGTGAACCAGGCGCGCGAAGACTTCCTTGCCCGTTCCGGTATCGCCGGTGAGCAACACCGTGGCGTTGCTGGCGGCGATGCGCGTGCAGGTCGCACGAATGGCAGCGATGGGAGAGCCGGAGCCGTAGACCAGACCCGGTTCGCAAGGCAAAGAATCTGAGAGTGCACCGCATGCGCTAGGAAGAGCCGTGTTCAACATCAGATGACCTTCTTGTTGGCGTTGCCGAAGTCGTCTTGATCCTGCTCCTGATCTTGGGTTTGCGTCCGCTGTCGCAGGAACTCGCCGAACCCACGGGGCAGATGAAAAAGCAGAGTGAAGCGACCCAAGCGCAGGGTCTCGCCACCTTGCAGGCGGCAGGGCTTGCGCGGGGTCAGCTGCAGGTCATTGACGAAGGTGCCGTTGGTCGCTCCCAGGTCAGTCAGTCGGTACTCGCCATCGACCAGCGCCAAGAGGCAGTGCCGTGTCGAGATGGTGTACTCGGGGATTGCCAGATCGTTGTCCGAGGTGCGGCCGATGCTCACCGGGCCGGGCAGCGAGTTGCGGCCCTTGATCACCGGGAAGATGCGCCCGGCCAGTGCCGTGGCCTGCAGCAACTCGCTGTTCATGGCGATCATCGTGCCGCTGTGGCTCGACTTACCATCAAGCACACCGCCCACGCCGGACACGATGAGAACCGGCCAGTGATACGCGCGCACGAACGACTGGGGACCCAGTCGCCGGTACTCTGCTTCGAATTCTGCTAGGTACGCTGGCATGAATCCGCCTTGCCCTGGTGACAGGTCAGCCCAGACCTTCGGTCAAGCAGCCTTGTCTCTGAGCTGAGGTGCACGGGGGGCGAACGATGCAACGGCCGATCCAACCTGAAAGTGTAGCGACCAAGGCAGTTGCCGCGATCAGGCGTCGGTTTTCCGACGGCGCTTTGGGTTTTTGGGGGTGTCGGCAAACCGACACTTACTTTGTACGACAATTAGCAGCGGCGCAGGACGCTGTCGCGCAGGCCCGCGACTACTTGCGCGAGTGTCGGCTCGTCGATGGCGGTGGCGCGCCGGATCTCCTCCACCACCTCGGGCGCCCGGGTCATGTCGTCACGCCGCAGGTGGAACCCGTCGAGCGAGGCCAGCGCGTCGGCCAACTTGATGGCGTGGCTCAGGGACCAGCCGGGTGTGGCTTCGCCGCCGGCGCGTTCGATGGCTTGCGCCGCAGCGTCTGACAGCTGCCAGGTACACGCCACCCTCGCGCCAGCCGACGCCGAGGTGGCTTCGATGCACGTGACCATCACATCATCGGATATTAGGCGGCGACCTTTAGTGCTGGCCATCTGCCGCTCAACGTCGAGCAAGAGTGCACCCACCACAGGCTTGCCGGTGTCATGGAGCAATCCCGCGAGAAAGGCCTCCGCGGCCACGGCGTCGTTGCACCCACGCGCCTGCATCAGCCTCTGGGTCAGCAGGGCGACGGCCACGGCGTGTTGCCAGGGCTGCTTGAAAATGTCGGCGATGCGTGGCTCGCGCGATTCCAAGACCGGGCGCGCGGCGATTTCCAGCAGGGCGGTGCGCACGCCGGTGGCGCCCAAGCGCCCGATGGCTTGTTCGGCGTTGCGCGCAGGCAAGCGCGCGGGGCCGGTGCTGTTGGCCACCTGGACCACGCGGGTAGCCAGGTGTGGTTCCTCGGCCAGCACAGCGGCCATGCCGCCGAACGAGAACTCGGGTACCGCGGCCAAGTTCAAACAACGCAGCATGCGGGGGGAAAGCTGAGGCAGCGGCAGCGTGCCACTGTGAATGCGCGAGCGCACGATTTCCACCAGACGCAAGGCCAGGGCCTGCTTGTTGATCCGCTCGGCGGTGGGCGTGGGTGTGACCGGCGCGGGCCGCGGCGTGACCGGTGTGGGGATTGTGGCCGGCGCTCGCATGAGCGGCGGCGGAGTCGTACCCATCACCGTAGGCAGGTCGCTCAGCAAGGTCGCCCCCATCGAATCCGCGGTCGACAAGGGGACAATGGTCGAGGGCGCGCGCGCGTTCGCGCGCGCGTTGCTGTTCGCTGGTGAAAGCGGCGCCGTGCCTGCCACCGCCGCCAGGAGAGCGTCACGAAACTCACGCATGCTTGCGAAGCGATGCTCGGGTTGCTTTTCGAGCGCGCGAAGAATGACGGCGCCGATGGCCGGCGGTAGCGTGGGATTGACCGAGCAAGGGGGAGGCGGCGTGGCTTGCACGTGCAGTATGATGAGGCGTCCCGCCGTGTCGGCATCAAAGGGACGCCGGCCGGTCATCATCTGATAGGTCACCACGCCCAACGCGTAGATGTCGCTGCGATGGTCCAGGTTGGCGTCGCCCAAGCACTGCTCAGGCGACATGTAGGCCGGGGTTCCGATGATGGCCCCACACGCGGTCCGGTGTCCCGCCACCTGGTCGCGGGTCGCGGTCAGCTTGGCGATGCCAAAGTCCAACACCTTAACGAAGTCGGGATAGTCCGGGTGCTGGCACAAGAAGATATTGGCCGGCTTTAGATCGCGGTGGACCATGCCGTGCTCGTGGGCCGCGCCCACGGCAGAGGCGACCTGGGTCAGGATCTGGATGGCAGAGACCGGGTCGAGCACACCGACCCGAGCCAGGCGATCTTCCAGCGTCTCGCCTTCCAGCAGCTCCATCACGATGTAGGGCTGGGTGCCGAAATGGCCGAGGTCAGTCACCTCGACAATGTTGGGATGGCGGATGTCGTTGACGGCGCGCGCTTCGTTAAAGAAGCGCGACACGACGTCCTTGTCCGAGGCGACTTCCGAGGCCAGCACCTTGATGGCAGCCTTGCGTCCGATCAGCACATGCTCGGCCCCGTACACCCGGCCCATGCCACCCTCGCCCAGCAGCCCGGTGATGCGGAACGAGCCCAGGGTCTGGCCCACCATCGGGGCTGCGCTTGCCGCTGCCGACAGGGCGGGGGTGTCCGTCCCGCTGCACATGTCAACGGTCAGGTGGGCGCTGGCCATGGTGCTCTAGGTATCGGCTCATTTGGCCAATAGCTTTCGTGGATGCAGGAACTTCCCTTGTTGTGGCCGTCGGGATCTTGACGGCTGCACTTAGGATTTGACGGCGGTGAGCCGACAATTTGCTTGAAGGCAGATCCGATCCGCAGTCCCAGGCAACTGGACATGCAGGCCATGAAGATGATCCACCCGCGCCATTTTTCTCCGCTCCTCGGGGTCGGCGGTCTCGTAGGGACCGCCATCCTGCTGGGTGTGGTGCGGGGGCCGGCAATCGCGGTTGGGGTTCTCGCGCTCTCCCTGGTGGGATTCGCCGTTGGCTACGCGCTCAGACGCGCAAAGGGGCGGAGTGATGGCAGGATCCTGTCGACCACGTCGCGGATTGCGGCGGTGACGGCCAAAGCCGACGAGCGACTGGTCAGTCTGGTCGAGGTCGCGCCCGAGCCGGTCCTGGTGTGCGCCGGCGGGCGCGTTGTCTACGC
This sequence comes from Myxococcales bacterium, assembly GCA_003153875.1. The sequence continues at coordinate 9,278 of PMBY01000253.1, read as the reverse complement.
CAACCGCGCAGCCGTGACCGCGCTTCATTGCGAGAGCGCCGAAGAACTGACCACGCATGATTTCTTCGACCTGGTCGAAGGCAAGGATCGGGAAGCTCTGGCCGAACGCTTGCGCGAGATGCTGTCCAGTGGACGGCCGGCGCCGTCGGCCGAGGTTGACTTTCTCTGCCGCGACGGAAGCCGTGCCACCCTGGACGTGTCCTACTTGGTCACTGAGTTTCAGGGCGCGCGCGCCATCGTCTTGCTTTGCCGTGACATGACCGAGCGCAAGCAGCTTCAGGGCCACCTGATGCTGGCCGATCGGCTGGCCTCGCTCGGCACTCTGGCCGCGGGCGTGGCCCACGAGATCAACAACCCGCTGCTCTACATCAGCATGAATCTCGAGTACGTGACCAGCGAGGTTCAGAGAATCTCGGGCCAGCTTTCCGGTGGAGGCGCGAACAAGACAGCCGAATTGGTGCCGCAACTGGAAGCCCTGGACCGGCCGCTGCACGAGGCACGCGACGGCGCCCAGCGCGTGAAAGACATCGTGCGCGACCTGCGCTCGTTCTCCACCGGCGGCGGGGGCGAGCGCGTCTGGCCGGTCGACATTTGTGCCATCATGGAATCCGCCCTGCGCATGGCGCGCAACGAGATCAAGTATCGCGCCGAGGTTGTGCGCCAGTATGGCGAGACTCCCATGGTGGACGCCAACGAGTCGCGCATGGCTCAGGTATTCCTCAACCTGCTCATCAATGCCGCACAGGCCATCCCAGAAGGCAATGTGCCCAACAACGAGATCCGCATTTCCACCACCACGGATCGGGCAGGTCGCGCCGTCATTCAGGTCCAGGACAGTGGCGTGGGCATCCCGCTCGACGTCTTGCCGCGGGTCTTCGATCCCTTCTTCACCACCAAAGCGGTGGGCAAGGGGACCGGTCTGGGCCTGGCCATCGTCCACCGCATCGTCACGGCTTTGAAAGGGGAGGTCTACATCGAAAGCCAGGTGGGTTCGGGAACCACCGTGCGTATCATCCTGCCGTCGGCGCAGGGGGCGCCCCAGGCCGCGGAGGCAAAGCCGCTCTCTCCCCACGACGTGGGCGTGCGCGACGAGCGTCGCTTGCGCGTGTTGCTGATTGACGACGAAACCGCCTTGGGCACGTCGCTGCGTCGCTGTATCAGCCGCTACTGGAATGCCAGTTTCGTCAACGATGGCCGCCAGGCGCTGGAGCTGCTGCGCCACGACGGCGGCTACGACGTCATCGTGTGCGACCTCATGATGCCCGAGGTGACGGGCATGGACATCTACGAAGAGCTGGTCCAGTCCAAGCCAGATCTGTCGAAGAGAATGTTGTTCATGACCGGCGGGGCATTTACCGAACGGGCCCGCAGCTTCCTGGAAAGCGTGCCCAACCGTCACCTGGATAAGCCGTTTGACCTAGCCCAACTGGAAGCCGCTGTCCGTTCGGTGGCGGCCAACTGAGAAGAGATGACTGTCATGGTGAAGCTGTCGACATCGGTGCTGGAGGAACTGTGGTTCGGTGAGGATGATCCGGCTGTCGCCGACGCCAAGGCGGCGGAAAGCCTTGCGGCTCACCTGGCCGAGCTAGAGGGACTGCGGCCGTTTCCGGTGGTGGTGCAGAAGGTGATCGCTTGCGTCGCACACCCCGACTTCAAGATGGAGCAGGTGCGCGATCTCATCGAGGAAGATCCCGCGCTGGCTGCCCGCGTGCTTCGCGTGGCCAATTCGGCCGCGTTTCATGCGCGCGTGCCCTGCGCTTCGATCCAGGATGCCATTGTCAGAATGGGTGCCCGCACGGTCACCGACCTGGCCAGTGGCATGGCGGCCATGACGGCGTTTGCTGATCTCAAGGGCGCGGGCAAGGCCGTGCGCGAGCACTGCGTGGGCACGGCCGCTATCGTGCGCGCGCTGGCTTACCGCATGGGCGATGGGGCCGCTCCTGCGATGGCCTTCTTGGTGGGCCTGCTGCACGACATCGGCAAGCTGCTCATCATGCAGACCCGCCACCAAAGCTATGCGGAGTTGGTGGCGGCCGCCGCTGGTGTTCCCGACGAACTTCACCTTCAGGAACGCGAATTCCTGGGCTACGATCACGCGGTGCTGGGCGGGCATGTTCTGGCCAAGTGGGGCCTGCCCTATCCCGTGCCCAAGATCGTGGCCTGGCACCACCAACCCGCGCGCGCCTATCAGGAAGGTGGCCCGGTGGCGGTCCTGGTGGCCGTCTTGCGTATCGCCGACGTGATCGACACGCTGGTCTCCAGTGACAAGCCGACCGACGGCGCCGCCCTCAAACGCCTGGCCGCCGGCCCGGATGCGATTCGCGGCGGCATTCGCGAGAAAGACATCGTGGACACATGCTCCGAGGCGTCCGCGCTCCGGGGTGAGGCCCTGATGCTCTTCCGCTAACGGCCAAGGACGCGGACCATGGGTTACACCAACAATCCCACCTACGGCAGAGGCCAACACGCCATTGCCAACGATAGAATCCTGGTGGAGACGGCCGATCAGTTCGCGGGGCGCTTGCGCGCGCATTTCAGCTCGCCCGGCTACACGCCGCCGTTGCTGCCGGCCGTGGCCCTGGAAGTTCATGGGCTGACCCAGCAGGTGGACGTGGACGCGACCAAGGTGGTCGAGGTGATGCGAAAGGACCCCATGCTGGCCGGGCGCGTGCTCAAGATCGCGCAGTCGGCGGCCTTCGCGCCCGTGGGGACCATCACCTCGCTGCGGGACGCGGTGGTGCGTCTGGGTCTGCGCAACCTGTCGGAGATCGCCTGGGAGGTCTCCCTGGGCACGCGCGTCTTCCGCTCGCGCGCCTACGGCGACGCGATGGAGATGGTGCGCCGCCACAGCACGGCCTGCGCGTATCTGGCCCGCATGGTGTCCAGTTTCACGCCCCTGGCCTCGGAGTATGCCTTCCTGTGTGGGCTGCTCCACGACATCGGGATAGCGGCGGCACTCATCGTGCTGGGCGAGCAGAAGCGCACGGAAGCGGGGTTCGATCCCGCCACGCTCGCGATGGCCTTGCAGCAGTGCCACCAGGAGGCATCGGCCACGGTGGCTAGTCTGTGGAGGTTGCCTGCCGACGTGACGCTTGTGCTGGGCCACCACCACGATGTGGTGATCAATGGCTTGGTGCACCCGCTCGCTGCGGTGGTGGCGCTGGCCGAAGACCTGACCCGCGATGCGGGGTTGGGCATCGTGCTCGACGGCCACAACTGCGATGTGACCAGCGACAATGCCCTGGCCCATGCCCGCAGCGCCTTGGGGTTCGACAGCGCGCGCATGGAGAAACTGAGAAAAGAGGCTGGGAAACTGCTTTCCACTCTCGAGCGCGGGGCAGTCATGGCGGCGGTGGCATCGAAAAGTCGCCCCAAAGCCCAGAGGTCTATGCGGTGACATCCCGCGAGTTGCTCGGCCTTTCGTCTGCGCAGGCTGCTTTGAGACCGGCCCCAGCGCAGGTAAACTCTCGTCCCGTGGCCGACGCTGCTGATCTGATTCCCCGCGTTATTGATCTGATGAATCGGAACGCTCTGCGCATTCCGCCCTATCCGGCGATTGCGGTGCGCCTGCGCCGGGTGATTGCCCGGGGCGAGTTTGGAATTGGTGAGCTGGAGCGGATTGCAGGTGAGGATCAGAGCTTAGCCGCGACCCTGCTCCGTTACGCCAATTCCGCGGTCTACCGCCGGGTCACTCCCACCACCACCCTGGGCGCGGCCATCATGCGCATCGGCGCCACCGAGGTGGCGCGCATTGCCATGGCCCTGAGTGTGGGCGGTTTCGCCGTCGAGAATGGGCCGCTGGCCGCGGTCCGCTTCCGGGTGTGGCGGCAGGCGCTGGTGTCGGCGTTGTGCTGTCGGGCCCTGGCCTACTGGCGCCAGACCGACGCCGAGGAGGCCTATGTGTGTGGGCTGTTGCACGACTTTGGACGGGTGGTGGCTGTCTCCGGGTTTGAAGACATCCTCGCGCGCACGCACGACAAGCGCGTCTTGACTGAGGCGGCCTGGGCTGAAGCTGCAGAGCAGGTGCACCTCAAACTCGGCATCCTTACGGCCCAGCGCTGGAACCTTTCGCCCTTGCTCTCGTCGGTGATCACCAACCATCACGCACCGGAGCGAGCGGGCGCCTATCGAGCGATGGTGGACATCGTCGCAGCCTCCGACAAGCTGGTAGAAGCCCTGGAGAAGGAGCCCCATCCCAACACCAGCGACCTGATGAAGGCGGCGCCTCTGCGGATTGACGAGGCCGAGTACATGGTGACCATCCTGTCCACCGTGGCCGCATCGGTCAGCGCCATAGACGAGACAACCGCAATCCCCGACGTTGAAGCAACGCCGGTTCCCAGCCAAGTGGCGCGGCCGCCGAGCGCGCTGGCACCGCCCCACAAGGCGGTGGACTTGAAAGTGGGTCTTCTGCGTTCGAGTGGCAACGTGCCCTGCCAGGGCACCTACCTGTCGCGCGATGGAATTGCTTTTGTCGGCAAGATCAAGATTCGCGAGAACAGCATGATCCGGCTCGGGGTGGAGACGGCCAAACAAACCCTCGACGTGTGGGCCGTGGTTGCGTGCTGCGAGCCTGAGGGCGAGGCCAACCGAATCGAGGCCCGCCTCTTCGCCGTCGCGCCCGAGTTGCAGTCGGCGTGGACGCGGCTGTACGCGTCGGTGTGAGTGCCGTTCACAAGTGTTTCAGGGCATCTTCGGGCGGCTCGTCTTTGCCGTGGGCTTGCCGCTCCCATGATCGACTGACGATTTCCTTGGAGCCCAGCCCGATGGCGAGAGCCACGGCCAGCACGATTCCGCCGAAGAGAATGGCAAAGCCCAGACGCACGATCTCGCCGCCCACGCGCAAATGGTCGAGCGCCATGGCCGCGGCGAACACCAGCACCAGCCATTTGACCGCCAGACTGAGCAGGCGCGCCGAGTGAATCTGCATGTTGACCGCGCTGATGAGCACCGCACGCGAGAGAAACCGCGCGAGCAAGACGCCCAACAAGACCAGCACGATGGCTGTGCCCAGGTTGGGCAGGGACTCCACCACATTGACAATCAACTGGGGCGTGACCCCGGCCCCGAATGCGGTCAACCCGACCAACCAGCCCAACACCACTACGGTCCAGGTGACGGTCTTGCGCAACAGCAGGGTCGGGCTGTTCTTGGGTGACCACTCGGCCAGAACCACGAAGCCCCATTTTTGCAGGCGCTTGTCGCAGTCAAGCGCGCGCAAGATCACGCCCACCAGGGCGCCCAGCAGCCAGCCCACCAGCGACGACAGCAAGACCGCCAGCACCAGGGCCAGCAGCGCGGGCAAGAAATTGGCTACCCCCACCAAAACGCGGTGGGTGGCCCCGTAAAGTGCGTCCTTGATTTGATCCCACATGAAAAAACGCTCCTTTCTCCACCTTTCGGACTAAGGGTTAAAGCGATCGGGCCAGCGCCAGCGAGAGATTAGATATGGCTTCTGGGCCTCATAGACCATGGAGAGCTGTTGCACCCTCCGTTCCACGTCCTGGGAAGGGGCAGCGCCCATCTCGCGCACGAAGCACGCCAGCCAGCCCAGGTAGAGCGGAGTCAGTGCGCGCAAGAGGTGGCCGCGGTTCATCACGTGCAGGCGATACCCGAGCGCGAAGTCGTACACGATGCGCGCCCACAGATCGTCGGCCAGCGTGGCCGCGTCGTCTCGGGCCAGATACTTGAGCGCGAGCAGCGTCGCTGGTGGCAAGACCACGGACCAAACCTCCTGCAAGGTGCGGCAGCCGAGGCGGAACGACTCCCACATCTTGTGGGCATCCACCGGCGGCGGATTGCCCGCAATCTCCACCGGCGTGCCGAACCAGCGAACCGGCTCAGAGGCGCGCACCTTCTGCCAGAACGAGATGTTGTGGTTCATCTCGTCGAACACCGAGCCCAGCACGGCAGCTAGGATGGAACTCAAGTCCAGCGACGCTCCACTAGCCGAGTGTTCGGCCGGACCCAGGAAAGCTTGGCACAAGGCAAAGTCGGCGCAGATGGCTTCACTCACGGCGCGGGCATCGGCGGACAGGGCGGAGACCTCGATGTCCCAGACTCTTCGTGCCAGAAAGCGTTCCACCAGGCGGCCCGACAGCGCGAACACGCTGCCCAGAGGCTGGCGCACGCGCTTGCCGTAGAGCGCACGGGTGAGCGGATACACGATGCCTTTGCTGATGGCGCCGTCGAGCTTGTGCCGGGCGAAACAGGGAACCACCATGTCGAACTGTTCGTCGAGGATGGGGCGCACCAGCTGCGCCACCCAATCGGCGCCCATGGTGGTCATGCTGGCGTCGAGCACCAGGCAGGCGCGTGCGTGCACCTCGTGCGCCTGCTCCAGAATCATGCGCAGCTCGCGCGTCTCCACGCCGGGGCTGGTGGTGCCTGCGGCACTCTCAGCCGGCCCCAGCTCGCGCAGCAACGGATTTTCCGCGCGCAGCGTGTGCACCTGCGCACGCGTACCGTCGCTGGAGCCGACATCGGCACTGACCAGCAGGCTGCTGTGGCCGCTGAAGAACTCGCCCAGTCCGGTCTGAGCTGTGCGCAGAACCTGGGCGACCGTGGCGGCATGGTTGCAACTGGGCACCCCGACCACGATCTCGGACGTGGCCGGCGCGGTCGCCGTCGTCGCCGANNATGCGCGCCCAGGTCGGCCGGTGATTGAGTTCGTAGCCCAGCTCGTAAAAGGCCTTGTCCACCAGGAAGGCGTCGAGCAGCCGCGCGAAGATGTTGCTGTCCGCGGGAAGAAAGGCCGCGCCCGCCGCGACGGTGCGGTAGCTGGCCAGAAACGCGGCCGAGGCGAATTTCGACCACAGTCGCGCCCAGGGCTCCAGCGTGTCCGCGTCCTGCGGCCGTCGCGCCAGATAGCTGGCCAGCGCGGCGTGGGCGGCGTAGCTGAAGGAGCGCACCATGCCCGCCACATCCTTGAGCGGCGACTGCATCGCCCGGCGTTCTTCCGGCGAGCGCGCCGGCTCGCCCTCGAAGTCCAGCACCACGAAATCGCCGCGCGCCCGCAGCACCTGACCCAAATGGAAGTCGCCGTGAATGCGGGTCTTCTGCAACACCACCTCGGTTTCTTCCAGACGGCGAAAGGCCTCCAGCACCTGCCGCCGCCGCGCCAGCAGCAGGCCCACCAGCTCGACCAGATCGTCGGGAAGCGTGGCCANNAAACTCAGGTCGCTCTTGTCGAGCCGCTGGGGTTGGAACGCGGGATTCTCGCTCTGGGCCGCCAGGGCCAGGTGCATCTCGGCTGTGCGTCGCCCCAGGGTAGCCACCGCTTCCAGATACAGGCCCATGCTGGCAGTGGCCACTTCGGGCAGCGGCTCATCGGAGAGCAGCAGGATCGGGCGTCGGCTGGCCTCGATGAGGACGGCCGGCGCCGGCTCCACGGTGTGGGCTTCGTAGTACAGGCGCAACTCTTCCAGAGACCAGGTCCAGCCGTCGCCTTGATTGGTCACCAGCTCTTGCAACATGCCCAGGGTGAAGCGAGCGCCCTCGCGGTCGACGAATTCCAGCGCCCCACCAAAGCGCGGAATATGGGAGAAGCCGCAGGTTTCGGACAGGTGGCACACCATCTCGCAGTCAGGATTGGGCCCGGGGCTGGGCCGACGGAAGAGCTTGAGAATCAATTTCTCGCCATAGCGAATCGAGGTGTTGCTCTGCTCCGCGGTGCCGCGGCTGGCGGGCAGCACTGTGCCGGCATCGCCATGCAGGGTCGCGACCAGACGGCCGGGCATCCCCATGAGCGTGCCGGATTCGAAGCGCACGCTCTCTCCTCGTTCGATCACCCCCAGCAACCATTGGCAGAAACCGTCGTCCACTGCGGCGTCGAAAAACGCGCCCTGACCGCCCTGACAGGTGGCCAGCAAAGAATCGGGGTACTTGTCGCGCATGCCCAGCATGCGATCCGTGGGCACGTGTACCAAGGGAAGGAAATACGATTCCCGGTCGCCCTCGGCGTAGCGCACGTCGAGCAGCAGCAGCGCCGCGCCCACATCAAACAAGTCGGCGAAGTCACTCACTAAAACCGAATCGATCACGCGCGACTTGCGGCCGAACCAGCGTTGGCGCCGCAAGAAGGGAGCGAGCAGGTGCTCGAAGGCTGCGCGCGTGGGCACCGCCAGGGCTTCGCGCAGGCTGGCTGCTGCCAGCACCGGCTCGCTGCCATCGCCGTCGAGATCGCGCGGCGGCGCGGCCGGCGCCTGCAACTCGAACCACAGGTAGCCGTAAGGACCCAGGGTCAGACGATAGGGCTCGTTGCGGATGGGCGGGAACTCCACATAGCCCAGCATCTCCACTGGAACCACGCCCTCGAAGCGCGCCAGGTCCAGTTCCACCGGCTGGGCAAAGCGCGACAGATTGGCCACGCACAGGATCTGCTCTTTGTCGGACGTGCGCAGGTAGGCCAGGATCTTGCGGTTGGACGGCCGCAGGAACTCGATGCGGCCGCGGCCGAACACCTTGAACAGCTTGCGCAGCCCGAGCATGTTGCGCGTCCAGTGCAGCAGCGACGAGGAGTCGGAAAGCTGCGCCTCCACGTTGACGGATTGGTAGCCGTACACCGGATCCAGCAGCACCGGGCTGTACAGTCGCGCGGGCAGGGCGCGCGAGAAGCCGGCATTGCGATCGCCGCTCCACTGCATGGGCGTGCGCACACCATTGCGGTCGCCCAGATAGATGTTGTCGCCCATGCCGATCTCGTCGCCGTAATACAGAATGGGCGTGCCCGGGAACGACAGCAGGATGCTCTTGAGCAGCTCGATGCGCCGGCGGTTGTTGTCGAGCAGCGGGGCCAGGCGGCGGCGAATGCCCACGTTCACGCGCATGCGCGGATCGGCACTGTAGGCCAGGTACATGTAGTCGCGCTCGCGGTCGCTGACCATTTCCAGAGTCAGCTCGTCGTGGTTGCGCAGAAACAGTCCCCACTGACAAGTGGGCGGAATTTCCGGCGTGTCGGCCATGATGTCGAGGATGGGCTGGCGATCCTCCAGGCGCAGGGCCATGAACAGGCGGGGCATGAGGGGAAAGTGGAATGCCATGTGGCACTCGTCGCCCTCGCCGAAGTAGGGCCGCACGTCCACCGGCAACTGGTTGGCTTCGGCCAGGATCATGCGGTTGGCGTAGCGCTCGTCGAGCGCCGCCCGGATCTGTCGAATGATGGCGTGGGTCTCGGGCAGGTTCTCGCAGCTTCCGCCCTCGCGCTCGACCAGATAGGGAATGGCATCCAGGCGCAGCCCGTCCACGCCTTGGTCCAGCCAGAAGCGCATGGCATCCAG
>PMBY01000234.1 GCA_003153875.1 Myxococcales bacterium | reverse complement strand
GACCACGACTTGGCTGTTCCGCGCCGGTCCCATCGTGACCTTGGCCGCCGCGCTGGCGGCAGGGCTTCTCACCCCGCTAGGCGCCGCGACCGCACCCCTGGGATTTTCTGGCGATGTCATCCTCTTCGCCTATCTGCTCGGACTCGGCCGCTTCTTCACCATGGCCGCTGCGCTCGACACTGGCTCCAGCTTCGAGGGCATGGGCGCCAGCCGCGAGGCCGCCTTCTCGGCCCTGGCGGAACCCGCACTCTTCCTGGTGCTTGCCATCGTCTGCGTGCCCGCTGGCACCGCCTCGTTTGCCGAGGCGTGGGCCTCGCCATGGCAAACCTGGGGGCCCGCGCACCCGGCCTTGCCCGCGGCTGCAGTGGCTCTCTTCGGTGTGCTGCTGGCGGAGAACTCGCGTATTCCCGTCGACGATCCCACCACCCACCTCGAGCTGACCATGATTCACGAGGTGATGGTATTGGATCACGGCGGACCGGACCTCGCCTTCGTGCTCTACGCCAGCGCGCTCAAGCTGTTTCTCTTCGCCAGCTTGCTGGTGCACATGGTTCTTCCCGTGCCGCCTGCCGGAGGTGCGCTGGGCACCCTCGTGTTCGGGGCCGGAGCCGTTGCAGTGGCCGTGGCGGTGGGCATCGTCGAATCGATAACCGCCCGTATCCGGCTGCTCAGGGTGCCGCAGTTTCTGGTGGGGGCCTCGGTGATCGCGGCCTTGGGATTGGCGGTGCTGCTCTATCGAGGCACGCCATGACTGGATACGCGGATCTTCTCTTGCTCGCGGTGCTCGCGCTCGACCTCTACGTCGTCTACACCAGCCGTCTGGCGGGTTGCGTGCGCGCCTCGGCGTTGCAGGGAGCAGCGCTGGCCCTTCTGCCTGTGGTGCACTATTTGGAAAACCCTTCGGCCCATCTGGCCCACGTCCTCATCATGGCGGCAGGCGCGCTGGTGCTGAAGGCGATTCTCATTCCCCTCCTGCTCATGCGCGCCCTGCGTGGCGCAAACGTGCGCCGCGACGTCGAGCCCTTCGTCAGCCTGCATCTTTCGGTGTTGCTAGCGGGTATCCTGGTCGGGATCTCGTTCTGGCTGGCCACCGTGCTGGCCCTGCCAGTCGCCGGGAACACGCACCTCTTCGTGCCCACCGCCTTCGCCACCTTTCTGATCGGCTTCTTCATGCTGGTCAGCCGGCGCAAGGCCATCACCCAGGTCATCGGCTACCTGCTTATCGAAAACGGTGCGTACGTCTTCGGCCAGAGCCTGGCCGCGCAGATGCCGTTCGTGGTCGAGCTGGGGTTGCTTCTTGACCTGCTGGTTGGCGTCTTCGTGATGGGCATCGTGATCCTGCAAATCAACCGCGAGTTCGATTCCATCGACGTGGATCAGCTCAACTTGCTCAAGGGGTGATGGTGCACCTATTGGCGATGCTCCTGGTTGCTGCGCTGGCCATTCCCGTTGTCGGCGCGGGGCTGTGCCTGCTTCTGCCATCGGCCCGCGCCGTGCGGGCCGTGCTCACGGCAGGCGTGCTCACGACAACACTGGCCGCGGCGTGGTTGGCCACCGCGGTGTTCAGCTCCGGTCCCTTGAACGCCCTGGGTGGCTGGTTGTTCATCGACGCGCTTTCCGCCTATCACCTCTTGCTTCTGGCGCTGGTATTCGCTTTGAGCACCGTCTTTGCGAGAAGCTATTTTCGCGATTCGCATGCACTGGATGCTCGCGGCGCGCGTCGTTTCGGCGCTCTTTGGTTCGGCTCGCTGGCGGCCATGACCTTGGTGCTTCTCTCCAACCACCTGGGGCTCATGTGGGTTGGCATTGAATCCACGACGCTGGTCACCACCTTCCTCATCAGTCTGCACCGGTCACGCGAATCGTTGGAGGCGACCTGGAAATACCTGGTGATCTGCTCGGTGGGTATCGCCATTGCTTTCATGGGTACGTTGCTGGTCGGCGCCTCGGCTACCCGTGCCCTGCCGGTTCCCTCGGACGTCATGCTATGGACGCGGCTGCGCGAGGTGGCACCTCTACTCGATCCGTCTCCGCTCAAGATCGGATTCATCTTCCTGCTGGTTGGCTACGGCACCAAGGCGGGCCTGGCCCCCATGCACACCTGGCTGCCCGATGCCCACAGCCAGGCTCCTGCGCCGGTGTCCGCGATCTTCTCAGGCGTGATGCTGAACACAGCTCTCTACTGCATCATGCGCTACATCCCCGTGGTGGAAGCAGCCACCGGCGGGACCGGCTGGTCGCTGCGGCTGCTCGCGCTTTTCGGCGTGATCTCCATGGTGGTTGCAGCCGCCTTCATTCTCTTTCAGCGCGACGCCAAGCGCTTGCTCGCCTACTGCAGCGTCGAGCACATGGGAATCGTCGCGATAGGGCTGGGCCTGGGCGGGGTAGGAACCATTGCAGCCCTATTTCACGCGGCCAACCATTCGCTGGCCAAAAGCGCAGGGTTCTTCTGTGCGGGCCGGCTGGGCCAAATCTACGGAACCCACGAAATGAAATCCCTGCGCGGCACGCTGCGGGCCGCGCCATTGTGGGGGACCGGTCTCTTGCTCGCTCTGCTGGGCCTCATCGGTGTGGTGCCCTCGGGCACCTTCATGAGCGAGTTGCTAACGGCGAAAGCGGCTGTCGATGCGCACGCCATCGTGGTGCTGGTGGCTTTTCTGGCCGCCGCCGGTACGGCCTTCATCGGTATCTTCGGCCACGCCATGGCCATGGCGTGGGGCGAGCCTCCGCGCGAAGGAATGGCCGAGAAGACGGACCTTCTCGACTGGGTCGTGGTGGTGCTCCCGCTGACCCTGCTGGCCATTGTGGGCGTGTGGATGCCGCAACCTCTGCGCGACATGCTGGAACAGGCCGCCCGCATCGTGAGGCCGGTCCCGTGATGGACAGCAGTGCCCGCACGCTTCTGCCCTCGGGGTTGGCTCCGCCGATCCGCATAGTGCGCAACGGCCAAGCCGTGGCGCGGACCGATATCCCATCGGTATCGATGGACGACTTTCGACGGGCGGTGCTCGGCGCTTGCTCGGCAAAAGCGCGACTGGCGGCGATGGCGGTCCTGCCTGGCCACGCCTCCGGCCGGGTGTTGCTGGCCGTGCTCGCCGACGACAAGAGCCAACGCCTCGGCTTGCTCTGCACCGGCTTTCCTCTGGTAAATCGTTACCCAGCGCTGACGCCGGACCTGCCGCAGGCCCAAGCCTTCGAGCGTGAGATCCTGGAAGATCACGGCCTTGTTCCCGAAGGCCACCCCTGGCCCAAGCCTCTGCGCCGCCACGCCGAACTGGAAGGGCCTTGCGACGCACGCGTGGGGCCCGACGGGTATCCCTTCTTCCGAGTTGAAGGTCCCGGCATCCATGAGGTGGCAGTGGGCCCCGTGCACGCTGGAATTATCGAGCCCGGCCACTTCCGCTTCCAGTGTCACGGCGAGACCGTCCTGCACCTGGAAATCCAGCTCGGGTACCAGCACCGGGACGCCCAGGCCTTGTTGCTTCGCTCTTCGCCTGCGCGCCGCCTGGTCATCGCCGAGACCATCGCCGGCGACACCAGCGTCGGGCACGCCCTGGCGTACTGCATGGCCCTGGAGGGCTTGACGGGCACCACACCGCCGCCGCAAGCCGAAGCCATGCGAGGCATCGCGCTGGAGTTGGAGCGAACGGCCAACCATGTCGGCGATCTGGGCGCCTTGTGCAACGACGTGGGTTACCTGCCTGGCGCGTCCTGGTTCGGCCGACTGCGTGGCGAGTTTCTCAATCTCTCCCTGGAAATCTGTGGCAGCCGCTTTGGCCGCGGCCTGGTCATCCCGGGCGGCGTGCGTTTCAACTTGCCACCCTCGAGCCGCGAGGCCTTTCTGGCACGACTGCAGGCCGCTGGCGCCGATCTGCGCCACATTGCCGACGTGGTCTTCCAAACCTCCGCCGTGGTATCGCGTTTCGAAGGCACCGGCGTGGTCACCACCGCCATGGCCGAGACACTCGGCCTGGTGGGAGTTGTCGCCCGCGCCAGCGGCTGCGACCGCGACGTACGGCGCGACCATCCGACAGGGATTTACCGTCGGACGGGCATCGAGCCTGCCACCCCGTCCTCGGGCGGCGTGATGGCGCGAGCCCAGATCCGCCGCCGCGAGGCCGAACACTCAATCGCGTTGGTTCGCGAGCAGGTGGAAGCTCTGCCCGATGGAGCCCGGAGCGTCGTGCTTCGCGAACCCCGCCCGCAAGCGCTCGCGGTCGCTCTGGTCGAGGGCTGGCGGGGCGAGATCGCGCATGTGGCGACAACCGACGACAAAGGCAAACTGGCCGCGTACAAGGTCTTCGATCCTTCCTTTCATAATTGGCTGGGCCTGGCCCTGGCCATGCGGGGCGGTCAGATCTCTGACTTCCCGCTTTGNNAACAAGAGCTTCAACCTGTCGTACGCGGGGCACGATCTCTAATGCGCCGTCTGTGGGAGCGACTTCGCCAAGGCTACCGGACGATCGATTTTCCCAAAGGTCCGAGCGAACTAGCGCCGCAATTTCGCGGCCGGCCCGCCCTCCACCCATCTCTGTGTCGGGCTGGCTGCCGGGACTGTGCGGATGCCTGCCCAACCGCAGCGATCAAGACCGATCCGCTGCGTCTGGACCTGGGCGCCTGCCTCTTCTGCCCCGCTTGCGCCGAGGCCTGTGACCAAAGCGCCATCAGCTTCACCAACGACTTCCGCCTCGCCGCGCGCACGCGCAGCGACTTGGTGTTTTCTGGCAGCGCGATGACCCTGGCCACCGCACTCGACCGCAAGATGCGCAAGATCTTCGGTCGCTCTCTCAAGCTGCGCCAGGTTTCGGCCGGTGGCTGCAACGCGTGCGAGGCCGACCTCAACGTCACCGGTATCGTGGTCTACGACATCGGTCGTTTCGGAATTCAATTTGTGGCCTCACCTCGCCACGCCGACGGCATTGTGGTCACGGGGCCGGTCACCGCGAACATGGCGCTGGCTCTGCGCGAGACCTTGGCGGCTGTGCCCGAACCCAAATTGGTGATCGCCGCCGGTGCCTGCGCCATCAGCGGCGGCCCATTTGTTGGCTCATCCACCTGTGGGGACGGTGTCCCCGCTGACATTCCCGTGGATCTCTACCTGCCCGGCTGTCCGCCCCACCCGCTCACCATCCTCGACGGATTGCTTCGCCTCCTGGGCCGTATCGAGTAGCCGCTAACCCTCGGCTCCGCTGGGGAGATCCACTGGCCGCGCTGCCTGTCTTGCGGGCCACAGCCGCGGCTACTCAAATGTTCAGGCATCCCGATCCGTTCCCCCCCTCCGCGGAGCGTGCGCGGCCTGCGCCGCCTGCTTGGCAAGCCCGGCCATAGGTTTGCCGCTTTCTGCTGAGTTTGTGCTAAATACCCGGGCGAAGAGGTTCGGTGCCGTGGCCAAGTGGTAAGGCAAGGGTCTGCAAAACCCTCATTCCCCGGTTCAAATCCGGGCGGCACCTCAAGAAATAGTGACGGGGATCACACCCCACGCACACCACCCGTCCGTGGAAGCCCGTCACCACCTAATGAGCGTGTGCTGGCCCCCCTCCCTGGCTATACTAAATTCGATCTGCTTCTCGGTCCTCGCTTTCCAGCAGAAAAATGGCCCGCACATTCGCAGCGCTACTGGTTGACTCAGACCTCAAGGGGCTCGAATCGCTCGTCTACGGTTTCCAGGGCGCTTCCTGGCGCAACACTGCGTGCGCGGCCCCCGAAACAGCGGCGTTTCTGATCAAGGCGTCGGCCGCGGATATCGCGGTGATTGCCGCGCGCGCGCCCTACGACAAGACCCTGACAGTGCTTCGCCAGCTTCGCGCCAGCGGAGAAACTCGCACCCTACCTCTCTTGGTCATCGGCCCTGCCATCCTGCGTACAAGGGTGCTCGAATGCGGGTCGATCGATTTTCTGCCCACACCGGCCTTCGTGCGTGACGTGATCGCGGCCAGCCGGATTCTCGTCTCGCTCGGCAGCCCCGATGCGCAAACGCAGGGCCACGAGGCAAAAATCGTCGGCTCGCTCGCCGACTTCGGATTCTTCTCTCTCGTCCGCGTGATGAGTGGACTGCTGCTCTCGGGGGTGCTGCAATTCGAACGCGCGAATCGCCGGGGCGAGATCCTGTTCTCCGAGGGCGAGATAGCCGGAGCCCAGGTGGGATCGCTGCAAGGCCCGCCCGCCATCCACCATCTCCTGCTGTGGGAAGACGCCAGGATCGAGTTGCACCTGCGCACCGTGGCCCGACGGACACAGTTCAAGCAGCGATTTGAGCAAGTCATGGATGAAGCGGAACGCTTTGTGCGCGACTACACCCACGCCATCCAGGACATCGGGCCTGCTTCGTCGGTGTACGGGAAGAACGACGACAAGCTGGCCAAATCCACTGTACCGGCCGAAGTCACGCCGGTGCTCCGTCTCTGCGACGGACGGCGCACGCTGGCCGACATCATCGACGAGAGCCCTTTCCGCGTGTTCGACACAGTACGCATCCTCACCCGCTTAGTGGATCTCGGGGTGTTGACCCGGTGCAAGCCCCAGGCGGGAGCCCCCGCGCCCACCTCACCCTTGGAGAAGTTCTGGAAAACGGCCCGCATCGCGGGTTCCGACGACAGCGTCGTCCTTCCCTTGTCGCAAAGGCCGACGCCCGTGCGCATCGGTCAAGCCGATGTGCGAAGCGCAGAGCCGCCTCGCCGCAAAGGCCAGCGGCGCACAGCGGTTCAGACGCCGACCCAAGGCACGCCCGTCGTCAATAGCGCGGCGCTCGCAACGCCGGTGGTTGGCGCGCTTGACACCGCTGCGGCGCCTGTCGTGCAAACCGCGGGGGCAAACCCAGCCAGGGTCTCCGGCAGCATCGACGTCAGCGTGGCCGGTAACCGGCGTCAGGCCAAGGCCGACAGGCGCAACCGGCCCTCGGTTACTATCGACGTGGCTCTCGTGGAAGCCGCATCCTCGCCGGCCCCAGCCCCCGTTCCGGTCGAGACAGCGCCCGCTGAGTCTCCGGCACGCAGCGGTCGTGTGACGGGCACACTGCAGGTAGCTCCCTTTTCGGGCCCACGACGCCCAAACAGGGGCCCACGTGTCCCGGTTAGCGGCAATTCCATCGAGATCGATCCGGGGCTGCCCTCCGAGACCAACTCGATTGCGAAGATGAATTCAGCTGCCGTTCCCCTCCCACAGTCGGTCACCCTGGAGGCGTCTTCCGGAGCTGCGCGGGTCGTGACTACCGGGACCAGCACAGGTGATGGGGCCAGCACCGCGAGGATGACGGGCACCCTTTCTGTCACTCCTGCGCAGCGATCCGGCTCAGCCAAGACCATGAAAAAGGGCGTTT
Organism: Myxococcales bacterium; assembly: GCA_003153875.1. The sequence continues at coordinate 19,346 of PMBY01000234.1, read as the reverse complement.
CCGTCGAGCTCGATCCTGTCTTGGCGGCTGAGCTCGGCCGCCTGGAAAAGGCTACCAAACCCATCGATCCCTTGATGTCAGCGGAGCCGCTGCATGCTGGACCTGGCCCGGTGGCCAGGGCTGCACGGTCTGACGCCAGCAGCGACGCGCCCCCCATAGGGGCCTCCACCTCGCCAAAGTCAGACCGCGCCGCCAGGGTAACCGGCACGCTTTCCGTTTCGTCGTCCTCGCGCTCGTCGTCCAACGCCCGCAAGACTCCCGCGAGGGGCATTTCGGTCGCACTCGATCCGGCCCTGGTGGCGGAGGTACAGAAGCTCGAAGCGCCCAAGCCTCAGTCGGCCACCGCGACGACGCATGGGCCGGGGGGCGCGCCCGAGCCCCGAACCGCATCCCAGGGCGCGGGCTCGGGCAAAGGTCAGGTCCGCGGAACCAGCGGCGACCGAACCGCCCCTGCCGCCGCCCGACCAACGCCCCGCTCATCAGACGAAAGCCCATCGCAGTCCGGCAAGCGTACCGGCGGCCGCATCAGCGGTGCCTTCAGCGCCATCGAGAGCGACTTCTTTGCCCGCGAGGCCGACCTCTACAAACGCGAGACCGAGGACAACTTCGCTGACCTCGATGAGCCTGCCCGCAAACGAGACGGGAAGATCTCGCCCGGCGGTGGGCCACCCAAGAAGCACGCCTGATACAGTTTCTACTTCGCGTCCCAGACTAGCTCGATCCGCCCCACAGGGCTTGCAAACCGCAAGATGAGACGACCGCTGGCCGGGCCAGAAAAAGGCTGCCCGCCGCTGCCCGTACGGGCGAAGCTGATCTCATAGGTGCGCGTGAATTCGGTCCGGCTGGGGTAGAACTGGCTCTCGTACAGCTCAGGCAGCTTCACCGTTTGGATCGAAGTGGGCCCCAGTTCGCCCCCGCTGGCGTCCAGCAGAGTGACCCGCCAAGGCGAGTTCTTGCGCTCGAGATCGTTCCACTTGTCGGTTGTCATCTGGACCGCGACGTGAAACTCATGGCTGGCCCGCGACGCATCGAGCTGCGAGCGCAGGAGCGTGGCGCGATCGCTGTCCGACAAGTCATAGACGCTTGCGTAGTACGACACATACGCCTGGCGGAAATCCCAGCTCTTGTAGGTCGCCCACGCTTCGATGACTGTGCCCACCTCCCGCCACAGCTTTGCGTGTCGTGTCCAACTCTCATAGACCGACGAATAGTCCGACGACCGATAGTTGCGAGTGGCGTCGGAAAAATTGACAGGCTTGGAAGCCGACTGGGCGCAACCGACCAGCACCGCAGCACAGGCCAACGCAGAACCCAGCGCCCTCCGGGCGGACATCAGATGAACTCCTTCCGTCGGAAGAGCGTCTGCAGCGGTGCTTCCCGCTGCAACACTTCGCGGCCACCTTCCTCGCGGTCCACCAGACCGACGATCAGGCTGACCTTGAGGCCGAACTCGCGCGCACGCGCGATCGCCTTGAGAGCCGAGCCGCCCGTGGTCACCACGTCCTCAAGAATCGCGACCGGCATCCCGGGACGAAGCAGCTTGCGTCCCTCCAACCACTGTCCCGTGCCATGGCCCTTGGCCTCCTTGCGTACGTAGAAAGCGTCGAGCGGCCGCCCGCCCAGGTAGCTAACCGTGGCCACAGCCGAGGCCAACGGGTCGGCGCCCATGGTCAATCCCCCCACGGCCTCCACCTCGGGGGCATACTCAGCAATCACCTGGTTGAACAACCAACCCACCAAGAAGTGGCCTTCGGCGCTCAACACGGCTTGCTTGCAATCGATGTAGAAATTGCTCTTCTGCCCCGACGCGAGGATGACCTCGCGCTCCTCGTAGGCGAGCTGCTTGAGCAGATCGAGGAGTCGAGCCCGGTTGCGTTCAANNCTAGATCCCGTCGAGCGGGTCGTTCGAGACCTGCTTCTTTGCCTTGATCAGATTCTGCGGCGCCTCGGGCTTGGCCGCGCTTTCCTTCTGCGCCCGCGCGTGGCTCGCGGGGCTGCTGGCCGCACGACGCGAACTGGCCTCCTCGATCTGTCGTCTCAGCGCCTCGCGGTCGGCATCGCTCTTGGCCTCGCCCAGCTGCTTGGTGAGTTTGGCAATCTGTGCCTGGAAAGCCATCTCCTGTTCCTGTTGCTTGCGCAGCAGTTCGTCCTTTTCCTTCTGAGCCACAATCCTGGCCTGCGTCTCGGCGGCCGCATGGTCCGACTTGATCTTCGCCACCACACCCGCTCCGATGACCAAGACGCCGACCACGATGCCGATGATGAGGCCCTTGGGCGTGGGCTTGCTCTGCACCGCCGCCCTGGCCTGCACCTCGAGCCGCATGCGCTCATGCTGCAGCTTCATCTCAGCATCGATACGCGCCCGGCGTTCGGCTTCCTCGACGCGCAGGCTCTCCTCGCGCTCACGCGCCAGCTTCTCATCTTCGACGCGCTTCTTGCGGTTTTCCTCCTCGCGGCGCGCCTGCTCGGCCTCTTCCTTCGCCCGTCGCTCGGTCTCCTCTTTCGCCCGCCGGTCAGCCTCCGCCTTTGCCGCGGCCTTTGCCTTCTCTTGGCTGACCCGCTCCTCTTCCTGCCTGCGAAGTTCCTTGAGAGACGTCAGCACCGAATTCTCTTGTGCCTCAGCCATGTAGCTCCTTGCGATGTGCGGTGTTCACTGGGGAAAGCTGGCCTATCAATCTAGTATCTAACACAAATTCGCGCGCGCGCAGCGTGAACCCGCGCGCGGGGGCAATGCGACCGGGCCGACGCTGGCCGCTCGCGCCCTGCGCGCCCCACAGAGTTCACTTCAAGCCGCGCAGCAATGCATCAACGGACGCGTCAGTCTTCTTTGTCGATTCCGAAGGCTCTCCGCCACCCCTGGCTCCTGCCACCTTTCCCGTCTTGTGCCCCGATGACTTGCCACGCGCCTTCTTCTTCTGTCCGGCCTTGCCCGAATCCCCATCCGACGATCCGGCAGATCCGGCCTTGTTGGCGACATCGACGGCCGCCACCGCAGCCGCGGGCTTTGCCTTCTCAGCAGCGGCAGCCGCTGCTGCTGCCTTAGCCTTCTCAACGGCAGCGACCGCTTCCAGCTTCAGCTTCTCGACCTGTGCGGCGGCCTCCTTGGCGCGGGCCTCCATTGCCCGAGCTTCCGCTTCTTGCCCGGCCTGCTGCTTGTGCACGACGATGAGGAAAATCGCCGCCATCAACAACACGAGAACACCCCCGCCGATGACGGCAACAACAGCCCAGTGGGTCTTTTGACCCGGCAAGTCCAGACGTGGCAGCACGACCTTATCGCTCATCNNTATTGTCTCCCGGCAAACGCCGTGGCGCATTACGTCGATCTCCACTCGCACTTCCTTCCCGGCCTTGACGACGGAGCCGACGACCTCCCCACTTGTCTCAGCATGGTGCGTGCCCTGTTCGAGATGGGCTTCTCTGACCTGTGCGCCACTCCCCACCAATTCGCGGGAAGGTTCCAACCCCCGCTCGACGAGGTCAGGCTGACCTTTGACCAAGTAACCCGAGAAATTGCGAAGCTGATGCCTGAGGTACGTCTCCGCCTCGGCGCCGAGAACTACTGGGACGACATCCTCGCCACCCGACTGCGCCACGGGGAAACACCCTGCTACGATGGTGGCAAGGCATTCCTTTTTGAGATCAGCCCCGTGGTCCTGCCGCCTCGGCTCGAAGCAGCCCTTTTCGACATACGGGTTTCCGGGCTACTTCCCGTGCTGGCCCACCCCGAACGGTATTCGGCGGTACAACGCGACCCCGCCGTGGCCGAGGGATTGAGCCGCCAAGCCGCGTTGCTGGTTGACCTGGCTGCGCTGTCCGGGACCGGCGACCGCGCTGAAGTCAAGACGGCCAGACGACTGGTTGAGGATGGCCTGGCCCATGGCGCGGCCTCTGACATGCACGCCCCGGAAGACGGCCGGTCCGTCGCTTCGGGATTGGGCTGGATCGAGAAACGTCTGGGCGCAGAAGTAGTCACGCGATTGCTCAGCGACAATCCTCGCCGTATCTTGGTAGGCGAACTCCCCTAAAACGCTTTGCACCGAAAAGGTCCATCCTCTTGAAGCTGTTTGTCAAAGTCTTCCTGTCCCTGCTGGTGGGGACGCTGTGTCTCTGGCTGGCTATTCGCAGGATGGACCTTTCAGCCACGGCATCGGTGCTGCGAGGCTTGCCACTTTCGGCGGTTCTGATCTACGCGGCCACCATGGTCCCCACCCATCTCTTCAGAGCATGGCGCTGGAAGTACCTCCTGCGTCCCATCGGCGTGGCCCTGAGCTTCCGCCGCCTGATGATCATCTCGACCGTGGGCTTCATGGCCATACTGGCCCTGCCGTTCCGGCTCGGCGAATTCGCGCGGCCGTACTACGTCGTGCGCGGCGGGCAGTCACGCATGAGCGCTCTTCTGGGTACGGTCGCGGTGGAACGCATCGTGGACGGGCTGGTGATCTCCATCCTTTTCTTCGTCACGTACATGTGGGCCAACCGAGCGGGTGGGTCGGGCTACTCCCCGGTTCTTGCCGGCGCGGCTTGGTTGTCCCTGATTGGATTTCTCTCTCTGACGATTTTCCTGGCCTGCGCCCTGCGCTGGACCGAAAAGACGATTCGGCTGGTTCTGGCGGCAACCCTTCTGCGACGTTTCGCGCCCGCCACAGCCGAGCGTCTGGCCGACAAACTGCGCGCCTTGATCCATGGTTTCCGAGCCCTGCACGATGCGCGCAACATGATNNGCCATGGCTTTCACCGGCGTGCTCATCTCCCTGCCCAATTCGCCAGGTTTGGTTGGCCAGTTCCATGCGGGCGTTCTCATTGCTCTGGGCGCTTACTTGCCCGCGGCCACGGTCAGCCACTTGGGCGGGGCCTACGCCATCGCTCTGCATGGAATCCAGTTCGTGTGGTACGTGGGATGGGGATTTCTCGCCCTGTGGGCAGTGGGTGAAGGTTCCCATTCATTGCGCACGATGGTGGTCGAATCCAAGCGCGCGGTCGAGGAGGGAGAGACCTCGTGACGGGAGCTTTGCGACGCCCGACTCCGCAGCTCGCACTCATCCTCGCGGGGCTGTGCTTCGCGCCGCCCGCGGCAGAGGCGCGCAGCGTGGGTACGGTCCCGTATGCGATGGCCGATGTGTGGCCGAGTGCGGTGCGCTTCCTGCGCATCGACCGCAATTGCGCAATTCGCGAGAAAGACGAGACCGCAGGCTACATCCTGTTTGATTACCCGGAAGGCCAAAAGCTCCATAAAGGGTCGCTCGAGCTCGTCCGAGCCAGCGACGCCGATGGTCGCGACATCACACGTGTCGTGGCCACGCTGCCCGACCTGCCCCACTACCTTGAGCAACTCTTGCTCGACAAGCTGGCCGCCAAACTGCGCGAGGACCACGGCTCGCCCGCGCCGCCGCCTCCGCGCAAGCCAGAGCCAGCAGCGCCTGACGCCGGCGCCGCACGCTGAAACGCAAAGTTAGAGATCTCTCAGAGAACTCGCGGCTGGCGCGAATCGGCCAGCGTGAGCGCGACGGGCGAGCGCGAAGCGCGAGGGGTGGGCAGGGTGGGCTGTCCGTCCCGAAGCCCCTGTGGGGGTTGCGGTAGCGTGAGCGACCAGCGTGCACAGCCTGCGTGGGCGGCTGGCGTGAGCGGCCCGCGCACCCCACACGAACTCGCTCACGCCCTCGCACACGCTAGCCGCAACCCGGCCTACTCAGTGGTCCGAGATTCCCGACACGCGTTGGTTAGTGAAGCTGGAAGGGCCAGGGGAAACTCATCGCCTCACAAGGCGGGAATTTCGCGGTCTTGGCTGCCGCTTCCACGCAGGTTCCGCTGGGCGTACCCGCGAACTTGCCCGGCGTCACTGTCGCCGAGGCGATCCGGCCTCCCTTGGATATCGAGATGCTGACATTCGCGATGCCCGCAACCTTGTACTGGTTGTAGCATTCCTTGACTCTTGGCTGTACGGCCTTCATCGCGCTGACGATGTCACTTTGGGAAAGGGAGGGCAGCGCCGCCGCGGTGACCACCTTCTTGGGTTTGGGCTCTTCGCCGCCGCGCCTATTGGTGTTGACCTGATCGAGCAAGTCATCGATGGAGCCACCCTTCTTGGGCTTGGCAGGCGCTGGGGTGGGCGGAGCCGGCTGCTCGGGCGTGGATTGCGCTCCCTTGGCCGACGACACAGCCTCGGTCTGGGATTTGGCAACCGACTTGCCGCCCTTTCCGGATGGCTTTCTCTTCTCCGTCGCCGCCTTCTCCTCGCCCGGCTTTTCCACGGGCGCGACAGGCTGGGCCGGCTGGGCAGCCGTCGGCGCACCAGGGGTCGGCGCTGCGGCCGGCGGTGTCACCAGCGCGGGCACGACGATCTGCGGAGGCGCGGGGGGCGGCGGCGGAGGCACCGACACTACCTTGTAGATGCCCAAGCCAAGGGCGACGATCCCGAGGGCGAGCACCCCCAGAACCGGGTACACCCACTTGGGCGGGCCGCTCGAAGTCATAGGAAGAAACACCGGAGCCACCGGTGAGAACTGCGGCGTCGAGAAGGTTGGCAAGGCGTCCGAGCCGCCGAAGGCGTCATCTCGGCCGGACTCTCCGATGGTTCTTGCGGCCATCGAACGGATGTCGATGAGGCCAGACCCCTCGGTGGTCGAAGTTGTCGAGGGCGCCCGCGCGCTGGTCGACGAACTCGGCACCGCTAGCGCTTCCAGGTTGGCCAGCGAGAACAGGACCGAGTTCTCATTGCGTTGGCCGGTCATATGACTTTCCCCTGCGCCGTTGCCCGGGGCCCTGGCTGCGGGCTCAGGGGCAGGGGCAGCCGCCGCGCCAAAGGCAAACGCCGACGATGCGGTGGCTGGCGTCTCGGCCGCAGCGGACGAGTGCGCAACGGCCGACGAGGCGAACAGATCAGCAGATGCACTGGCTGCCGGGGCAGGCTTGGAGAAAATATCCTCGCCAGGAGCCGCCGCCATCGCCGCCTCTCTAGAAGAGCCGTGCGCGCGCATGGCTGCTGAGCTGCGCCGAACAGGCGCGGGCTCTGCCGCTGGCGCTGAAGTCGACTGAGCACCCGGGGTCGCCTGCGACGATGGCATCTGCGCTAGCTCCGGGATGGTCGACAGCTTCACCCAGTCGGCAAGACCTTCCTTCCACACCAGTGATTCACCCGTGATCTCACCACGCGCCAAGCGGGCCGCGATATCTGGCTCGGCCAATGGCCCCATCTGCTCGCCCTCCACCACGACGTACCAGATGCCTTGAGCCTCGGCCGGTGCGGGCTTGGTCTCTGCGGCAGCGCCGACGGCCCGCTCACTGCTGCTTCTGACCACGATGATGTGGTTGCACTTCTTGCATCGGATCTTGAAGGCCTTACCCTGGACCTTTTCGTCCGCTATCGAGTACTTTGCCTGACAAGCGTCACAGACGATTTTCATTGGGCCCTCATTTACGCGTACCACGAAGAGACAGTAACCGCGCGATTATAGATATCAGTCTCCGCCTGGCAAGACGGTTTCTGTCTCATTTCCACACGTAACACCGCGCACGACCCTGACGGCAGATTCGCGACGTACCCGCCGCGGTCGGTTGCGTGCGATGAGTTAGCGCGCATTCCTTGCTACGAATGGGTTGTCCTTGACGATGGTCTCGTCGCGCCCTGGCCCGACCGAAACCAGGGCCAGCGGCACGCCGACCAGCTCAGAAATCCGCGCCACATACCGCTCGGCCGCCGCGCAGAGCTGGGTCTTTCCGGCGGACGAAGCGCCGCCTGCGAAGAGGGCCGGCCACCCCGGGAGTGTCTCGTAGACCGGCTCCACCGTCGCCAAGTCGTCGGGATCCAGCGGCATTTCATCGAGCGTCTGGCCTGCCAGCCGGTACTGGACGCAAAGCTTGACCTGATCGAGACCGGCCAAGACGTCGAGCTTGGTCAGTGCCAGGGCCCGAATACCGGACAGCCGGCAAGTGAGGCGCAAGGCCGGAATATCCAACCATCCGCAGCGACGAGGCCTGCCCGTGGTGGAACCGAACTCGGTCCCCACCTCGCGCAGGCGCTCGCCCATCTGATCGTTCAACTCCGTCGGGAAAGGCCCGTTGCCCACGCGCGTGGCATAGGCCTTCACGATTCCAATGACCGTGTCGATGGAAGTCGGCCCGATGCCACATCCGGTACAGGCACCTCCGGCGGTCGTCGACGATGACGTTACGAACGGGTAGGTACCGTGGTCCAGGTCGAGCAAGACACCATGGGCGCCCTCAAACAACACATTGCGGCCTGCTCGAATCTCGTCGTGGAGAAAGCGAGAAGCGTCCCGGACAAAGGGCCGAATCTCCTCACCCAGCGCCAGGTATTCCTTGACCAGGGCGTCCACATCGGGAAGCGCAGCTCCATGCCGGACCAGAGCGCCCGACACATAGGCCACGTTGCGCTCCACGTTGCGCCGAAACCGCTCTGGCCGCAGAAGATCTTCGACGCGGACGCCGGTGCGCGAGGCCTTGCTCTCGTAGGTCGGGCCGATCCCACGACGAGTCGTACCAATGGCGCCCGGTTCCTCTTCGCGCAAACGGTCAAGTTCGCGATGGTGTGGAAAGGTCAAGTGGGCGCGGCCGGCGACCACCAGGTCGGTGTTCCGGGCCAGCAGGCCGTGGCTGCGAAAGGCACGCATCTCCTCGACCAAAGTGCGCAGGTCGATGACCATGCCTTCGCCCAACACGCAGGTTACGCCGGCCCTAAGCACGCCAGAGGGAATCAGGTGCGTGACGTACTTCTTTCCTTCGACCACGATGGTGTGGCCGGCGTTGGCACCGCCTCCCCAGCGCGCCACCACGTCCGCGTGCTCGGTCAGAAGGTCGACGACCTTTCCCTTCCCTTCATCGCCCCACTGGGCTCCGACAACAACTACGACGGCCATGTGTCTCTCCGCGTCCGGGTGAGCATCACCCTATGAAATTGCCGACGCTGGGCACGACTGTGATTGGTTGGCCAGAGGAGTTCGAGCATCGGAAAATACGGCCCGGCTTGGGCCTGAGGGTTTCTAGTACAGGTTCATTTCGGGGTCCAATCCAAACGTCGAGACGAGGATCGGCGATCGGAGCCGGTGTGGGTGACAGCGGCGGTGACGTTCCTGGATCGAATGCCCCAGGGCCGGCCGCCACCACCACCGTCATCGTCACCGCCCCTGTCACCGCCACGGCCACGGTCACCGTCTCCGCCACCATCACCGCCCCTGTCACCCACACCTCCGGTTCCTCTCCCCCTGGCGCCCGGAATCGACTATGTTTGTGCCCTCCCCCAACCCAACGGAGTCCCCATGAAGAAACGTGCGTTCAACTTCGCCGCTGGTCCTGCCACTCTTCCTTACGAGGTTCTCGAAGCCTCGGCCGCCGCCCTGCTGGACTTTCAAGGCAAGGGGTTCGGCATCGCCGAGTGTAGTCACAGGGGCAAGGAATTCGATGCGGTGCTGGATGAGACCATCGCCCGCTGCCGCAGCCTTCTGCAAATCCCTGACACGCACGATGTGCTTTTCCTACAAGGAGGCGCGACCCAGCAGTTCGCCCTGATTCCCATGAACTTCCTCAACGGCGTAGCCGAGTACGTGATAACCGGCGAGTGGTCGAAGAAAGCCGCCGATACCGCCAAGGGCATCGCCCCGGACAGGGTGCGGGTGATCGCGTCGGGCGAATCGACTGGTTTTGATCGCCATCCGACCGGATGGACCGCTGACCCGAACGCCGCCTACCTGCACATCTGCTCGAACGAAACCGTGCACGGCAATCGCTTCGTCGAGTGGCCCAAGCACCCGACCCTGATGGTCGACGCCAGCTCGGAAATCATGTCGCGACCGCACCCGATCGCTCGCACCGCCATGGTCTACGGTGGCGCGCAGAAGAACCTGGGCCCCGCGGGCGTCGTGCTGGTCATCGTCCGCAAGGATCTCTATGACCGGATCGGCAAGAGCGTGCCCAAGATCTTCAACTACAAGGTCCACGCCGAGGCCAAGAGCTGCCTCAACACGCCGCCCACCTTCGGCGTGTATGTGTTGCTCGAAACCTTCCGCTGGATGGAACGTCAGGGCGGCCTGGCGGCCATCGAGAAGCGAAATGCCGACAAAGCCAAGCTCATCTACGACGCCATCGACGGCTCGGGCGGCTTCTACAAAGGCACGGTGGCCGATCCCGCCGTGCGCAGCCACATGAACATCACCTTCAAGCTGCCCAGCGAGCCTTTGACCGAGAAGTTCCTCAAGGAAGCCTCGGGCAAGANNTGCCAGGCCCTGGCCGACCACATGCGCGAGTTCATGAAGGCCAACGGTTGAGCCTCGCCCAGTTCGCCGACGCACATTTCAGCTATCCTGGCACCGAGATCCTGGCCGGCGCTTCGCTGCTCATCCGGCCAGGTGATCGGCTTGCCCTGCTCGGCCCCAACGGCACGGGCAAGTCCACCGTGCTCAAGCTGCTCGCCGGCGAGCTGCAGGTGGATGCGGGAGACGCGCGCATCCTGGGGCGACAGACCGTGGCCTACCTCCGCCAGTCGCACCAACTGGGCGGAGAAGGCAGCGTGCTCGATGCCTTGCTGGAGCCATTCGCCCACGTGCAAGCCATGCACGAAGAATTGCAGCGCCTCGAAGTACGACTCGCCGAGGCTTCGGAGGCGGATCTCAAGCACTATGGTGAGCTACAGGAACGCTACCGTCTGGATGGCGGCTATGACCTCGAAACACGTGTGCGCGAGCTCACCGAGGACGTAGGGCTGTCGCAGGCCGACCTGGGTCGGTCGCTGGCCACGCTGTCTGGCGGCGAGCGCGGTCGCCTGGAGCTGGCCAAGGTTCTGGTCCGTCAGCCCGATCTGCTCCTGCTCGACGAGCCCACCAATCACCTCGACCTCGCGGCTATCGAGCGCCTGGAGGCGCGCCTGAGCGAGTATCCGGGCGCCTTCGTGCTGGTGTCGCACGACCGCGCCTTCATTCAGCGCACCTGCCGCGCGATTATCGAGCTGGAGGACGGCCAGTTCGTCCGCTATTCCTTTGCCTACGACCAGTACGTGGTGGAGCGCGACGCGCGCTTGGAGCGGGCTCGCGTCGAGTACCAGCGCCAGAAGGACCACGTCGAGAAGACCGAGGACTTCATCCGGCGCAACCTGGCTGGCCAGAAGACCAAGCAGGCACAGAGCCGGCGCCGCATGCTGGAAAAGCTGGAGCGGCTCGAACGTCCCGAGGACAACTGGCAGATGGCGGGCCGGATCGCACTGAACTTCCAAACTGGCGGCGATCTGGGCGGCAAGGAGATCGTGCGCGCGCCGAACATCAGCGTGGGCTACCCGGGCAAGCCGATTGTGACCGACGTGACGGTCAACATTTTCCGCGGGGATCGAGTGGGCATCGTGGGCCCCAACGGCTGCGGCAAGAGCACCTTGCTGAAGACCCTGGTGGGCGAGCTGGCGCCGCTGGCCGGCGTGGTGGAACGCGGGGCCGCTGTGCGACTAGGCTACTTCGATCAGAAACTGAGTTCACTTTCCGAGGACCGCACCGCCATCGAAGAAATCCAGTCGGTGCGCAACGATCTTTCTCCCGAGGTGGTGCGGCAGTATTTGGCCAAATTTCGCTTCTTCGGTGACGATCCCTTTCGCACCGTGCGCGGTTTCTCGGGCGGCGAGCGCAGCCGTCTGGCCCTGGCCAAGATGCTGCTGTTTCCACGCAATGTGCTGGCGCTCGACGAGCCGACCAACCACCTGGACATTCCTGCACGCGAGACGCTGGAGCACTCGCTTGACGGCTACGAGGGAACTCTCATCGTGGTCAGCCACGATCGCTACTTTCTCGATCGAGTGTGCCGGCGCCTGCTGGTGTTCGAAAACGGCACGATCGAGGCGCATGTCGGCAACTACTCGGACTGGCGCGAGTACCGCAAGACGCAAGCGGCGGCTGTGCCAGTGCCTGCGGCGCCATCCCCAGTCACCCAGTCATCAACCGAAATCACCCGGGCCGCCAAGAAGGACCGCGAGCGCTCGCAACGCCGGCTGGAACGCCTGGTCGAGTCGCTGGAGGCCGAAGTCGCGCGTATCGAAACCGAGCTGTCGTCACTGCGCGCGCAGCTGGCCGCTGACCACGGGGGCGACTGGCAGAAGCTGCATGCGCTGGCCGATCGCGAACGCGAACTAGGCGATCTCCTCGGCCGGCGCATGGCCGACTGGGAAAAGGCGTCCGCCGAGCTGCAGAGATTCCTAGAAGAGATCTAGCCTACTCTTCGTCGTCTTCGTCGACGGCAGCGCGCTTCTTTCCGGCTGAGAAGTCCAGGTCCAGCTCCTCGCTGAAGATGGTGTCGATCATTTCGTCGACCGAGTTGCCCACAGCGTCCATGCGGCGAAGCTCCTCGCGCTCGAACTCTTCGAATGTCCGGTAGGTCTTCATATCGCCGTAGCTCATGGTGGTTCTCCTTGGGTTGCAGGGAAATACGCTACATGTAGGTCCAAGTAGTATTGCAACCTCATGGCCCGTCAAGTTTGTGCGTCGTTTTTCTGCATGGTCGGATCCGCGTTCTCAGCCGGCTCGGTTGAAACCGCGGGCCTATTGATGCTAGGAGGATGAGCCCGCTCGACGGGATCACAGCACCATGGGTAGGGTCATAGCGGTCGCGAATCAGAAGGGGGGCGTCGGAAAGACGACCACCGCAGTCAACCTTTCCGCTTCGCTTGCGGTGGCCGAGAAACGCGTGCTTCTGGTGGACATGGACCCGCAGGGAAACGCCACCTCGGGTCTGGGCCACACCCGGCAGGCGGCGGGCGCAAAACAGGGCAGCGTGTACGACGTGCTCATCGGTGAAAAATCCGTCGCGGAAGTCACCCGCGCCACCGAGCTGCCCTTCCTCAAGCTGGTGCCGTCTGGCCAAGACTTGGCGGGCGCGGAGATCGAGCTCGTGTCGGAGTCCGGCCGCGAGATGAAGTTGCGCGATCCCTTGCGCCTGGTTGCGCCTGACTACGACTTCATCATCATCGACACCCCACCCTCGCTCGGCTTGCTCACCCTCAACGCACTGTGCGCCGCCGATGGGGTACTGGTCCCGTTGCAATGCGAGTACTACGCGCTGGAAGGTCTTTCCGACCTGCAAGCCACGGTCAATCTGGTGGGTCGGTCGCTCAACCCCGGCCTCGACATCGAGGGTATTCTCCTGTGCATGGTTGACACGCGCCAGAACCTGACCGAGCAGGTGACCGATGAGGTGCGCAACCACTTCGGCGGCCGGGTGTACGACACTCCCATCCCGCGCAACGTGCGCCTGTCGGAAGCGCCATCGTTTGGCAAACCGATTCTGCTCTATGACGTCGCCTCCAAGGGCGCCAAGAGCTACATGGAGGCCGCGCGCGAGTTTCTGGCCCGCCACGCGCGACCCAAAGCGGAGAATTCGTGACCGGTGCGGGAAAGCGCCAGGCGCTCGGGCGCGGTTTGGCCGCCCTGATTCCGGCTGCGGCCGCTTCCGATCCGGAAGAGCGGGCGCAGGCCAAGTCCGGCAGCAGCCTGCGCGCGGTCGACATCGAGAACATCCACCCCTCGGGAAAACAGCCACGCAAGAGATTCGACGACGCCCGTCTCAGTGAGCTGGCCGAGTCCATCCGCAGCCAGGGCATCATTCAACCGCTGGTGGTGCGCGTGCGACCGGCCGGTGGCTTCGAACTGGTCGCTGGCGAGCGGCGCTGGCGAGCGGCCCAGCGAGCCGGGCTGCACCAGGTGCCGGTGATCATCCGCGAGGTGGCCGAGGCGCAGGCCTTCGAGATGGCGCTGGTCGAGAACCTGCAACGCGAAGATCTCAACCCCATCGAAGAAGCCGAGGGCTACCAACATCTGGTGGCGGAATTCGGCTACACCCAGGAATCGCTGGCCACGCGCGTGGGGAGGGAGCGCAGCACGGTAGCCAACGCTCTCCGTCTGCTCAAGCTGCCGCCCTCGGTGCGAACCATGGTGGTCGAGGGGCGCCTATCCATGGGCCATGCGCGCGCTCTCCTCGGTCTCGAGGACGACGCGGTCATCGAACGACTGGCGCGCCAGACGGCGAGCCGTGGGCTTTCCGTCCGCCAAGTCGAGGCGCTGGTCCGGCGTGAACGTGAAGACACACACCGCCCTACCCCGCCGCCCGAAGGCAAGGGATCGCCGGCCGCGCGCGACCTGGCGCTGCGCCTGCAGCGCGCCCTCTCGGCGCGGGTCAAGCTGGTCGAGGTCGGCCCAGGCCGCGGCCACGTCGAGATCCACTATGGTTCGCTGGACCAGCTCGATGGCATTGTGACGAAGATTCTCGGGAGCTAGCCTGCCGGCGTGCGCATTGGTCCGGGAGCACCGGTCACGTATGCTAGCTTTCGCCCCGACCAGGAATCCCACGATTCCCACGAAACTGAATCCCGCATCCGTTGCATATAGTCCGACACAGGAGGTTCACGAATGATCTACTCGGCGGAAGTCGAACACATGACCTGCGTGGCCAAGGGACCCAATCACGGTCCCGCGCCCATTCCCGAGGAGGGCCGGTGGGTCCAGGCCAAGGAGATTAAGGATATTTCCGGTCTGACCCACGGAGTGGGCTGGTGCGCGCCTCAGCAGGGCGCCTGCAAGCTCACGCTCAACGTGAAGGATGGCGTCATCCAGGAAGCCCTGATCGAAACCATCGGCTGCTCCGGCATGACCCACAGCGCGGCCATGGCCGCCGAGATCCTGTCGGGCAAGACCATTCTGGAAGCGCTCAACACGGACCTGGTGTGCGACGCCATCAACACCGCCATGCGGGAACTCTTCCTGCAGATCGTCTACGGCCGCACGCAGACCGCGTTCTCGGAAGGCGGCTTGCCCATCGGCGCCGGCCTCGAGGATCTGGGCAAGGGCCTGCGCAGCCAGATTGGCACCATGTACGGCACCGTGGCCAAGGGCGTGCGCTATCTGGAGATGGCCGAGGGTTACGTGACCCGCCTCGCGCTCGACGAGGGCGACGAGGTCATCGGATATGAATTCGTTCACCTGGGCAAGATGATGGAATCCATCGCGAAGGGTGTGGAAGCTGGGGAGGCTCTCAAGAAGGCCACCTCCAAGTACGGCCGCTTCGACGAAGCCGCCAAGACCATCAACCCCCGGCACCAGTAAGCGAGAAGGAGACACAGATCATGGCTCTGTTTGAATCATATGAACGCAGAATCGGCCAGATCACCCCGGTGCTGGCCAAGTACGGAATCGCCTCCCTGGAAGAGGCGAAGAAGCTCACCGATGCCAAGGGCGTGGACGTCTACAAGATCGTGAAGGAGATCCAGCCCATCTGTTTTGAGAACGTGTGCTGGGCGTACATCCTCGGCGCCGCCATCGCCCTCAAGAAGGGTCAGAAGAAGGCCGTGGACATCGCCTGTTCCCTGGGCGAAGGCATGCAGGCCTTCTGCATCCCTGGATCGGTGGCAGACGATCGCAAGGTCGGCATCGGTCACGGCAACCTGGCCTCCATGTTGCTGAAGGAAGAGACCAAGTGCTTCGCCTTCATAGCGGGCCACGAATCCTTCGCCGCCGCCGAGGGCGCCATCGGCCTCGCCCGCAGCGCCAACAAGGCCCGCAAGGATCCCCTGCGCGTGATCCTCAACGGCCTGGGCAAGGACGCGGCCCAGATCATCAGCCGCGTGAACGGTTTCACCTACGTGCAGACCAAGTTCGACTACGCCTCGGGCAAGTTGAACATCGTACGGGAGATTGTCTACTCCAAGGGCGAGAAGGCCAAAGTCCGCTGCTACGGAGCCGACGACGTGCGCGAGGGCGTGGCCATCAATCACCACGAGGGCGTGGACGTGTCCATCACCGGCAACTCCACCAACCCGACCCGCTTCCAGCATCCCGTGGCCGGTACCTACAAGAAGGAATGCATCGAGCAAGGCAAGAAGTACTTCTCGGTGGCCAGCGGCGGCGGCACAGGCCGCACCCTGCACCCGGATAACATGGCGGCCGGTCCCGCATCCTACGGCATGACCGACACCATGGGCCGCATGCACAGCGACGCTCAGTTCGCCGGTTCATCCTCCGTGCCCGCGCACGTGGAGATGATGGGCTTCCTGGGCATGGGCAACAACCCCATGGTCGGCGCCAGCGTGGCAGTGGCCGTGGCGCTCGAGCAGGCGCAGGCGAAGTAACGCGCGTTCATTCCAAACACGGCCGGTGCTGCGCGAGTGGCATCGGCCGTCTTCTTTTCTAGCGCCCGAAGAGCGCGACGAGCAGGGTCAAGTCTGGTGCACTCTGCGTGGTCTCGAACCGGCTGTCGCCGTGGGAGTAGCCCGGGATGATGTTCAGGTTGGCCGTGTTGCCCACCTTGGCCAGCGCGTCGTTGAGTTCTTGCGACTGGCCCCAGGGTACCTGACAGTCGTTGTTACCCTGAGCGATGATGAAGAATGGCAAGGTCTTGGCCGTCGCGATATACGAGATGAGGTTCGCCTGCGAGAGCTTCGCGCTGACGGCGGGCGTGTTCAACGCGCCACCGAGCCATGTCCCCTCCGGAGAGTTCGCCGGTGTGTGCTGCAGCCAACTGCTCGGGCAACCAGCGGGAGGGTGAGCCGTCTGTTGGCTGTCCATCGTTGCGAGGTCGACCGGGCCATACCAATCCACCACGGCCGCAACCGCACTCGACACCCCGGGGTTGCCCAAGGAATCGTCATCGAAGACGGTGGCCTGATCCCCTGTTACCCCGAGCATCACCGCCATATAGCCTCCTGCCGACTCGCCCCAAGACGCAAAGCGATCGGTGTCCAATCCATATTGGGCGGCATGGGCGCGCAGCCAGCGCACGGCGGCCTTGACGTCTTGGACCCCGGCAGGGAATAGCGCCTGACCGGAAAGGCGGTAGTTCACGCTGGCCAGGGCATACCCCTTGGCAAGAATCGCGCTCGCTGCTGTGCCTGTTTCCTCGCCTGCCTTGTCTCCGCTGCTGAATCCGCCACCGTGGACGCGGACGACCAGCGGAAGCGGAAGCAACGCATTCGCGGGCAAGAGCAAATCGAGAGTCTGGGACGCCGATGAGGTTCCCGCATAGTTGACGTTCTTGATCGTCTGAGCCGCGCCGGTCTTCCCCCCTGCGCTCGCACTCGTGCTGGCGTCAGATCCGCCGGAAGCTCTATCCACGCCAGCGTCCGAACGCGAGCCGCCGCCGCTGGTCGATCCGCCACTGGCTGCGTCTACGCCACCGTCGAAGCGCAAGCCGCCGTTACCGGCCGACCCGCTGGTGGCCACGTCCACGCTGCCGCCACTACTGGTTGACCCTCCAACAGCTGCGTCCGCGCCACTCTGCGAATGCGAGCCGCCGGTGCCGGTCAATCCGCCGTTGGTTCCACCCCCGGACGTCTCACTCCCGGAGCTGATTGAACCACCGGTGATCGTCGTGGCCACGGTCGCTCCACTTCCGCCACTCGCGACTACGCCGCCTGTGTCCGCGCGCCCTGCGCTGCTCGCAGCGCTTCCCCCAATCGCCGATTCCCCGCCCGTGCGTTGCCCGCCGATGCTCGTCGTACCGCCGGTTTCAGCAGCGCCCCCGGTGGCCAAGAAACCACCGCTGCCGCCTCGCCCACCCGCCGGCACGCCACCGCTACTTCCGTTGCTGCACGCATAGACCAACCATGGTGCAACGACAAGGATCAGGATCGAAACGGATCTGTTTCCCGTGGACATCGAAGATCCCTGCTACCCCGCTTCGCGCACCATCACCAGCAACATCTTGAACGGCGTCGTGGCGGAAAGGGCGTGCGGGACGTTGGCTGGCATCAGCACCGCCTGGCCGGCGCGCGCGGCGACTTTTTCCCCACCGATGGTCAGCTCGGCCTCGCCATCNNTCTTGACCAGCGTGCGGCTCACCACCGCGCCCGGCTGATACGCGACCAAATCCGCAAACGCCACGGCCTGCGCAGGCGGCATGGCCCCGGTCGCGACATTCAGGTGGTGCTTGTCACTCATCGTCTGCTTCCTCTTCGCCAGCGGCATCCGGTGGTCTGTCCGCGGCTGCGGCCTTGGCGAACGCAAAGGTCAATTTGTCGTCGGCGACGTCGATGGTCACGCTGCCGCCTGAGGCCAGCGTGCCGAAGAGCAACTCGTCGGTCAGGGGACGCTTGACCTCGTCCTGCATGACCCTGGCCAGCGGCCGCGCGCCGTTCATCGGGTCGTAGCCCTTCTTGGCCAGCAGTTCCCGGGCCGCGGGGCTGAGCGTGACGATGACCCTGCGCTCGCCCAGCTGCTTCTGCAGCTCGCCCACGAACTTGTCGACGATGAGCAACATCTCGCGCTCGCCCAGTGGCGCGAAGTCCACCTTGGCATCCAGACGATTGCGGAATTCGGGGGAAAACACGCGTTTGAATGCCTCGTCGGTGTCGCCGAAACGATCACCCGCGCCGAACCCCGGCATCCGTCGCGATAGATCGCGCGCCCCCACGTTGCTGGTCATGATGAGAATGATGTGGCGAAAATCCGAGGTGCGACCGTTGTTGTCGGTGAGCGCGCCGTGGTCCATCACCTGCAACAAGATGTTGAACAGATCTGGATGCGCCTTCTCGATCTCGTCGAGCAGCAACACCGCATGCGGCGTCTTGTGGACCGCATCGGTCAGCAGGCCTCCCTGATCGAACCCGACATACCCAGGTGGCGCGCCGATGAGCCGCGAGACCGTGTGGCGTTCCATGTATTCGGACATGTCGTAGCGCAGGAAGGCCACGCCCAAAATCTCGGCTAGTTGTCTGGCCAACTCGGTCTTGCCCACACCGGTGGGGCCGGCGAACAGGAAGCAGCCGATGGGTCGCTCGGGCGTGCCTAGGCCGGCGCGGTTGGTGCGGATGGCCTGACACACGCGCTCCACGGCCTGGTCCTGGCCGAAGACCTTGGCCTTGATCTCGGCTTCCAGATTGCGCAAGCGCTCGCGATCGTCCGTGCCCACCTGGCGCGCGGGAATGCGAGCCATGGTCGAGAGCACGGCCTCAATGTCGCGCGCGCGCACGGTCAGTCGCTCCGGCGCCGCCTCGGCCGCCGCTTTCTCGCCAGCCGGCGTCGGTGTCAAGCCGCCGCCGGCACGCAACTTGAGGATGGCGCCCGCCTCGTCGANNAGGTCGATGGCCTTGTCGGGCAACTTGCGGTCGGCCAGGTGCCGGTCGGACAACTCGGCGGCCATGCGTAGAGCAGCCGTCGTGTAGTGCACGCCGTGGAACTCTTCGTAGTGCTTGCGCAGACCCTGCAGCACCTTGATGGTGTCGACCACGCTCAGCTCGGACACCTCGATGGGCTGGAACCGCCGGGCCAAGGCCCGGTCCTTCTCGATGTAGCCGCGCAGCTCTTTGTGCGTGGTGGTGCCGATGCAGCGAATGAGACCAGACGACAGGGGCGGCTTCAACAAGTTGGACGCGT
>PMBY01000467.1:25107-34735 GCA_003153875.1 Myxococcales bacterium | reverse complement strand
GGCGCCCCGCGCACCAGATACACGTCTTTCACCAGGGTTCCGCGGGAGAAGCGGACCAGGCCGGTTTCGGCCGTGACCGCCAGATCGGCGATGACGCGAGTCGTGGAGCTGAGCGACAGATCGCCAGTGTTGTCCGGCGGCACGGACTGCTCGTCGCTGGGCACGCTCGCCCGGGGCGCGCTCGCCTCGGGGTTGGCCCGCACCTGGCTTGGCCTGGGCCGCAGGCCGCTCGCCGTCGCCCGATAGGTGGAGGTGTCGGGAATGGGCGTGCTCTCCAGAGGAGACGGGGCGCCCAGGCCGCCGGTCAGATGATCGACCGAGCCCGGGGTCCAGCCCGGGGCGGGAACGGCCGCCGGGGTTGCATACTGGTCCAGCTCGACCAGGGACATCGGCCGGGACAAGGCATCGTCGAGAGCGGCGCCCACCACGGTAGCGGCGGGCGATGGATCGGCCCCCTCTGGGGAATCTGCGTCCTGACCATCGACGTCGATCGGGATGGAGGTTTCCTCGGGCTCATCGCCATCTCTCCTGCGCGACTGGGCGTGCTCACGCGTGGGCTTGGAGCCCGCACCATGCCGCCGCTCCGGGGTATCGTCCCCCTTGATCTCCCACTTGCGTGAGTGCTCCTTGAGCCGCGCCATCGCCTCAGGGCTCTTGTCGAACAGATCAGAGGCCAGAACGCCGACGTCGGCCGGCCCCACGCGCAAGCCGAATTGGAATTCCAGGTCGTGCAGCACATCACGAAACTCGCCGGCGGTCTGGTAGCGCTCGTCCGGGTTCTTGGCCAGCCCTTTGCGCACGATGGTTTCAAGCGACTTGGGAACGTCTTTCCCGTACTTGTCCCAGCGTTCCAGACGGCCGTCGCGCACCATGAGCAGAACGTCGAGATCGTTCTGTGCGGTGAACAGGCGTTTGCCCATGAGCATCTCGGCCAGGACGATGGCCACGGCGAAGAGGTCACTGCGACTGTCCAGTTCCGCGCCCCCAACCTGTTCGGGCGACATGTAGCCGTACTTGCCCTTCAACGTGCCGGCCTGGGTCTTGGACTCGCGCTCCTGCGCGTGCGCGATGCCGAAGTCCCCCAGCTTGACATCGCCGCGTTGGGCAATAAATACGTTGGAGGGCGAAATATCGCGATGAACCAGGTGCATCGGCCTGCCCTCGACGTCTTTGGCGTTGTGCGCGTAGTCGAGCGCGTCGAGAACCTCCATGGCGATGAACATGCAGATGGCCACCGGCAGGCGAACCTGCTTCTGTGCCGCCGACCGGAGCAGGGCCAGGCCGTCGAAGCCGTCCACGAATTCCAAGGCGATGAAGTACTGGCCGTTGACTTCGCCGAAATCGGTGACCTGGACGATCTTGGGGTGGATGAGCTGCGCGGTGAGCTTCGCCTCGTCGATGAACATGGAGACGAAGGTCTTGTCCGCAGCCAGGTTGGGCAAGATGCGCTTGATGACCAGCAGCTTTTCGAAGCCGTGGCCCGAAAGAATCTTGGCCTTGAACACCTCGGCCATGCCTCCGGTGGCCAGGCGCTGCACCAGGGTATAGCGCCCGAACTGCGAGGGAAATGTGGTGTCCTTTCCCTCGTCTGGCATCAGGCCCTTATTTTAACACGTCGAGATCGCACGGAGAATCTGGGCGCCTCAGAACTTTCGTAGTACCATGGTTTCGGCCTCATGCGAATTCACTCGTCAGGTCAGTCGGACGTGGGCCGCCGGCGCCCCCACAACGAAGACGCCTTTCTCTGCGACGACGATCTAGGATTGTATATCGTCTGCGATGGCGTGGGGGGAAACGCCAAGGGTGAAGTAGCCAGCGCCGAATCCGTGGATCTGGTGCTTTCCTGGGTCAAGCGCAGCCGCAAGACCCTGGATGCCTTTGCCGCGGCCCCGACCGAAGAAAAGTCGGGGCAGGTGCGACGCCTCCTGGAAAGTGCGGTGCAGTCGGCCTGCTACATGGTTTTCGGCATGGGCCAACTCGACCCACGACAGAAGGGCATGTCGAGCACCCTGTCTTCCTTGCTGGTGGCTTCCGGCAAGGCCTTCATTGCCCAGGTGGGTGACAGCCGTGTCTACCTTTCACGCGACGGCAAGACGGTGCAGCTCACGGAAGATCACACTCTGATCAATTTCCGCCTCAAACTAGGGCTGATCACGCCCGAGGAGGCAGCCACGTCACCAGGCAAGAACGTCATCACCCGGGCGGTCGGCCATCAGGACTACGTCGAGGTGGACACCATCGATCTGGATGTTCAGCCGGGTGATCGCTTCATGCTCTGCTCCGATGGGCTGCACGGCTACCTGGAGGACGGCGAGGTCGACGGTTTCCTGCAAGGGGATCGGCAGTCCGTGGTGACGCAGCTTATCGACATGGCCAACGACCGCGGCGGGCGCGACAACATCACGGTTGTCGTCTGCGATATTGAGTAGGGCTACCGCTTCTGGCCGTCGGCTGGTCGAAGAACTGATGCCGTGTCGCTACTTGCGGGCCGGACCGCGCCCACCCATCTTGCGAAAGATAGCCGGATCGTAGAGTTCGGTGAGCAACTCCACGGTCTTGTAGGAGGCTCTGCGTGCGCGGGCCTGGGTTTCATCGACGCTCACCAGGGCGACCAGCGTCTCACGACCCAACTCCACACGGCATTCCTCATCGGGCAATATCGAGTCACGCAACAGGCGCGCGGTGTCCCCATCGCCCTTGTCCTCGCAGAACGAGGCCAGCGCGCCCAGGCGGGTCGCACTCATGCCGGCCAGGGTTAGAAACCCCGCCGCGGTACGCTCCTCGCTGGTCTGCAGCGAGCGCATGAACGCAAAAAGCCGCGAGTACCCGCCCTGGCGCGGGTCGTATGAACCGGGCGCCAGGCCCAGGACCGCCAACCTTTCGGCAAGGAGGCGAAAATGGCGCGCCCTGTCCCCACAGTACGAAGCGCAGTCGAGTTTCAGGGCCAAGGAATCGGTATCAGCCAGCCACAAGGCCGCGATCTCGATGGTTTCCACCACCATCTTGCTTTCCCACCGCAATGCCTCCGCCACCGTGACGCCCTCGGCGCTCAACGCCGGCAGATAGCGGGAGGAGATGAGTCCGCGGAAGGACTCCTGATTCTTGAATTCCAGCTCAGAAACATAGACGTCGGCGGTCACCATGAGAAGCCGGCGGGATTTTCCTCCCCAGGACGCCGCCTCGTCAAGGGACAAGCGATCAAACTGGGATGGGGTGCGGTGTAGGTGACGGGGGCGACGACGGGCTGTCCCTGAACCAGCGGCCAGGTCGCGATGCGTGCAACGCAGACGCGCCATCAGGACTCAATTCGAGCCAGGAGGCAGAGGGGCAAGAAATGAAGAACGAAGTGACCTTCCGCACTCCCGCAGCCCCTTTTCACTGGTAGGCTGCATCCAGTGAGTCTCCAGGCGCTCGCAAGGCCTAGAATATCTGACTGGCTACTCGTACGGAGGTTCTTCATGCGGCTGGCGCAATTGTATCAAGGGCGAAACGGATTTCTCGCGGTGCTGGCGGCGACTGTCTGGGTTGCCGGTTGCCAGAACGACCTACCGGTCAGTCCCGTTATCCCGAATCCCGAGTCGCAATCGCCAGACGGGGGCACCGGGGATGTGGCGAGCTTCGAGGCGTTCGTCCTCGTCGTTCCAGACGCGCCTGCCCAAGTGCTCGACGTCGCGCCTCCGCCAGGCCCCGATGTGCCTCCTGCACCCCCGGTGATCTGTGGTGACGGCATCTTGAACGTTCCAGAGGGTGAGCAATGCGACGATGGCAATACCGAGCCGGGTGACGGCTGCGGCTCGACGTGCCTGTTGGATCAAGGCTGGATCTGCCCCGTGCCGGGCAAGCCCTGCAAAAACACGACGGTCTGCGGGGACGGCACAATCTCGGGTGCCGAGAAGTGCGACGACGGCAACACCGCCAACGATGACGGTTGCAGTGACAAGTGCAAGATTGAGACAGGCTGGATCTGCCCCACGGCAGGCGCGCTCTGCCAGGCCGCAGAGTGCGGCGACGGGTTCATGGTGGGCAGCGAGCAGTGCGACGACGGCAACACGGCAAATGGCGACGGCTGCAGCAACACCTGTCACGTGGAACCAGGCTACTTCTGCCCCACGCCCGGCGCCGCGTGCCAGAAGACGGTTTGCGGCAACAACGTCGTCGAGGGTGACGAGGCTTGCGACGACGGCAACAAGTTCCCGTGGGACGGTTGCTCGCCAACCTGCGAGCGCGAACCCACGTGCAAGGATGGTGAATGCGCTTCGGTCTGCGGAGACGGCATGATCCTGGCGGGGGACGTGGAGGAGTGCGACGACGGCAATCAGCGAGATGGCGACGGCTGCAGCAAGGACTGCACCAAGGAGATCGGATGGGACTGCCCGGTCACTCCGATTGCGGCTGCAAGCCAGCTCTCCTTGCCCGTGGTGTTTCGCGACTTCATTTCCTTCCCCACCGGGACCGCCACCCGCCACCCCAACTTCGAGGACAACATCGGTACGAATGGTTCACCAGGCCTGGTGACGTCCGTGCTGGGCAGTGATGGCAAGCCTGTATACGCGGGGATCTGCGACAACGCCAGCGTCAGCGCGACGGCTTGCCCCTCTGGCCGCCAACTGACAACCCAGGCTGACTTCGACGAGTGGTATCGCGACACGCCCAAGAGCGTGCGCGGGGATAGCTTCATCACCATGACTCTCATCACGGCTGGGCAATATGTGTTCAGCGGTGGGACAGGAACGAATCCCTTCCTACCCTTTGGGAGGAATGACTTGACCGGCGTGGGCTGGGTGGCCCAGGGCCAGGAGCTTGCGTCGGGTGGTGGCGACTTCGGCTTCACCACTGAGTTCCACTACTGGTTCCAGTTGCAGGGCGGCGAGTCCCTCAAGTTCTCGGGGGACGATGACGTTTGGGTATTTCTCAAGAACGCCCTCATCATTGATATCGGCGGCAGGCACGCCCTGACCACCAAATCCACCACGCTGGACGACGCCCTTATCGCGACACTCGTCCTCACCAAGGGACGCATCTACGAGATAGCGTTCTTTCACGCCGAACGACACACCAATCAGTCGAACTTCACACTCACGCTCAACGGATTCGGCCGCTCCAAGTCTGTGTGCACGCCCATTTGCGGCGACGGCATCGTGGTCAAGGGCGAGGTGTGCGACGACGGTCCGCTCAACGGTACCTACGGGCACTGCAACAAGACCTGCACCGGGTTGGGCCCGCATTGTGGCGATGGCGTGCTGCAGGGTGCCGAGGGCGAGGAGTGCGATGACGGCGTGAACCTGACCACCTACGGGATCAACGGCAAGGCCGGCTGCGCCCCAGGGTGCAAGTGGAGTCCGTACTGTGGCGACGGCAACACGGACAGCATGTTCGGCGAACAATGCGATACCAAGGGCGTGAAGCTGCCCGACAGCAGCTGCCAGCTCAACTGCACCTACCGTCCCGGCTGCGGCAACGGCGTCGTCGACAAAGAATATGGCGAGGTTTGTGACGACGGCAACACCATCTCTGGCGACGGCTGCTCATCGTTCTGCACGTGGGATATCATAGAGAGCTAGCCATGTCATACCGTCCGCCCAATCCGGAATATCGCGAAACTATCGCTCGGGCGGCAAGAGATCGCTGACCAGACGCTCGAAGGCGCCGCGGCTGATGTTGCCGACGAAGGAGTGGCGCAGGTGGCCCTCGCGGTCGAAGGCGAAGAACACTGGGATTTCACCTTCCCAGCTCGGATCGAGATCTGCGACGAGATCTTCGGCACGATCCGCCTTTAGGATGGGGCTCCAGTGCGGGTCGCCGGTCTTGGCGAGAAGGACACGGCCCACCAGCGCCGCGCTCCGGTCAGTGGGGTCGTCGAGCGACACCGCCAGAAAATCGATGCCCCGGCTACTGGCTTCGCGCGCCAGCTTGGCGAGCCGAGGCAGTTCCTGCAGGCAAGGCCCGCACCAGGTGGCCCAGAGATGCAACACCACCACGCGGCCCTTGTGGCTCGCGAGCGTCGCCTTGAGCTGCGCTGGGGTGATGAAGTTCGCTGATGGGGCTTGTGCAGGAGCCGCAGCGCCCGCCTGTGCGCCCGCTAGCAACGCGCATAGACCCAGAGCGAGCCACCGCTTCCGCTTCATGGGCCGATGCGGGGCAATGATGCGCCGATTCCGTCCGGAACAAAGTTGCCACCCGAGACAACGCACTTCAGGGCCTCGCGGGTGGGCACATCCAGGAAGCGGCACTCGGCCTGGGGCACGAAGTACAGGCGGCCGACGATGGGATTGGGCGAGTTGGGCACGAACACGCAAAGGGCGTCCGTGCTGCCCGGGATAGGCCGTCCCGAGGTGAAGCCCAGCAAGCGCACGCGCCCCGATTCATCGGGGATCAGCACCACGCGCGCAAACACTCCCAAGTTCACGTCCGGGGTGACCACGACCTGCTTCCACGTGCGATAGAAGTCGCGCAGGCCAGGCAGCCGGCCCAAAACGCGGTCGAAGAGACGCAGCACGTGGCGACCCATCAGGCTGGTGACGAAAATGCCGAGGAAATAGATGAACACCAACGCAGCCGCGACACCCACGAACGGGTAGCGCAAGGGAAAGATCCGCTGCGCGATCGCGTTTACGTAGACGACGACGAAGATGGTGATGCCGAGGGGAATGGCGGCCAAGACGCCCGCCAGGAATTTCGAACGGAAGTGTGCAGTCAGTCTATTCATCGGGATCCCCAGAGATGAAGCATGCCTAAGTTCAGGCTCTCAGTCGAGGACGCGACGGCTAGCCGGTGGCGGGCTGTTCGTGATCGTATTGAGCGGCGCGTAGCGTGCCATCGCCGCAGCCAGCGTCGGATTCGAATCCGGCCAGCCCTTCAACAAGGAGAGAGAGCCCTGTGCCAGCCGAAGCACGATGACCTGGTCGTATCCGTGCTCGGTGGTTTTCTCGTGCCACGGTCCTTGCACCACCGGCCAAGGCGTCACGCGCATACCCGTGGGCCCGGCTGTCAGGTCGTAGAAGAGCGACTGGGCGCCGATCACGTGTGCGGTGACGGAATCGCCGTAGACCAGACGGGCCGCATGGCGGAAGGTGAACGACTTCGGCCAGGTGTGGTCTTCGTCGATCAACAGCAGCAGCGTCCCGGGCCGCAGAGCGGGGACCTCGTTCACCATGGCAGTGAGGCAGTTCCGCTGGCGATCGTAGTAGCTCACGCGGTCCCACTCCCGCTGCATCGCCAGCGTTCGTCCCGTGCCCAGAGCCACGATCACCGCGGCCAGGACGATGACGGCGGGGCCGCGCACGCGGGACGGCAGCAGCGATGCGATCAGGAGTAGCGCTGCCGCCAGAACGAGGCCGATGCCTGGCGACGAGAGGAACTGGGCGCGCGAAGCGTCGACCACTCCGGGGCTGAATGCCAGGATGGCGTACCCGGATCCGGCCGCTGCCAGGCCGAGCAAGGCCAAAGCCGCCAGACGCCGGCGCCCGGGAGTGGGCTCGCTTCGCGCCGAACCAGTCGCGAGCGCGGCGACGAGAAACACCAGTACGGCGACGGCTACCCCGCCGTGAAGAACGAGCGCGGGATTCGCGTCCAGCAGCGGTCCGAGGTGGAACCAGTACTGCCGCGCCAGACGCGCGAGATAGCGGGCTGGCGTCGCGTCGAAACCTAGGAAGCCACCCTGGTAGAATGAACGGTTCTTGTCGTGCAGGAGCGGATAGACCGCCACCAAGGCCAGCAGGACCACGCCGGTCTCCCAGATGACCGTCCAGAGCCAACGACCCGTACCCCGGCCAGGTTCGGTGCCTGGCTTGGGCGCGGCGGCGAGCAAAAATGGCGCCGCCGCCAGGAGCCCGAGCGTGGCTTCGTAGCTCCTGGCAGCCAGAAAGGCGGTCGCGAGCGCTGCCAGGAGCAGGAGCGGCCTCCGGCGCTGCCAGGATTCGAGGAACAATACCAACGCCGCCAGGGTCGCGAACGTCGCGCTGCTGTTCATCGAATGGCCGGCGGGCGCCAGTCGCGACATGTCGAGCGGCGCCCACACGATCGCAAATGTCGCCGCCAGAAACGCCAGCGCCCGTGCTTGCGGTTCGAGGCGCCGGACGAGTAGCCAGACCAACCAGCCTGCGAGCGCGAGGTAGGCGAGGTGCAGATAGAGGAAGCCCTCGAAGCGGTTGGGAGTGAGCAGGACTGCGGGGGCAGACAAGAGGAGGTTCAACGGGCGGTTCGAATGGGGCATGTCGACGATGCCGCGGCTGCAGAGCGAGAGACACAGCCATTCGTCGACCCCTCCGAAATTGGCCCAACGTGCGTAGCCGAGGGCCGCGATTGTAATCGCCGCACAGCTGGCGAGGGCGATCAGGGCGGAAGGGAAGGTGCGCTTTACCCTGGCGAGATCCTGCGGGCGTGTGTGCATGGCATTGGAACGTTTCTTTTTCTGCACCAGAGAGCCTTCCTACCGTGCGCCAACACGTCCCCAGACCTGGTCCGCGAGGCGGATCTGACCGCCGGCAAAACGTCCTGAGAGGAGTGTCCCGAGCACGCGGCACAGCTTACCGCATCTGCGCCTCGCCACGGCGTCAGTCAGTTCAGCCAGTTCCAAGCCACCCGAATTGGGTTTGACAGCCTGGCTATCGGTTCCTACGCTGCTTGCGCAGTGACAAGACCCCGCTTTCTCTTGGCCGCGTGGTGGTTGGGCGTGGTGGCTGGCTCGGCCATGCTTGTGCGCTCCGCGTGGGCTCAATCTCCGTCCTCCCAGGCGGTGTCCGCACCCGCCATCTTTCCTCTGTCTCAGGTGCGCCCGGGCCTGCTGGGCGAGGCGGTCACGGTCTTCGAGGGCGTCAAGCCTGAGGCGTTCAAGGTGCGCGTGCTCTCGGTGGTGCCGAACTTCCTGCCCAAGCAGGACATCATCCTGGTGCGGGCCGAAGATCCGCGCGTCGCGACCTGCGGCATCGCGGCGGGCATGAGCGGCAGCCCGGTCTACGTCGACGGCAAGCTCATGGGCGCCATCGCCTACGGCTGGAGTTTTGCCAAGGAAGCCCTGGCCGGCGTGACTCCCATCGAGAGCATGCTGGCCGGGAGGCAACGACCACGGCGGCCGCCCGGCGATCCCTTCCTGGCCGACAACGGGCCCACCTTGACGCCTGGGCGACCGGCCGCAGCCGCGCGTGCCCTGTCTGACGACGAGCCGCGCCTGCTGCCCGCTTCGCTGCCCCTGGCCGTCTCAGGGATCTCCGAGGTGGCCCTGCGCGAGCTGGGCGAAAGCTTGCGTCCCTTTGGNNGGCGCCACCGTGGGCGTGGCGCTCATTCGCGGGGACATCAGCGCAGCGGCCATGGGCACCCTGACCCAAGTGGAGGGCGGAACGGTCGTCGCGTTCGGGCACCCCCTGCTGGGCCTGGGCGAAGTCGATCTGCCACTGGTTTTCGGAGAAGTGCACGCCATCGTGGCCAGCCTGGCCAGCTCCATGAAACTGACCTCGCCGCTCAATGAGATCGGTGCGGTGGTGCAGGATGTTCCTACCGGCATCGTGGCCGAGCTGGGCCGCCGCGCACCCTGGGTGGCCGTCGAAGTCATGGTCACTGCACGCGGTGGCAAGAAGACCAGCTTCCATACCCAGGTGGCGCTGCATCGCCGGCTGCTTCCGCTGCTCGCGGG
>PMBY01000467.1:0-25099 GCA_003153875.1 Myxococcales bacterium | reverse complement strand
CTGGCGCAGGCCCGCGGCTTGAAGGCTCTGTCGGACCTGCTGGGCAATCCCTTTGAACCCGCGGTGATCGACCGAGTCGAAGTGGACATCCGGGTGGAGTACCGCAACGATGTGGCCGAAATCGTCAGCGTCTCGCTACCCGACGAGCGGGTGCGGCCGGGTGAAACCCTGCCGGTGCGCGTGGTGCTGCGCCCCTACGCGGGCAAGGAATTCGTAGAAGTCGTGCCTGTGTTGGTTCCGCGCGCGCTGGCTGGCAAGACCATCAAGATCGACGTGGCCTCAGGCGCGCTGGTGCGGCCCGATGTGCCCAAGCCCGAGAGCCTGCGCGGCCTGATGGAAAACCTGGGCGTCTCCTACCCGAGCAAGTCCATCGTGGTCAGCGTGAGCACGCCTGACAGCGGTGTCTCTTTGCGCGGGCGCTTGATTCCCAGCCTTCCCGACTCGGCGCTGGACACGCTTCGCTCTGCCAACCAAACCCGCCGCGCCGACGCCTACCGCGTNNGGGCGCACGCATGAGCATGCCGTCGCTCTCGATCTCCGCTTCGGTGTCTTCGGCCACCAGCGGGACGGAATGCAACCAGGGCTCGTCGACCGTCAGAGCCTCGGCCCCGTCATTCACTCGCACCACGAGCGGCGGCAAGCCCCCATCATCCCCCTGATGGAAGAAGCACAACTCCCGCGGAACATCCTCGCGGTAGAGTGCGCCGCAACCATTGGTGCAGGTGACCGCGAACACTGCGGACCAGGGCACGTAGGTCCGATGCGGTACGCGGGAGAACGACAGGGTGGCGCTCACCCCGGCGGCCGTGACTTCCAGGTCGGGGATGGGAATGGGCATGCTGCGGCCGTACTGGAGAACCAGTTGCGCCTGCGAAGAGAACGGGGCCGGCACCACCACGCCGGGACGACGCGCGTCCAGGTGCAAGGCCACCCAGCCTTCGCTCAGCAAGGTCAGAAACGCTTCCTGTTTCGATGGTCTCTCACTGACATCCATGGATGTGCCCCCACGGGCCAAAGACTCGCCGACGACCCGGATCTATTACCTCCCGAAATGGGGCTGTGCCAGGCCCAGATTGAGTTGGGAGAAAAACGATAGCCGTTGGACCCAGACGACCTTATGCGCTACTCTCTTATCCCTACATTGTCGACAGGCTTGTGGCGCCTTTGTCTTCCCGCCGCCGGCCAAACCATTCGCTATAATGCAGCCACTTTGGCATTGGTTATGAATCGGTCGCGACTCTTCCCCACCTCGGTTTCCATCTCATCCCCGCCCCGGGCGCTTTCGGGGTGGCGCGCTCGGCTGGCCAGCGATCCTATTCCGCGCTTGTTGCGTGAGGGAACCCCCAGTGTGCTGGCGCGTGTGCGGCGCGACCTCATCGACGACAGCGAGGCGCCCAAGGCGCACGAGATTGCCAGCTACCGTGAGGTTCAATCGGTGCTGCGCAAGATGGAGAAGGATGGCAGCTTCGCGCCGCGCGCCCCGGAAAAAGGGATGGGCAGTGGAAAGTTTGCGCTGTGCTTGGCCACGGTGCGCGCGCTTGACCGCTTGGCCGACTTGGGTTTGCGAGTCGAGGACGAGGGCGGAGCCACGCACCAGTTGCGCAAAATGGCGGATGTGATCCTGGCCTCGCAAGCGAGTGACGGCGGGATTGCGGATCTCGCGCTGGCCGATACGCCCAAGGCTCGCGCCAAGGTCGTGGCGATTCACTTCCACGGGTGGGCCATTTCGGCCCTGTGCCGTGCAGGGTTCGAGTCAGACCCAAGGGTGGAGAAGGGTTTCCAACTTCTCCTGTCGCTTCGTCAGGACGATGGCGGTTGGGCTTGGCGGGGTGTGCGCACGGACTCCGCTGCGCGACCCTCAAGCCATCTGGTGACCGGCATGGTCTTGCGCGCCTTTGCATCCTCCAGCCAGCGCTGCACCTCGCGCGAAGCGCGTCGGGCGGCGGAGCTTCTGGCCACGCGTTTCTTGCAGCCCGACCGCTATGAGGACCGCAAGGCGCCCGCTTTTTGGGAGATCCTGACCGAACCGCGCTTTTTCACCGACGCGCTGGACGCGCTCGACACCATCACCAGCATCGGGCTCGGCAAGGAGAACTCGGGCGTGCGTACCGCCGAGGCCTATCTGCGTTCACGCCAGGCGAACGATGGCTTGTGGTATCCGGGCGCGCCGGTCAAGGGTGAAAGCCTGACAGCGCGCTCCGCGAGCAAGGCGGCGGGCAAGGACAAGGATGTGGCAGAGGCCATCTGGCTGACTTTGCGGGTGCTGGTGGTCTTGCGCCGGATCAATTAGTAGATCCAGTCGCATGACCGCTGAGCTGCGCCACGACTTTCAGGTCGAGGAGGTCCGGGCTATCCACGACCTGCCCCTGCCTGAATTGCTTTTCCGCGCGCAGCAGGTGCACCGCCGGCATCATCGACCCGACGAGGTGCAACTCTGCGCGCTGCTTTCGGTGAAGACCGGCGCGTGTCAGGAAGACTGTGCCTACTGTGCTCAATCGACACGCTATTCAACCGCGGTGCAGCCGGCTCGCATGCTGAGCCGCGAGGATGTGGTGCAAGCGGCTGAGCGGGCGCGGGCGGCGGGGGCCACGCGCTTCTGCATGGGCACCGCCTGGCGCGATGCCAAGGACGGACCCGCCTTCGAGTCCGTGCTGGACATGGTGCGCGCTGTGCGGGGCGTGGGTCTGGAGGCGTGTCTGACCATGGGCATGCTCACCGACGAGCAGTGCCACCGCTTGGCCGAGGCAGGACTGGCCATCTACAACCACAACATCGACACGTCACGGGCCTTCTATGGGTCGATCATCACGACCCACACGCAGGACGACAGGCTGGCGACCCTGGCGCGGGTTCGGCGCGCGGGCATGCGTATCTGCTCGGGCGGGATCATCGGCATGGGCGAATCGGTCGACGATCGTTGCGCCATGCTGGCCACGCTGGCCGGCCTGGACCCGCACCCGGAAAGCGTGCCCATCAATGCGCTGGTGCCCATCGCAGGCACGCCGCTGGCTGACCGGCCGCCCGTGGATCCGCTGCAACTCGTGCGCGTGATCGCCGCGGCTCGCATCATCATGCCCCGATCGCAGGTGCGACTCTCGGCGGGTCGTGCGGCTTTGACCCGCGAGGCCCAGGTGATGTGCTTCGTGGCCGGGGCCAATTCGATCTTCTACGGCGAGAAGCTGCTCACCACGGGCAACCCCGACGTGGAGGCCGACCAGCAACTGCTGCGCGATGCGGGCCTGCGACCGGCGCCGCCGGGGCACTAACTAGGATCTCGCAGATGGTTGGCTAGCTTTTCCACCACAGCGAGCACAGAGAACACAGAGGTCGGAATCGAAGAAAGGGTTCGGACAGGCTCACTCCCCTTCTTCCTTCCGATCCGGCTCTGTGGTCTCTGTGTGCTCTGTGGTGAAATCGCTAACTTCGATCCACGCCCGTGAGATGCCGGTTAGGCGCGCAGTTCCTCGCCGCGCAGAAGGCGGCGAATGTTGTCTTTGTGGCGCAGGAAAACCAGAAGCGCGACCGCTGCGGCGAAAGTCAGGTTTGCAGGGCTGCCCGCGTGGAACAGCCAGAGGAAAGTGGGGAAGCTGGCCACGGCTGCCAGAGAGCCGATGGACGAAATGCGAAAAGCGGCAAATAGAACCACCCAGACCGCCACGCAGACCAGTGCGGGCAGAGGCGCGAGGGCCAGTCCAGCGCCCAGCGAAGTGGCCACCCCTTTGCCGCCGTGGCCTTTGAGAAAGATGGAGAAAATCTGCCCCAGCACCGCAACCAAACCCGCAGCGGCCGGGAGCCACTTGAGATCCAAGAGCTGACTTGCCAGCACAACTGGAAGCGCGCCCTTGCCCGCGTCGATCAGGAGCACCAAGGCCGCCCAACGCCGGCCGAGCGCGCGGCCGACATTGGTCGTGCCGATGTTGCCACTGCCCACCTTGCGCAGATCCACGCCCTTGGCGCGCGCTACCACCACGCCGGTCGGGAACGAGCCTAGCAAGAAGGCGCCGACCAGAAACAGGATGTGCATGGGTCGTATTGTAAGTAGCTCGACCGCGGACTACCAAATGACTCTGGCGCGGTACCCGGTCACTTCCCCCAGGCGTCGATTTCGTTGGCGGGAAGTGGCTTGAAGAACGCCGCCGTGGTCCGCGCCTTGCCCGTAAGCGCGCCGAACATGCGTTTGCACGGTGGCGTCGCCAAGGGAACCAGGCGAACCACCGGCGTATCGCCACAGGCGATCACGACCTCTTCACCGGCGCAGGCTTTCTTGATGAGCAGGGAGAGATCAGTCTTAGCCGCGTGGATCGTCGTGCGCATAGCCTCACGCTAGCGAAGCTGGGCTAGCTAATCAACTCCTCCCTCGGGCCGTGTCGCGGGCCGGCCCGGAGAGTCAAAGAATCTCCCCACCTCTTCCAGCTCCTCGGTGCGCGGGCATTCGGCGGGCAGGCTGGTCAGCAGCATGGGCCCGTAGCGACGGCGGGCGATGCGGCCGTCGAGGATGGCCACCACACCGCGATCGCTGCGCGTGCGCACCAGGCGGCCGAAGCCTTGCTTGAGCGCCAGGGCAGCGCGCGGAAGCTGGAAACTGTTGAAGGGATCGCCGCCGTCTTCGCGGATGCGCTCGATACGCGCAGCGGTGAGCGGATCGTCAGGTACGGCAAAAGGCAGACGATCGATCACCACCAGCGAGAGCGCCTCGCCCGGCACGTCCACGCCCTGCCAGAAACTCTGCGTGGCCAGCAACACCGAGCCGACTTGCTGGCGGAGCGTGGCGAGCAGCACGTGGCGCGGACGCTCACCCTGCACCAGCAGAGGGAAGCCGCCGTCGGCGCGCAGACACTCCTCGGCCACGCGCAGGTTGCGGAAGCTGGTGAAGAGCAGGAGCGCCCGACCGCGCGAAAGCCGACACAGCGCCAATGCGCGCTCGGCGGCCGCGGCGGCAAAACCCTCGTGGGTTGGATCAGGAAGATCGACAGCCAGATAGAGCAGGGCTTGCTCGCTGTAGTGGAAGGGCGAGGGGAAGCTGGACTCGCTGGCGGTGTCGGTCAGTCCAAGGCGGCCGCGAATATAGTCGAAATGTCCGCCAGCGCTCAAGGTGGCCGAGGTGAAAACCAGAGGCCCCGGGTGGCGGTCAAAGCTCTCGCGTAGAAGAGGCGCGGCATCCACTGGCGAGGCGCGCAGGGTGAGGTTGCGGCGCGACACCACCACCCAGCGAATCGAATCCCGTCGCGCCGTGCCGACGATCTCGGCGAAATCGGCGCGCACGGCCTCGGCTCGTCGCGAGAGCCCAGCCAGCGCCGCTGCCTTTGTTTTCGAAGGCGGATGCGGCCGCTCGGCGTCGGTGCCGTCATCTTCGCTCAGACGTCCACAAAGGGCGGCCGCCTCCTCCAGGACGTTGTCCAGCTCGTGGTAGCGCTGCAGCACCTCGGCGGCCCACAAGTCGTCGGGCATTTCCACGCGCACTTCCTCACCGCTGCCGCGCAAAGCCGGCAAACGGCCGCGCAGGGCCTCGGCCAGCACGTGAGTCACAGCTTCCATCCGACGCGCGGCGGACTCCAGCCGGCCGGCTTCCAGCGTGGGCGCCGGCGCGCGCAGCAGGTCGCGCGCCAGAGCGAAAAGCCGGGCATTGGAAACCTGAACGCCGAAAACCTCGGTGGCCACATCCTCGATCTGGTGGGCTTCATCGAAGATCACCAGTTCATAGGGCGGCAGCACCTGAGCGTCGGGCCAGCGACTGCGCAGCGCCAGGTCGGCCAGGAATAGGTGATGGTTGACCACCACCACCTGGGCCCCCTGCGCGCGTCGCCGCATCTGCGTGATGAAACAGCGTTCGACAAAGGGGCAGCGCTTACCCAGTCGCATCTCCGGGCTGGACGTGATCTCGCGCCAGATGGGGGCGCTGTCGGGCACGCCGTCGAGATCCGCCCGATCGCCGGTCGTGGTGGTGGTGGCCCAGGCGCGCACGCGCTCAGTCTCGTGTGACTTGGTGGCCGCAATTTCCAGCTGCTGGCTGTGCTCGTCGAAGCGGCGCAGGCACAGGTAGTTGGACAGTCCTTTCATCACGGCAAAGGTAAACGGTTCGGGCAGCACGCGTTGCAGGCGCGGCAGATCCACCTCGGCGATCTGGTCCTGCAAGGTGCGCGTGCCGGTGCTGACCACCACCTTGCGGCCGGAGAGAATCGCTGGCACCAGGTAGGCGATGGTCTTGCCTGTGCCGGTCCCCGCCTCGGCCAGCAAGCGCTCGTCCATGTCGATCGCCTGCGCCACACGCTTGGCCATGGCGAGCTGGCCAGGGCGTGGCTCGAAGCCCGGCAAATGGTCGGCCAGCAGGCCGCCGGGTCGCAGGATTCGGGCGACGGCTTTTTCGAGCGTCACGGCCTCCGTGTCGCTATTTCGCGGCCGCTGGCGCCGGGCCGTCGTCTGCGGCCAGGCCGTTGGCGGTCACACTACGAAAGAAACAAGAAGTGGCATTGGTATGACACGACGGCCCGTTGGCGTCGACGACGTAGAGGATGGCATCGCCATCGCAGTCCAGGCGCACATCGTAGACGCGCATGGAATTCCCCGATGTCTTGCCCTTCTCCCACAGCTCGTTGCGCGAACGGCTCCAGAAGGTGGCCAGGCCATTTTGTACCGTGGCCCGCAGGGCCTCGGAGTTGGCCCAAGCCAGCATGCGCACCACGCCCGAGGCGCGGTCTTGCGCAATCACCGGCACCAGGCCCTTTGCGTCGAACTTCACGGCAGACAGCAGCGCGTCGGCATTTCCAATCATGATGGCAATGTCTACCGCATTTCTGTCAGACAATTCCATACAGGATGAAGTAGGGGGAAGTGCGCCAGCCCTAACGCGAGCACAGAAATACCATCGGTGGGGACATGGCAGATACTTGCTGAATTGACGGGCTGGCGCTGGCCTGATTAGGGCGCGGCAGAGTACAATATTCGTCGGGCTGGCGTTTACGTCGTCGGAAGACGGCGTCCGCAGCAAGAACCGTCCCCAGCCCACTATGTCGTTTGTATGTGTCTACAGTCCCGCAGGCGACCACCGCAAGGGTTCCTGGACGCTCGGAAGTTGTGAAAGGAAGTACCATGACCAGGAAATCACTGAGGACCGCCTCCGGGTTGTTGGCCGGAGCTGGCCTGGTGTTGCTGCTCTCATCGATCGGCTGTGGCCAAGGATCGTCGGCTCACAGCAGTGGCAATTCTGGCGGCTTCACGACAGGCCAGGGCGGCAGCGCGAGCGCCGGCAGCATCGCTCCGCCCCTGGGTGGCTCGGCGGCCGTCGGCGGAGACGCTAGCTCGGCTGGCAACAGCGGTGGTCCAGCAGGCGCGTCTGGCACTGCGGGTGTGGGGCCCGTGGCAGGCACCGTAGTTCCCGGTGGTGGGGCAGGCGTAACTGGCAACGGCGGCGTCGCGGGGAGTGTCGACTCCGGCGGCGGCAGTGCGGGAGGAGCTGGCTCTGGCGGAATCCTCGCGAGCGGCGGGTTCGGGACTACCGCTGGTACCGTCGTCACCGGCGGGGCTGGGAATATAGGTGGCACGGTTCGCACTGGTGGCACGACGGCAGCCGGCGGTACCACGGTGGCCGGTGGGACGACGGCAGCCGGCGGTACCACGGTGGCCGGTGGGACGACGGCAGCCGGTGGGACGACCAAGGCTAGCGGCGGTATCACCACGAGCGGCGGGGTCACCACAAGTGGCGGAGTCACGACGTCCGGTGGCACCAAGGTCACTGGCGGCACGACTTCAGCGGTTGCGGGAACCACAGCCAGCGGCATACCGGTGCAAGTGAGCACTTTCAGCATGAAGACTTCTGGCGGTTGTCCGGGAATGCGGCTGGGCGACATCAACGGCGATGGCAAGATGGAAATCGTCGTGGCTCAGCCCACGGACCAGACGGCCCTAGGCGCCTACGGTCCCCAGTTCGCGGTCTGCGTGACGGCGTACGACCTCAAGGGCAAGCAACTGTGGCAGCACGGAACGCCCGGCCCGACCCATACCGCCAGCTCGGACATTCCCATTCAAGTCTACGACATGGACGGGGACGGCAAGTCCGAGGTCTTCGTCAACATGAGCACCACCACCATGACCGTGCTCGATGGAACGACCGGGACGGTGATGCGCACGATTACCCTGCCCAAAGCGGGTTCCAATGACTCGATCGCTTTTGCCAATCTGCGAGGCAAGAAGTGGCCACAGGACATCATCGTCAAGACCCGCTACTCACAAGCGTGGGCGATCGTCGGCATCGACGACACGACCACCGTCCCCGCCACCAAAGCCGGCACGGTACTGTGGAATCACAAGACCGTGATTACCAGCGATACGTCGGGGTCCGACTTCGGCACAGGGCACTATCCTTTGGCCTACGATTGGGACGGTGATGGCAAAGACGAAGTCATGTGCGGCTACGATTTTCTGGAGAGCGATGGCAGCACGCAATGGACCACGACAGTTCTCAAGATGCATGCAGATTCCATCGCCACAGCCGACATTGACGCCAATCCAACAAACGGCTACGAGATCGTCGTCAATGGGGACGTGGCGGCCGCGTTTGATTGGAAGACGGGTAAACAGCTGTGGAAGGACAGCCACACGATAGAAGCTCAGCAGATCGGAATCGGCGAGTACCGAACCGACAAGCCAGGCCTCGAGGTGGTTCTGCTGGACCGTTTGCGCACAGCCGCGGAAGGTTTCAAGTCCAACAACGTGCTCGTGACCTACGACGACACCCTCTTGTGGAAAGAGAACCGTCCCACCAACTCGGGCTGGCTGACTGTGACAGAGAACATGAACAACTGGGACGGGAAAGGTAGCGATTTCATTTTCTCGTATCGTCGCGACGGCGCGTCGGATGGCAGCGGCGGCACAGGAACCTACATCTACGACGGCTATGACAAGACCGTGGCCAGCTTCCCCTATTCCGGTTCCAGTGTGCAGAGCTTTGCTATGCACGCCGATCTTTGCGGGGACGGCAAAGAGGAAGTCATCATGTACGATGAGACGACTGTCTGGATCTACGCCAATGGTGGCTGCAATCTGGATGACCCGCCGGCCAATCTCAGCATTCGCCAGCAGTATCACCTGTACAACTGGAGCATCTACACGGGATGGATCAATCCCGACGTGAAGTTCTACATCCCCGGGTCGTAGCACTAGCTCGCGACGGTCAGTGACTGGCACATTCTGTACTACCCTGCGGAGCCAGTCGTGAATATCGCTCAAACCCAGCCGTCCAAATGCAAAGGAGCGTAGCCATGCTATTTTTCCAACGCCACTTGCTGCTCATCGCTGTCTTCGGTCTGGCCTTGCTCGCACCCGGCGCAGCATGGGCCCAGTATGGGTATCCGGCGCCCTATCAATCGTACGGCGCCCCAACGGCCGGCGGCCCGCCCCTAGACCGCTCGGGGCTGTATCTGGGGTTCGGCGCGTTTGGCGACGAAGTTGTCAACCAAGCGAACGTCGCTGTGGATTTTCTCACCGCCGGGGGCGGGTACAATCTGATGTTGGGCTTCCGACTCAACCCCACGTTCGCGCTGGAACTCGGCCTCGGCCAGGGATTCCACAACGACGTGACCGATGCCTGGGGCGACACGGTGGACTACCTGTCCCTGACCCAAATAACCATCGACCTGAAAGTGATCCTCCCCATGCCCAACGCGCAGTTCCAGCCGTTCCTTCAGGGTGGTGTTGGTGCGTACGTTCTCGCTGACTCGTTCAGCTCGGAAATCGCTTCGGGCGGCGGGTTCCAGCTGGGTGGCGGCCTCGATTTCTGGCTGGACCCCTGGTGGTCGGTTGGCGGCCGCGTGCTTTACCATGGCGTGCAGTTCAGCAGCTTTGCCGAGCCGCAGGCCCGTCGATCAAACGCCCCGTTTCTCAGCACCGTATCCCTCGAATTCAACGGTCAGTTACATTTCTGACCCACCTGCGACGACGAAGTCACGCCGCTTGTGCAGCACACGCGGGGCTCGCAGTCGATCAACCTTCACGCACCGGCACGCCCCGGGCGCGAAGGTAATTGCGCGCCTGGCCTACCGTGAATTCGCCGAAGTGGAAGATCGAAGCAGCCAACACTGCATCGGCGCCGCCTTCGACCACGCCCTGGTAGAGATGTTCCAGCGTGCCCACTCCGCCCGATGCGATGACCGGGATGGGCACGCGGTCAGCCACGGCGCGGGTCAGTTCCAGGTCGAAGCCGTCGCGCGTGCCGTCGCGATCCATGCTGGTGAGCAGGATTTCCCCCGCGCCCAGCTCGGCCATGCGCGCGCACCAAGCCACCGCGTCGATGTCGGTGGGCTTGCGGCCGCCGTGGGTGAAGACCTCCCAGTTGCCGGGCCGGTCGGGCCGGTGCCGGGCATCCACCGCGACCACGATGGCCTGGCTGCCAAAGGCTTCCGAGGCGCGACGGACCAACTCGGGGTCGGCGACGGCAGCGGTGTTGATGCCAGCCTTGTCAGCCCCAGCCAGCAGCAACTTGCGCACGTCCTCCACGCTACGCACACCGCCGCCCACGGTGAGCGGCAGGAAGACCTGCTCGGCGGTTATGCGCACCACTTCAAGCATGGTGGCGCGGTTGTCGGACGAAGCCGTGATGTCGAGAAAGCAGATCTCATCGGCGCCTTGCTGATCATAGGCCGCCGCAACTTCCACCGGATCGCCGGCGTCGCGCAGTTGCTTGAAGCGAATTCCCTTCTTCACGCGGCCCGCGTCCACGTCGAGACAGGGAATGATCCGTCGCGCCAGCATGCCGCTATGTTGCTCCCTGGGCCGCGCGTGCCAGCGCCTGTGCCACAGTGAACATGCCCTCGTAGATGGCCTTGCCGATCACGACGGCTTGCGCCCCCGTGGTCTTCACCTGATCGATGTCCTGCAGGTGCGCCATGCCGCCCGAGGCGATGACCGCGCAAGGAGCAATCTTGGCCGCGAGTCGCGCGGTGGCTTCCAGATTGGGTCCGCTGCGCATGCCGTCGCGGCCGATGTCGGTGTAGAGCACGGCGGCTGCGCCCGCTTGTGCCACGGCCAGGCCGACGTCCAGCGCGTCGCTCTTCGTGTCCTCGGTCCATCCCTCGACGGCGACCTTGCCCTCGCGTGCGTCCACTGCGACCACGATGCGCTTGGGGAAACGGCGGCAAGCCTCGGCCACCAATTCGGGTGTCTTGATGGCTGCGGTGCCCATGACCGCGAAGCGCGCACCCAGCGCGAACAGCCGCTCGCAGGCCTCCACCGTGCGCACGCCGCCGCCAACCTCCACGTCCATGGTCGTCGCGGCCAGGATGGCTTTGATGGTTTCATGGTTGTTCTGCGTGCCGCCGGTGAAGGCTGCATCGAGATCCACGACGTGCAGACGGGGCGCGCCGGCCGCGGCAAAGGCGCGTGCCAGCTCCGGCGGATTGCTGGAATAGACCTTCGCGCTGTCGCGGCGTCCCTGTTGCAGGCGTACCGCCTGGCCGTTCATCAGATCAATTGCGGGAAAAACCAACATGCTGGGACTTTCTACAAGCCGACAAAGCGGTTGAGCACGGCCAAGCCTGCGCGCTGGCTCTTCTCCGGATGGAACTGGCAGGCGAAAAGATTGTCGCGCGCCACGGCCGCGCAGAACCTCACGCCGTGTTCGGCGGTGAGAGCGATGTCGGCGTCGCGGGTGGGTAGCGGGAAGTAGCTGTGCACAAAGTAGAAGTAGGTGCCATCGGGCGTGTCGCGCAACACAGCCGCGCGGCCAGCAGCCGCTTCGTGCCGGCAGGCATTCCAACCCATGTGGGGCACTTTCAGCGGCGGCGCGATGGCGAAACGGACCACCCGGCCAGGGAAAACCCCCAGGCCCTTGCAGGAAGGATCCTCGTCGCTGCCCTCGAAAAGCATCTGCATGCCGATGCAGATGCCGAGAAAGGGAGTTCCCTTGCCGATGGCCTGCATGACAGCCGTGCGCAAGGCGCCGCCCCCGCGGTCTAGCCCGGCCACGCATCCGCCAAACGCGCCCTGACCAGGCACCACGATCTTGTCGGCGCGGGCCACTTGGTCGGCGTCGCTGGTGATGAAGGCGTCGGCGCCCACGCTCGCCAGCGCCTTTTCCACGCTGCGTAGGTTGCCGCTGCCACTGTCGACGATGGCGATCCGGGGCTTGACCATAGATGACTTCGGGCCTACGCCGTCAGCGTCCCCTTGGTCGACGGCACGTCGCGCTCGCGCGGATCCAGTTGCACCGCCGCACGCACGGCGCGCGCAAAGGCTTTCCACAGCGCTTCCATCGCGTGATGGGTGTTCTCGCCGTAAACGGTTTGGAGGTGCAGGTTGCACAGCGCCGTGGAGGCGAACCCCGCGAAAAACTCGCGCGCCAACTCGGCATCGAAGTCGCCGATGCGCCGGCCCTTGAGATGGTCGGCGAGATAGACCAAGCAGCCACGGCCACCGAAGTCCACGGCCGCGCGGGCCAGGGCCTCGTCCATTGGGATGGCTGCGTCGCCGAAACGCGCGATGCCGCGCTTGTCGCCCAGGGCCTCGCGAAAGGCCTGGCCCAGGCAGATCCCCACGTCTTCCACGGTGTGGTGCCCGTCGACTTCGACGTCGCCGCGCGCAACGATCTCGAGGTCGACCAAGCTGTGCCGGCCGAATGAATCGAGCATGTGGTTGAAGAAGGGCAGCGGGGTCGCGATGTGGCGCTGCCCCGAGCCGTCCAGGTTCAACACCACGCTGATCTGGGTTTCCTTCGTGTTTCGTTCGACAGTGGCCTGGCGCATGTGCCCCAACTATGGCGGCCGCAGGTTGCGACGTCAAACTCGTGCATGTTTCTGCGCGAACACGACATTTCGCGGGCGGCCTGGTAGCTTTGTCCGCGATGTCATCTTGGTTTCCGGCGATCTTGCACCGATGGTTCCAGGTCTTGCTGGCGCGCGATGCACAAGCGCCCGCGGCCAACCCACACAAGACGTCGACTCTCATCGTGCTCGCGTGCGCCGCGCTGACTTCCACCGCCATCAAATTGCATTTCGCCCTCACCACCTTTGGCAGCACCGACGTGGCCTACTGGTCGGAATTCAAGGACTACATCGTTCAGAACGGCACCGTTTCCATCTATCAGCACTACTGGCACTACAACCACCCGCCCATGATGAGCGGTCTGTTGTGGCTGCTGGCTCCTCTGGTTCCCTACGCGCCCAACGGATTTCCCTTTCTGATTCGACTGCCTGCCATCCTGTCGGACGTGGTCACCGGGCTTCTGCTCTACGACCTCGGATCCCGGGCCTGGGGCCCGCGCCGCGGACTTTGGGCCGCCCTGCTGTTCTGGGCCAGCCCGGTTTCCATCATGGTGAGCGGCTACCACGGGAACACAGACCCGGTTTTCATGATGTTGATCCTGCTGGCCGCGCGCCAGGCGCTGCGGGGCAAGCCGGCCTGGCACGTCGGCGCCCTTCTCGGCCTGGCCTGCAACGTGAAACTCGTGCCCGTTGTCACCGTGCCGCTGTTCTTCTTCTGGCTGCCCACCCGGCGTGAAAAGGCCTGGTTCGCAACGGGCATGCTGGCGCTGTCGCTGCTGGGATACGGGTACCACCTGACCCATTGCTTTGCGGCGATGAGGAAGAATGTCTTCGACTATCCCAGCGACGCGCGTTCTTGGGGACTTCCCGGATTTCATTTCTTGCTGGGCCTGCGCTCACAGGGCTGGGCAATGGCGGCCCTCATGCGAAAGCCCTTTCTCATTCTTCTCGCGATCATAGGCGTGGGCTTCGGACGTCGCGCAAATCAACTACCGCCTGAGCGCCGGCCAGCCACCCTTCTCCTTGGTCTGGGGTGGATCTTCCTGGTCTTTCTCATCCTAACCCCGGGGTTTGGCGTGCAGTACCTGTCTTGGCTGAATGTCGTGTTCCCATTCTTGGGGCTCGCGGGAATGNNTGGAACTTCGCCGACTCGGACAAGGTGGGTCTTCTCGCCGGGTACTGTCTGGTCTGGGCCTACATCGTCTGGCTCTTCTTGGTCTTGTGGGCGACCTGGAACCTAGGCACTTGGTGGGGGCGCCGCATCCGACACGCGCAATTTCCCACCCCGCCCCATATTTCGTCCCAGGCGTGAGACATGAACAAGCGCCACCGCAGCCACGGAACCGGAGCCTTCTCGCCCGCGGACTTTCGCAATCTGGGCGATGACTGTGTGTTCGAGCCAGGCGTGCTGGTCTTTCACCCCGAAACAATCTCACTCGGCCGCAACGTGTACGTCGGGCACAACACCATCCTCAAGGGTTACCACCACAACGAAATGCGTATCGGGGACGAGACCTGGATTGGCCAGCAGTGCTTCTTCCATTCGGCGGGCGGGCTGACCATCGGGGCGGGTGTGGGGATCGGGATGGCGGTCAAGATCATCACCTCGCAGCACCGGGAAGCCGGGCACGAGGTTCCCGTGCTGTTTTCGCCCATCGAATTTGCGCCCGTGGCCATCGAAGACGGCTGCGACTTGGGAGTGGGCAGCATCATCCTGCCGGGGATAACCGTGGGCCGTGGGGCGATTGTAGGTGCGGGTGCGGTGGTGACCCGGAATATTCCCGCCTACGCCGTGGCCGCCGGGGTTCCGGCGCGCGTCCTTCGCTACCGCTGATGCTTCGCCGTCGGCGTGGCGACGGCGGGAAACCTAGCTGATTGTCGAGCGGCTGCCGGACTCGGGCACAACTGCCCGATCTTGCTTGGGGCAGAACCTGGCACCTTCGATGCACCGGAAGGTTGCCGGAGGTTCCCCACGTGTCTTCCCACAGCAGCCCACAGCGCCTTCTAACACGAGATCTCGGCGACAAGGTACGCCTGGCCGCCCTTCCACTGGTTCTTGTCACAGCCTGGCTGAGCGCCGCCGGGTGCGCTGGGCCGCAGGTTTACGTTCCCTTTGAACAGAGAACCAGGATGTCGGCTGCGACTCGTTGGCAGGCGCTCGAAAGCATGGCCAAGCGCGAGCAGTGGAACGTGGTTCTGGCCAGTCCCGCGGGCCACACCTTGGTCGCCTACATCAATCCCGCTGGCGCGTCGGGAGTACGCGACCGGGTCAAGGTCGAGCTCTTCT
Source organism: Myxococcales bacterium (assembly GCA_003153875.1). Next base: position 10,063 of record PMBY01000467.1, on the reverse strand, counting down.
CCGATCGCACGGTGGTGGAGACAGGGAGCGAGATTGAAGATCAAGGCCACTGGCAGGTCGTGCCGGGTCGCTGCGAGAACTACACCTTCTCGCGCGAGAAGGCGCTCGCCACGCAGATCGACAGCAGCCAGGCTACCCCGGCGAGTCCGGCAGTTCCCCACAAGGGCACCGAGCTGGCCGCACGCTGAACCGGGCCTCCTCCGGTTGGCTGGTCCTTCACACCATCCCTGTGGTGGCCGCGGCAGGGCAGATGTAATCTTCTTGGAGTGACCAGAATCCCGCTTCGACTCCTGCTGGCGCTAGCCCCAGCCCTACTCGGCTGCCGCGTCCACTCGATTGGCCTTGCCACTGACGCCATGGCTGGCGACTTCGTTGGCGTCGGTCTATCGGATTCTGGCGGCGCGGGTGAGCGCGCAGTCATCGACGCGTTGGGCGAGCCGGCGATCGATGCGGGTGGGTACCGGGGCGAAGTCGGAGAAACCGCGGACCTGGCGCCGGTGATCGGCGACCCCAATACTGCCGGATGTTCAGACGGGACACGCGAGGGCTTTCGCGACGTCACCAACTGGCCCGACATTGCTGGCTGTGCAGGGGGCTGGCAGGTACCCGGGTTGCTCGACCTTGTCGCGCGCTCGTCCCACTGCGGCCGCGTGGCAGGGAACGACAGCAGCAATCCGACTGGAGATGACTGCTCGGCTGCCGACCTGTGCGCCGCGAACTGGCACGCTTGTGTGGACGGCCCGGACGTGGCGAGGCGTTCGCCTACAGGCTGCGAAAGCGTGGGCTCGCCCGGCGATCAAGCCTTCTTTGCCGTCATGACGGGCGCCTCGCCGCAAGGCGTGTGCTACCCCGATCCGTCGGCGAAAAACGATCTCCACGGCTGTGGGTCCATCGGACAGCCCGAGTCGGATTGGTGTCCTCCGCTCACTCGCCGCATGGGTTTCGCCGACTGCCTCCCGACGGGCGTGTGGCAGTGCGGGACCGTAGATGACAGCCTGAGCGAGGCCGAAGTGGTCATCAAGACCGGTCCGCCCCTGGGTGGCGTCCTCTGCTGCAGGGACTGAGAACGCTGTGAACCTCTCGGGCACCAGTCGCGACTGAAGCTGGGGCGTGGCCGATGGCGTTCGACACAGTCCGGCCCATCCCATTCCGCTTCTTCCGCGAGTATCGGCTCTCGGTCGAGGAGTAGTAACTCCGCTGCCATCCCGGACATTGACCGGCGGGCAGGACAGTCGGGCGGCCGAAATTCGCTCAAGCGCGGGTTCCATCCAGGGGCGCTGGCAGTGCAAGTAGCTGGAAACCCGAACCAGCCGCGCTGGCACCGTTCTCGCTTTGGGCAAACGGCGTGCTGGCTCGCGTACTTTCCGCAACGGTCATCGGCATTGAGGCCGCGCCCATCAATGTCGAGGTGGACGTGTCGCAAGGCCTGCCCGGTTGCAACATCGTGGGCCTGCCTGATGCGGGCGTGAGAGAAGGCAGTGTGCGCATCCGCGGCGCACTGGAAAACAGTGGGTTTAAGTTCCCTCTGCGTCGGATCACGGTCAACCTGGCGCCAGCCGATCTGCGCAAGGACGGCGCCGCCTTCGACGTGCCCATCGCTATGGGCATTCTCTCGGGCGCGGGATTCTTGCCGCCTGAGAGCTTCGACAATGCGCTGTTTGTCGGCGAGCTGGCCCTTGATGGCAGCGTACGACCGGTCAAGGGCGTGTTGCCCATGGCGGCCTACGCTCGGGCGCGGGCCGTGCAACGGTTGTTCGTACCCCGCGAAAATGCGGCCGAGGCCGCTGTGGTGGGCGGCTGCGACGTGGTACCGGTGGGTCACTTGAGCGACTTGCTGGATGTCCTGCAGGGGCACCGGGCGGCCACCGTCACCGCGCTGCCGGCCCGGTGCTCGCCCACCGCCACGGCTGACCTCGCCGATGTGCGCGGACAGGAGATCGCTCGCCGCGCCTTGGAGATTGCGGCGGCCGGCGGGCACAACCTCCTCTTCATTGGGCCGCCGGGTTCGGGCAAGACCATGCTGGCCCGGCGCTTGCCAGGAATCCTGCCCGCCCTGTCGTTCGACGAATCGCTCGAAACCACCATGATCTATTCGGTGGCGGGAATGTTGGCCGGCCGATCGCTCGTCGCTGAGCGGCCCTTTCGCGCGCCCCACCACACGGTCAGCGTGGCGGGCCTGGTGGGTGGCGGGCCAATGGTGCGACCGGGGGAGATTTCGCTGGCCCACAACGGGGTGTTGTTTCTCGACGAGCTGCTGGAATTCGGCCGGCACGCCCTGGAGGCCCTGCGCCAGCCGCTGGAGGAGCGGGAGATCGCCGTGGTACGCGCCCGCCGCACGGTCACCTTCCCCGCTGACTTCATGCTGGTCTCGGCACTGAATCCTTGTCCTTGCGGCCATTATGGAAATCCATTGCGGACCTGCACCTGTTCGCAATTGGCCATCAGTAGCTACCGGGCCAAGTTATCCGGGCCGCTGTTGGACCGCATTGACATGCACGTCGAAGTGCCCGCCATTTCGTACCGTGAACTGGCCAGCAGCGAAACCGGTGAAGCCAGCGAGACGGTGCGTACGCGGGTGGAGCGCGTGCGTGCCCGACAACTTGAGAGGGGCGTCCGCTGCAATGCCCGGCTGTCGTGCAAGGAACTGCAGAGCGCGGCCAAACTGGACAGCGACGGCCATCGCATCATGGAACGCGCGGTGGAACGGTTGGCGCTTTCGGCGAGATCGATTGAGCGGGTGAGAAAACTGGCGAGAACCATAGCGGATCTGGATGACTCGCCGACGGTGCGAGGGCCGCATCTGGCCGAGGCGCTTCAGTACAGATTCCTTGATCGGGAGGTGGGCGGTTGACTTCGGTTGAGAACACAGAGGGGAGAGGGGAGGGCACAGAGGGTGCTGGTCGAGGCGCGGCGGGAGGGCTCAATCGAGTGTCTGGTGCCATCATCGGCGCTGCCATCGAGGTGCATCGGCAATTGGGGCCGGGCCTGCTCGAGTCGGCCTATGAGTCCTGCTTGGAACGCGAGCTGACGGTTCGTGGCCTGGGTGTGGAGCGACAGCGGATTGTCCCTGTGACTTATCGAGGCCTCCGCGTCCCACGCGCCTATCGCATGGACTTTGTCGTCAATCGCTTGGTGGTGGTCGAGATCAAAGCCGTGGATCGCGTTCTGCAGATTCACGAAGCCCAACTCCTCTCCTACCTGCGCCTGTCCAACCTCAAGCTGGGCCTGCTTATAAACTTTCATGTCGGTTTGCTCAAGCACGGGATCAAACGTCTGTGCCTCTTCTGACTCTGTGTCCTCCCCTCTCCCCTCTGTGTTCTCAACCAATCACCAACAAGGAGATGACCCATGGCTACCATCAAGGACCAACTGAAAGAAAAGCTCAAAGCAGTGACGGCGGCGCTGACCGCGATTGAAAAACAATTTGGAAAGGGCGCCATCATGTCCCTCGGGGGCACTGATACCAGCGACATTCCGGTGATTCCGACGGGATCAGTGGGGCTCGACCTGGCCTTGGGAGTGGGCGGACTGCCGCGCGGTCGCGTGGTGGAGATCTTCGGTCCCGAGTCGTCGGGCAAGACCACGCTGACCTTGCACGCCATCGCGCAGGCGCAGAAGGCGGGCGGCATCTGCGCCTTCATCGACGCGGAGCACGCCTTGGACGTGACCTATGCCCGTAAACTGGGCGTGCGCATCGAGGACTTGCTGGTGTCTCAGCCCGACAACGGCGAGCAGGCTTTGGAAATCGTCGACAAGCTGGTGGGCACCGGCGCCATCGACATGATCGTCGTCGATTCGGTGGCGGCGCTGGTGCCCAAGGCCGAAATCGAAGGCGAGATGGGCGACGCGCACATGGGCTTGCAGGCGCGCCTGATGAGCCAGGCCTTGCGCAAACTGACCGCGGCCACCTCCCGCAACGCGACCTGCGTAGTCTTCATCAACCAGCTTCGTCAGAAGATCGGCGTGGTCTACGGCAATCCCGAAACCACCACCGGCGGTAACGCGCTCAAATTCTACGCCAGCGTGCGTTTGGATATCCGCAAGATCGGCGTGGTCAAGAACGGCGAGCAGATCGTCGGCAACAAGGCGCGGGTCAAGGTGGTGAAGAACAAGGTGGCGCCGCCCTTCCGCGAGTGCGAGTTCGAGATCCTGTACGGCACAGGCATCTGCTCGGTCGGCGAAATCGTCGACCTGGCCAGCGAGGCGGGCCTGCTGGAGAAGTCAGGAGCCTACTATTCGTGGCAGGGCGAGCGCATTGCCCAGGGCCGCGACAAGGCCTGCCAGTACATGGCCGAGCGCCCGGCCCTGGTCGATGAGCTACGAGAGAAGCTGGTCGAGCAGCGCAAAGCCGAGAACGCACGATTAGGTGCAGCGCCCGCGAGCGCGTCCGCTGCAAGCGCGGACACCGCAGCGGCTTAGCGACGCTAGAAACTGCCTGACACCGCCAGCCCCGCAACGGCGTGGCCACGCGATTCGCCGATGGGAGGCAAGAGAAGCAACGTGACCCCGCCCAAGCTGGCGGCTGTGCCTCCTGCCACGAGCAGCCAGCCGGCCAAGGCGGTTTGATGATGGTAAGCGCATGTGCCGCTGGGAGGCGAGCAGGCCGCCTGGCCGTCCCGCCAGAGCAGGTAGGCCCCGCTGCCCACTGCCGCCAGACCGGCCAAGGTCGCGCCCACACCCAGCACTTTCTGCCACAGTCGAACGCGCGCCCAGCGTGAAGGGGCCGCCGTGCCCGCGACGGAATTCACCGAGGGCGCACCGGTCATCACCGGTGCCGGTGCGAGCACGTGCTGGTCTTGCGGGAGGCCCGCTGCATCGGCCGTCTCGGCTGCAAGGGCAAGGCCTGGCGTGGCGACCAGCGCGAGGCCGAGTGTGGCAACCAGCGTGCAAACTGTCGCCAAGCCAATCGCCGAGCGGGCTGGCGCCTGGTCGGCTCTGACGCTGCTCATCGTCTTCTTCGCCTGGTCGGGCTGGGCCTACGGGACGTCTGACTTCGTCTTTTCGGTCTTTTCGGTCTTNNTCGGTCTTGTCGGTCTTCGCAGACTTTTCGGTCTTGTCGGTCTTGTCAGCCTTCTCGGTCTTCTTGCTCTTCTCGGTCTTCTCGATCTTCTTGCCCTTCTTGCCGTCCTTGCCTTTCTTGTCCTTGGGCTGATTCGGGTCTGCGGCCCCGCTGCCGTCAGAGGCAGCCTCGCCATCGGCGACGACCTCAGGGGAAACGATTTCTTCAGTCGGTGCCTCAGCTTCGCGTTTCTTCTTCTCGGCTGCCTCTTCCTGTTGCTTCTTCTCGGTCTCTTGTGCGCGCTTGGTCTCCGCCTGAATCTCTCGGTCGTAGTCCTTCTCGCGTTTCTCGGCGCAGCCCTTGGGCTCGCACTCGCCCGGACACTCGCACTTGGCCTTCCTTCCGCAAAGGCAAACCCCCGCCGGATTCTTGTAGCACCCGCATGCGTTGAGCTGGGGTTCATCCGATGTTGTCTTTGACCCCGCGCTCGCATTGGGCGCGAACCCCATCACCAGCAGCATCGGCAGCAGTCGCCACACAGTTCTCATGTTCTCTCTCCTCGTCTCGTTACGGTTGGTTGGCCCGGCCCTCGTCCGGACGAAACGTAGTGTACACGTTCACCAGAGAACAGGGTGGCCGTTTGACATGGGGATTTGTTCGCTCGGGGTAGTATCCTAATCCGTCATGAGGGCCCCAAATCTGTTGTTGGCGATAGCCTTGATTAGCGTGGCTGCCTGCCACCATCGAGGCTTGCACGTCGACGTCTGTGGAACAGCCGGCCAGACGCGCCCGTGTTCGACGGCATGCGGCGAAGGCCTGCAAACCTGCCGCACCGGCGCCTGGCAGGGTTGCGAGGTACCTCCCGCTACGCGTTCGTGCCAAGGCGTGTGCGGGCAGGGGACCCAGGAATGCGAGAACGAGCAGTGGAAGGCCTGCGTCATCCCCAGCACCCAGCTTCCTTGTACGAACGACTGCGGCCAGGGCACGCAGCTTTGCGAAAACGAGAAAACGGGAATCTGTGAGGTCGCGCCGGTTGTGGAGACCTGTACCAGCGTCTGCGGCAGTGGCAACCGGACCTGCACCAACAACCTGTGGGGCGCGTGCGATGCGCCGCTGCCCAAGCAACCCACGCTGGTCGCCACGATTCGCGACTTCCACACCAGCTTCCCGGACATGGAACCGCTGCAATGGCTGTACGACGACCGTGGCATCGTGGCTCCGGACCTGGGGCCAGACGACAAGCCGGTCTACAGCGGGGTCTCGCATTCGGTCAGCGGCCCGGATACCTTCAACGAGTGGTACAGGGATGTGCCCGGCGTGAACCTCTCGGCCACCATCAGTCTGCCGCTTTCGCCGTCCGCCAGCAAGCAGGGCGTCTACGCCTACGAAAACATGGCTTTCTTTCCCATCGACAATCAGCTTTTCGGCAACGAAGGGGAGCCGCACAACTATCACTTCACCGTCGAGATACCGACCCGCTTTCGCTACCAGGGCGGCGAAACCTTCACTTTCTCCGGAGACGACGACGTCTGGGTGTTCATCAACCGCAAGCTCGCGATCGATCTGGGCGGCATTCACGAGGCTGAGAGCCAGACCGTTGATCTCGATGCCCAAGCCGCCACGCTCGGCCTTAGCAAGGGCGAACTCTATCCTATGCACATCTTCTTTGCCGAGCGTCACGTGACCGGGTCCGACTTCATCGTCGAGACCACTCTCTCGGAAATCGGGGTGTGCGACTAGCCAGCATTTCCTGGGCTGTGTGTTCTCTGTGCTCTCTGTGGTGAACCAGCCAGTCAACTAGCTAGGCCAGCAGCCGCTGCAGGATTTCGTTGGCGGTCTTGGGGTCGGCTTTGCCGCCCATTTCCTTCATCACCTTGCCCACGAAGAAGCCGAGCAGCTTGCTCTGGCCCGCCCGAAAGCGCGCCACCTCGTCCGGGTGCGCGGCGACGATCTTCTTGCAGGTTTCTTCGATGAGGCCAACGTCGGACACCAGCGCCACTGACTCGCTGGCCACGATGTCGCCGGCTCGCCGTTTCTCCTGCCACATGCGACCGAACACGTCCTTGGCCAGCTTGCCCGATAGCGTGCCCTTCTCGACCAGATCCACCAACTCGGCCAGGGCCGCCGCGGGCACGGGCAGGTCCGCGGCAGCCAGCGCACGCGCATCGGCCACGCGGGCCAGCACCTCATTGATGATCCAGTTGGCCACCTTCTTCGCCGGCGCGGTGCCGACCTTGCTTGCGGCGTCGAAGTAATCCGCGACCTCGCGCTCGGAGATCAGCACCCCCGCGTCCTGCGCGGACAGCCCTAGTTCGCTGGTGTAGCGGCGATAGCGGTTCTCGGGCAACTCCGGCAACGATCGTCGCGCTTGCTCGATCCATGCTTGGTCCACAGCCAGGGGCGGCAGGTCGGGCTCGGGAAAATAGCGGTAGTCATGCGCGTGCTCTTTGCTGCGCATGGATTGCGAGAGGCCGCGCTCCGGATCCCAGAGCCGGGTTTCCTGCACCACCGCCTCACCCCGATCCAGCACGACGGCCTGGCGCCGGATCTCGTGCTCGATGGCCTCGCGCACGTGTTTGAACGAGTTGATGTTCTTCAGCTCGGCCTTGGTGCCCAACTTCTCGACGCCGTGCAATCGCAGGGACACGTTGGCGTCGCAACGAAGCGAGCCCTCTTCCATGTTGCCGTCGCTGATCCCCAAGGTCCGCACCAGGGTGCGCAGCGCGCGCATGTACTCGGCCGCTTCTTCCGACGAGCGAATGTCGGGCTCGCTCACGATCTCAACCAGGGGCACGCCCGCACGATTGAAGTCCACGAAGCTGACGCCCGAATCGTCGTGAATGTTCTTGCCCGCGTCGTCCTCCAGGTGAATGCGGGTCAGGTGCACTCGCCGCGCTTCCCCTGCCACACGGAACTCTACTGCGCCGCCTTCGCACAAGGGTTCTTCATATTGCGAGATCTGAAACCCCTTGGGCAGATCCGGGTAGAAGTAGTGCTTGCGCGCGAAACGGCAGCGCGGCCGGATGTGCGAACCTACGGCCAGACCCAGCCGCACCGCCGCGTCCACCACAGCCCGGTTGAGCACCGGCAAGGCGCCCGGCAGGCCCAGACACACGGGATCGGTGCAGGAATTGGGCTCCTCGCCGAAGGCAGTCGACGACGAGGAAAAGATCTTGGAACGGCTGGCCAGGTGCACGTGCACCTCCAACCCAATGACCGCCTCATATCGATCAAGGCTCATGACGGATCCTCGGGAAGTCGCTTGTGCCAGTCGCTGTGGCGCTGGTACTCGCCAGCCACGCGGAACACGGCTTCCTCGCCCAGCGGCGGTCCGATGATCTGCAACCCGATGGGCAGGCTGCCTTTGGTGAACCCGCAGCACTGGGACAGGGCGGGCACGCCAGCCAGGGCTGGCGCCACAGTATAGATGTCGGCCAGATACATCTGCAGGGGGTCGGCCTGGCGCTCACCCAGCTTGAAAGCCGCAGTGGGCGAGGTGGGCGTGGCCAGAACGTCGCACTGGTCGAACACCGCGCGGAAATCGTCGGCGATCTTGCGCCGCACGCGCAGCGCCTTGCCGTAGTAGGCCTCGTAGTAGCCCGAGCGCAGCACGTAGGTGCCAAGGATGATCCGGAGCTTGGGCTCGGCGCCGAAACCCTCGCCGCGGGTCTTGCTGTACAGCTCGTCCAGCGACGCGGCCTCGGCCGTGCGATGGCCGTAGCGAACGCCGTCGTAGCGCGCCAGGTTCGACGAGGCCTCGGCTGTGCACACCAGATAGTAGGTCGCGACCGCATATTGGGTGTGAGGCAGCGAGACCGGCACCAGCTTGGCGCCAGCTCGCGCGATCTCGTCGATGGCCCCGCGCACCGCGGCCTCCACCTCGGGATCCATGCCGGCCTGGAAGTATTCCTCGGGCACGCCCACGCGCATGCCGGCGAGCCCAGCGGCGCAGGCCTGTCGGTAGCGGCCCACCGGCGAGGGAATCGAAGTCGCGTCGCAGGCATCGTGACCGGCGATGACTTCCAGGAGCGTGGCCACGTCCTCGACGGTCCGGCCGAAGGGACCCGGGTGATCCAGCGACGAGGCAAAAGCTATGACGCCATAGCGTGAGACACGACCGTAGGTCGGCTTCATTCCCGCGACACCGCACAGGGAGGCCGGCTGTCGAATCGAGCCGCCCGTGTCAGTGCCCAGGCTGCCCGCACACAGCGACGCCGCCACCGAAGCCGCCGAGCCGCCCGAGGATCCGCCGGGCACGCGCTCCAGATCCCAGGGATTGTGCACCGGCGCAAACGCGCTGTTCTCGTTCGACGAGCCCATGGCGAACTCGTCCATGTTCAGCTTGCCCAGGGCGATGGCGCCCGCCGCAGCCAAACGCGCGGAGACCGTCGACTCATAGGGCGGCACGAAGCCGCGCAGAATCTTCGACCCGGCCGTGGTTTCCAGCCCGCGGGTCACGAAGATATCTTTCAGACCAATGGGCACGCCCGCCAGCAGGCCCGGGTCTCGGCCCGCGGCCACGGTGGCATCGACCTCGTCCGCGCGCCGTCGGGCTCCGTCGGCGTCGACCAGCAAGTAGCAGCCCAGCCGGCCATCCAGGCGGCGGATGCGGTCGAGGTAAGACTCGACCAATTCGCGGGCCTTCCACTTGCGCGCGCGCACCCCATCGGCCAATTCGGCGATGGAGGCACCCTTCACCTGCGGCGAAGCCATGGCTAGGTTCCCTCGCCTGCGCCGGGAACGATGCGCGGTACTTCGAAGAAGGAGTCGCGTCGCCGGGGCGCGTTCTGCAGAGCCTCCTCAACCGACAGCGACGGCGCGGGCTCGTCCTGGCGCAGAGGACAGTCGAAGGGCACGGCGTGGGTCATGGGCTCGGTGTCTCCCGTGTCCAGGTTCTTCACCGTGTCGATGTACTCGAGGATCGCGTCCAATTCATGGGTCATCCGCTCGATCTCCGCCGGCGACAGGCGCAGGCGGGCGAGCGTCGCAATGGTTCGGACCTCGTCAGGTTGAATGCGCGGCATGGCTCCCGTCTTTTAGCACCATCGGTTGACAGAATCTTCC
>PMBY01000465.1 GCA_003153875.1 Myxococcales bacterium | reverse complement strand
TACTCCTCGGCGGTCTTCCTCATCTTGTCCAGAACGAAGGCCGAGAGCTGCGCCGGCGGATAGTCCTTGCCTTTGACCCGCACCCACGCGTCGCCGTTGCTCGCCGCAACGACTTCATAGGTCGAAGACTTGGTATGACGGTCAACCTCGGGATCGGCGCGCTTGCGCCCCATCAGGCGCTTTACCGCCGACACCGTGGACTCGGCGTTGGTGACCGCTTGTCGCTTCGCAATCTGGCCGACCAAAGGCTCGCCGTCGCCCGACAGGGCGATCACCGAAGGCGTAGTGCGCGAGCCCTCGCTATTGGGGATGACCAGAGGCTCCATCCCCTCCAGCACGGCCACGCACGAGTTGGTCGTCCCCAGATCGATTCCGATTATGCGGCTCATGAGGTCTTGCCTACTGTCCCGTCGTCGTCGCCGTTCACATCAATGTCGACACCGCCCACGGCCGATTCGTCTGTCGGGGCTGGTTTGTCACTGGTTTCAACTGGCGAGGCGGGCGGCGCTTTTGCGACCACGACCAGGGCCGGACGAAGCAGCCGCTCACCCACGCGGTAACCCTTTTGCAGTTCGTGCAGCACGGTGCCGGGTGGCACATCGGCGCTGGGGGCTTGCGAAATCGCGTCGTGCACGCGCGGGTCGAAGGGCTGGCCCTTGGCCACGATGGCCGTCACCGAATGGCGTTCCAGCTTCGACTTGAAAAGCCGCAAGACCAGATCGACGCCATCCTGGACCGACTTGACGTCCTTTTGCTCGCCTTCCTTCCAGGAAGAGACGGCACGCTCCAGGTTGTCCGCGATCTCCAAGAACTCGCGCAGCACCGCCTCGCGCGCCTTGACCTCGTGCTCGGTCACCTCCTTGCGCATGCGCTTCTTGTAGTTGTCGAACTCGGCCGCGATGCGAAGCATGCGGTCCTTCAGCTCGGCCTTCTCGGCTTCCAGCGCCGCCACCCGCTCTGCGGGACTCGGTTCCGCGGGTGCCGGCGCGGGCGCAGGCGTGGGGCGCTCGGCCGCCTGTTCATCGCCCGCAGGCGGCGCGGCGTCGGAACCGGGATTGTCTTGAGACTCGTCGTTCTCACTCATGGGGAAAAACGTCGCGGCCGAAACGCAGCCGCGCGCTCCTTTCAGGGTCGGGGAAGCACCTCGGTAATCACGTCGGCTGTGAAGTCTACCAGAGGGATGACCTTGCAATAACTCATTCGCGACGGGCCGATCACCCCAATGGTTCCCAGGGGACGATCCTCGCCGCCATAGCTGGCGGCCACCACCGACACTTCGGTGAGGTCCGCCAGGTTGGCCTCGGCGCCGATGAATACGCAGATGCCGGGCGCATTGAGCGTGCGCTCCAGCAGCTTGACGATCTGGTCCTTCTCTTCCAGCGTGCGCAGAACGCGGCGAGCCCGATCGAGGTCAGCCGCCGCGGACAATAGATTGGACTGACCATCGAGGAGAATGTCGCCCCCCGGCTCGGCCGCGGGAGTGGCGGCCACGGCCAGCTTGAGCGCCTGCGCCAGCACCGGATCGCGGGCCGAGCTCTCGCGTTCCTTCTCGATCTCGCGCACCAGCCGCCCGCGCATCTGGTCCAGGGTCAAGCCCGACACCAGGCCATTGAGGTAGTTGTTGATGCGGTCGAGATCGCTGGGAGAGAGAGACGCATCGACGGGGATGAGCTTGTTCTGGATCTGGCCGCTGTGCGAAGCGATGACGGCCAGCAGCTGGTCGTCGCGCAGGCGCACGAACTCGAGGTGCGACACTGCGTCCGACTCAGGACGCGGCGCCTGCACCACCACGGCCAGATGGGAAAGATCGCGCAGCACGCGCGCCACCCTTTGCATGATCTCTTGCGGGTCGCTGAGCGGCCCGAGCCGCTCACGGATCTCTTCCTGCTCGGGCACAGACAGGCTGCGCACGCGCAGCAGCGCATCCACGTAGTAGCGTAGGCCGCGATCCGTGGGGATGCGCCCCGCGGAGGTGTGCAGGTGGCGCAGCATCCCCAGATCTTCCAGCTCGCTCATCACAGTGCGCACCGTGGCCGGGGAAACCGCCAGGCGATAGCGGTGCGCCACCGTCTCGGACCCGACTGCCTCGCCCGTGGCGAGGTACTCGGACACGACAGCGTGCAGAACCTTCTTCGCACGGGCGCCAATGTCACTCACCATCATTATCTAGCTCGAAAACCCGGCCGCGGCCAAGAAGACGGCGGCCCTCGAGATTGGTTCCGGCGCACCTTGGCGTCGCCGCGCGACTCTGCGTCTTGAGATTGTTCTCCTCGTACCGCTTCTTGGGAATATGTGACTCGTGCGGGTTGCCGGTTCCGGGGCCGGGACCGGCAGCCGGATCGGGTTCCGAGTCCGGTTCCGGCCGTCGGATCCGGCCACCGGCCATCGGCCACCGGCTACCGGCTCCGCCGCCGTCACATCGACCGCGCAACCAGCTACGAGTCTTCGAGAGGCGGTACTAGCCACAGACGGCTCGAAACCTCGTCGGCAAACAAAAATCCCGCGGGGGTCAGGCGCAGGCGGTCGGGCGCCACCAGAAGCCAGCCCGCGTCCACGCACTTCTGAGCTGCGGCGGCACGTTCGCGCGACGCCAGCGCGTCGCAGCCGTAGTGGCGCGTATGGGCCGCGCGATCCACGCCGTCGCAGGTTCGCAGGCCAAGCCACAAACCTTCGTTTTCTAGGTCCTCAGCCGTGCGGCACTCGACCTTGGCCGCCAGCGGATTTCCTTGGTGGGCCGCGGCTGACCGCAAGTAGGTTGTGAGACCGCGCGGATTGGAAAAGCGCCAGCCAGTTCCGTCGACCAGCGGCCGGAACGACGACGCAGATGCGCCCACGCCCAGATAAGCGCCGCCCGTCCAATACAGCGTGTTGTGAACGGCGCGCCGGCCCGGCCGCGCATACGAAGAAATCTCGTAGTGCTCAAAACCGGCGGCCAGCAGCACCTGGTGCGCTGTGCCGTACATAGCCGCCACAGTTTCATCGTCGGGCCGCTGCAGCTTGCCCGCGCGCTCGATAGCGCCAAACGGCGTGCCGCGCTCGATGGTCAGGGCGTAGGCGGTGATGTGCTCCGGTGCCAGCGCCACCAGCGCATCGAGCGAATGGCGCCAGTCATCCATGGTCTGCCCGGGAAGCCCGAACATCAGATCCGCACACAGGTTGTCGATGCCTGCGCCCCGCACGCTTTGGACCGCCGCCGCGATGGCGGCGACGTTATGCTGCCGACCGATGGCGGCCAGCAGATGATCCTGAAAGGCCTGCATGCCGAGCGACACCCGGTTCACGCCAGCCGCGCGCAGGCCGGCTGCAGATTCCGCCGTCACCTCGCCGGGATTGGTTTCTACCGTGATTTCCAGAGGCCCGCTCGCGTCGAAGATCCGACGCGTGGTCTCGATCACCCGCCCGATGGCCTGGGGCCGCCACAAGCCGGGGGTTCCGCCACCAAAGTAGATCGACCGCAAGTCCGGGGCGCGCTCCCCGCGAAACCAGCCCCCGCGCGCTGAAAGTTCTGCCGTGACCGCCGCCGCGTAGTCGTCGTGCGGAATCGGCTCGCGCACTGTTGTGGCGAAGTCGCAGTAGGGACAGCGCGCCCGACAGAAGGGGACGTGGACGTACACCCCCAGCGGGCGGGATGCATCCAGACTGCCGCTGGCCGGGTCGGCTGGGCTCATAGCGATTGGACTCGCGCGACTTCGACGCGAGCGTCTTCGGCGTTCTTCATGGTGATCCCCTGGTGCATGATTATTAGCTTTTCCACCACAGAGAGCACAGAGAACACAGAGGTCGGACAGGAAGAAAGGGGTCGGACTCCGTAATCCCGCGGCAAGCGCAGCGCCGCCGTGGGGCGCATGGCGGAAGGGGGTAGCCCAAGGCGAAGTCGCTCGCCTAGTGCCTCCAGTCAGAAGATCGGCCAGGTTTCGGTCGTTCAGGCGCCCGTCCTGCGAGGCGCGACGAGGGCGCATACTCGACGTATGTAACCGAGGAGCAACGACGCAGGGCGGGGTGCATGGGCGGCCCAAATCTGGCTGGAATTGTGACTGGAGGCACTAGCCCTGATCCCGCGCCTTGCCGCGGGATTACGGTGACTGCAGCGTCGCCCACGATCTCAACGGCCAAAGATACGTCAGGATGAGGACCGCGCGCCACGAGAGGGGTTGGGGCTGACCCTTGCGACGACCCAGAAAGAGGTAGGCCAGGGCGAAGAAGCCCCCGCCCAGGAGCGCGAGGTACATCCCCAGTTCCTTGCTCATGAGCGGCATGGACAGACAGGCCCAGACGATCACCGCAGAGCCGCGTCGGCGCCCCATTCGCCTGATGGGCGAGCGGCTGCGATTGGCTATCCCAGCGTCGCCTTGAGCGCGCGGTAGTCGGTCTTCCCGGTGCCCAGCAAGGGCAGCGCCTCCAGCCGCACCACGCGCCGGATGTTGTGCAAGGGCGACAGCCCGGCTTCGCGCAGGCAGCGGTTGGCGGCCTCGCGATCGATCTCCAACGACGTGAAGAGAACCAACTCGGGGTGCTCCTCGTCGGGCGTGCATTCCACTGCCAGGCAGGGACCTTCACCCTGACCCGGGGGCATCCACTTGGCCTCCAGCGCGGCCTCGACCGCGGCCAGCGGGATCATTTCGCCGCCAATCTTCACAAAGCGCTTGAGCCGGCCGCAGAAGGTGAGGACGCCGTCGCTGTCTTCGCACACCAGATCGCCGGTGCGGTACCATTCCTTGCCGGCAAACGAGACAAAGGGCGACTGACCATCGTACTTGAGGTAGCCGCCAAAAATGCTGGGCCCGCGCACCAGCAGCATGCCGCGCTGGCCGCAGGGCGTGGGCTTGCCACACTCGGCGTCGACGATGGCGTGCTCCACCGACGGCAAAGGCAGGCCAATGGTTTCCCGTCGCGGTTGGCCGGGACGGTTGACCGACACGATGGGCGAGCACTCGGTGATGCCGTAGCCTTCGATGACCACCATCTCGGGGCAGGCATGCGCCAGGGCATCGTACACATGGGGCGGGCACTTCTCGGCGCCGGCAATGGCCAGGCGCAGGCTGGCCAGCTGCCCGGGTTGCGCGGCCCGCACGATGCCCGCCAGGAAAGTGGGCGTGCCCACCAACAACGTGGCCCGATACGCCTCGATGAGCGAGGCCAGCGTGGCGCCGTCATTGGGGTTGACGTGATACACGGTACGCAGACCGCACAGCAGCGGCAGCAGAATGTCGACGGTCAACCCGAAGGAATGGAAGGGAGGCAGGATGCCCAAGAGAGCCTCGTCGGGGCGAAGCGGAATGACCGCGAGCGCGTCGCGGATGTTGGCCAGCAGATTGCTCTGAGTCAGGGGAACCGCTTTGGGCACGCTCTCGGAGCCGCTGGTGAACAGCACAGCGGCCACTTCGGGCGCCCGCGCCTCTGCCAGCACGCCGATCAATCCGAGCCGCGCGCGCAGCGCCGCCAGCAGCTTTGCAGGAAGCGAGAATTGCTTGGCGACATCGTCCAGGTAGGTGAGCCGCTGCATGAATCCCGGCGTGCTACCGAAGCCCTCTGATTCAAGACGGCTGATCAGGCGACGGGCCGTCACCACGCAACGAATGTCGAGCAGGTCCAGCCCGTGCAGCACGCCGCGCGGGCCGGTGGTCCAGTTGATCATGACCGGCGTCTTGCCGGCGAAAAGCGCAGCCAAGGTGGCCACGCTGGCAGCGACCGAGGCGGGCAACATGATGCCGACGAACGATCCGGGCATGCGGGCGAAGACCGGCCGCAAAAGCAAGAGCGCCGTGACCAGATCGCGATAGCTGCGCACCCCGCTCTGCTGGTCCGCGATGACTACCTGGCTGGGATGCCGGCGAGCCATGTCGAGAAACACCGCGGTCAAGCTGTCACCTGCTGGCATGACCGGCGACGTGGTGGCGACCTGGGCGGCCGCGGTCCAGACGTGTGCCACCGGCTGGGGCTCGGCCGCAGCCTTGCCCACGGTCTCGCCCACCGCGGCCCGCATGACGTCTCCCACCGTCTCGATGGCGTCGACCTCGGGTTGGGGAAAACCGAATTCGCTCTCGATCCAGGACTGGATCTCCACGCGCACCAAGCTGTCCAGGCCCAGGTCGTGGGCCAGACGCTGGCTCTCGTTGATGTCGCGCACCCCGGTGAGCTGGCGCAGGTACTCCTGCACGGTGTCGCGCGTGGCGGGCGGGATCCGGCGCGCCACGCCTGGCTCCGCGCTGCTGACCGGCTCGGGTAGCCAGCGCACGCCGCCCCCTTCCCACAATGAATGGGGCACGTAAGTGCTTCCGCCCGCGTTGCGATTGTAGAAGTCCTCCAGGTAGCGATTGAGCACCACCCGATCCGCGGTGCGCGGCAGATCGTCGGGCTCGACCACGTCGATGGCCACGTGGCGGCGAGGCGAGAGGAAGATGGCGCACTTGAGCAGGCCCCACAGACCCCGGCGCAGGGCCGCCATGACCTCGGGCGGTTTGCCCGAGGCGCGACTGAAGCTGGAGCCCCACAACCCGGCGGTGCGCACCAGCACCACGCGCACGTCGGGCACGGCCTGCAGCAACTGCTCGACCGCGCTGTTGCCGCCCAGATCCTCGCGGCGCTGGCGATAGATGCGGCCCGCGGGATAGAGCAGCAGCGCCTCGCCCCGACGCAAAGCCCCGGCGCTGGCCTCGATCATGGATTCCACCTGTTCGCGGGCGCCGCGACCATCGCGGGTCATGTCTGCGATCTCGAGCGCCCGCGCCCGCCGCGCCAGGAAGTGAATCCCCCAGCGACGGGCCTGGGCGCGATCCGCCAGTACGCGCGGCCGGAAGCGCGGCCACAGCACGGTCATCACCATGATGGGATCGATGAGCGCCGGGTGGTTGGCCAAAAACAGAACGCCGCGACCGTCGGGCGGAGCGACACGATCCAGGCCTCTCACACGAATGCGGTAGCGCAGCCAGAGCAGGGAGCGGATGAGAAAACGCAAGAAGCGATTGAGCATAGTCGTCGTGTCGACGCAGTATATCGCCTCCCGCGCTTCTTCGGGTTGTCGTACTCAAGTGCCTACCCCTTGCTCGCTAGTGGGACCGTCCGTTCCGGTCGCGCTCACCCCCGCTGCCAGCCCCACGGAACCACCAGTACCGCCCCTGCCGTCGGCTGAACTGGACGTGGGGACGTGCGATATTCCTTTGCACCTCGTCGCAGTGGCTTTCGGTTTTCTGCTTTTCATCAACCGGTCAGTCGCGGTAGTCTACATTTTGAGTATGGAGTCAGCCCGCTGGTTCACGGGTGACGACTTCTGCGATCTGGTTGTCAATCTACCTGGGGGGCAAGATATGCGAGATTTCTGCATTGGTCGTCTCTTGTACGCACGTTTCTCGTCGGAGCTGAGGGCGGCAGTCGCCGTCGCAGCTCTCACCATCAGTGCCGCGTCGTGCTTGCAAGAGAATCCTCCAACCGCCGAAGTCGAGGGCGCGCCCCCTGCGGCGCTCAACTCCAGCCCACAGATTACCGATTTCGCCGTGTACGCGCAGAACAGCGCCACTCTGCGCGACCGCACAGTGCTCACCGGCGGCGACGTGGGGGTGCATGTGGCGGGCTCTGGGCCGTTCCTGGTCGCGGGCTACGAACTTGCTCTGTCGGCCAGTGTCCAGGTCGACACGACCCACAACGTGATTGCGAATCGAGTACTCCTGGATGGCGCGAAAGTGGGGGACGTGCAGACCAACCAGCTCTCCGTCCAGAACGGCGGGACGTACTCCAAGAAATATGCATTCCCCGCGACTATGCCGGCCTTGCCCACACCGGCGCTGGCTTCCGCAGGGACCATGGCCGTGAAGGTGAAGCCATCTTTCGCAGTGCAGATTGGACCGGGGGCGTACGGCGCTGTCAGCGTCGGCACGCAGGGCATCTTGCGCCTGCAGGGTGGGGTGTATCACCTCGCTTCGCTCCAACTTGACGACGGGGCACGCATCGAGGCCCTGGGGCCGGTGCAGGTGCGGGTGGCGGGGCGACTGAGTACGCTTGCCCGGGTGTGGATCGGGGCTGGCACTGGGGTGACCCTGACCGCGGCCGACCTGCGCATCGAGGTATCCGGGAAGAACGGCACCGGTGGCGGGCTGACCGACACGCCGATTGCGGCAGCGTTTGGCAACGACGCGACCATTCTTGGGGAGATCCTGGTTCCCAACGGAACGCTGCAGATCGGGCAGCGCAATACCGTGACCGGTGCCTTGGTTGGGCGTGATGTTTACGTGGACATGGATTCGAAGGTCACCTTTCAAAGCGGGATGGCGGTGTTGACCTGCGCGCAATCCTGCAACGATGGCAATCCGTGCACGAAAGACACTTGCACGGGTAGCGTTTGTAGTTACCCGCCGACGTGTGGAAAAGCGTGCGGTCCAAACAGTGTCTGTGACGATGGGGGCCATTGCCTATCACTCGCCGACGAGCCAACCGCGTGCGACGACCCCAACGCCCGCCCCAAGCCCAACGAGGTCATGGTTTGGGATTGGGACCACTACGCCGGGCCGTGTGCCACTCTTTCCGCCCCTTTCCCACCGGACCCAAGCAATGAAGGGCGCTATCCAAACTCAAGCTTCTTCCCGCCGATGAAAAACGACACGATCTCATCGGTGCGGGTCGGCTGCGGCGTGCGGGCGATCCTTTTCGACCCTCTTGCTTATGACACCCCGGAGCAGGATTCGTCCCACCCGTTCGTCATTCCGCCGCCTGATCCCTCCAAGTATTGGTATCGCGGTCGTCGTGCGACATACGAAGCCGGAAGCAGTCACGACCGGATAGCCGACTCCGACATCTTTCAACTTGGTCCCAACGTGAACGACAATACGTCGTCGATCATCGTCCAGTGGGAAGACGACAGGCGCGTCGCCTATGCATACCTGGGCGACTATCCTGACGATAGTGAAACGGCGGCGTTTAAGGAACAGCCGCAAGGCCTAGCTCATAGTCCCACCCACTGGTTCTTCACGACCACATGGGCTCTGATGAAGATCCCCCTGGGACAGAATCTGGACCAATGGGCCGTTGAGTTGGGAACGTGCGTTGACAGGTTGAACCAAGAAGACTGGTACGCTCCGCAAGACTGGTTGATCGAGAAGTGCACCGGCACCGGCCCCGACGCATGGCCGCAGCCTATGAAACGTCTAAAATGGTACCCACCAATACCTCCGGCTACCTTACCCGTACTACTTCCGGGTACCATAGGATTGGAAGGCTGCGCCCACATGGGCGATCCAGACTACGCTGCCGATCCAAACGACTCGACTGTCGGGTATGTCTTCGTGCCTTTGGAAAAGTGTTTCGACCAAATTGCGAGAGTCGCGGCCTACCGGGCCGACAACTTGTCGTTGGTCGGGGCGAGCAAGGTGTCTGGTGGGCAATGCGCATTCGTCGCAGTCGATCCGCAGAACCACTACCTTTGGACGCAGTACCCGGCTGATGGGGGCATTGACAGGTATACGATTTCCTGGGACACACTCAAGAATCACCAGGCTGGGCAGGACCCCCTGGGCTTCCTCCAGCCACTCGATTGTTCCGCATACCCAGACACTTGCACCCCCCGCGAGAAATGGAGGTACCTTTCGGAACCCGATGTGGTGCCTCCCCCTTCTTCGAATTTGCACTGGGGCGGTCAGGGCGGTGTCTTTGATTCTCGTGGGAGGGTCCTGTACCTTACGGATTCTGGAACGCGGTACCACGGGATCATGGCGGTCAATCCGGACACTGGGGAGCTTCTGACGGAGACCGGAGACAACTATGGCCCGTTCAGTTTCCAGAGGGGGTCGGACGAGGAGGAGGAGGGGATCGACTACTTTGACATGTGGGGAAAGGGGTACCCTGGCGCAGGCGAGCTCCACGCCATACTCAATTTCAACGTCATTCCCTTCCCGGACAGCCAGGTTGGCAACGCCAGCGTCAAGCACTACACCGCGTGGCCGGAGAGATACTGCAAGACCACGCCGGGAGAGTTCGAGGTCACCCTTTGGCAAGAGGCGAATTTCAAGGGCAAGTGTCGCACCTTGACGGTTGGCTTGTACCGCGGCGATCGCTGGACGTACCCTGTGTCAAAGGGATCCAAGTCGATGAAACTCGGTGCAGGGGTTCAGGCGACTCTATTCAGCGGCGACAACTATGGCGGAGACTTGAGGATTGTTCGCGGGGACACCATTGACCCCTGCAATTCTGCTGACAGTCAGACAAAGGGGCAGATATCGAATTGGGGTTCGTGTGGCTACCGAGTCTGGTCAGTCAAAGTGACGCCGTGCTTCTTTGGGGTTTGCGTGCCGCCCGTGCCCTGAGCCACGCCATTCGCTGTCACTCCGGCCAGGGTCACGACCACCGCCACGACGTTCTGCGGCTATCGGCGGATTAAGGGGACCGGGCGCGCCCTTGTTCGGACTGTCGTACTATCGTATCCACAATGCGCATCGCCACAACCATCTCCTTTTCCGCCACCGCTCTCGTCGCGACCGCGCTTTTCGCTGCCGTCCCCGGTGATCAGGCCCCTGCCCCCGCCAGCAAGCCGCGTCCGGCCCGCCACTACGAAGGCCTGATGACCTGGGAGGTGCGCGATGCCGACAACGGCGCGCCCATCCCGTGCAAGCTGACCTTCGTGGGCGTGG
>PMBY01000367.1 GCA_003153875.1 Myxococcales bacterium | reverse complement strand
TCGAGATCGCCGACATAGGCAAGGTGGATATTCCTGCCGGCTGCGGCGTGGATGGGGATTTCAAGGTAGCCCTTTGGCAGATCCATCGAGGTTGTCCCTGTTGCTTCCTCGACGCCCCCGACTATCGCCTTCAGGGTGTAGCCGGTGCCGCCGGCGGCGCTGTCCAAATAGTTGGTTGAGGTAGTGATTGGTGTGGCGTTGAGTTTCGCCGTGCCCTTGTACACGTTGAAAGCGACATCAGTGCCCTGTTCCGTGCCGTAGAGCCGCCACGACAGAAGCGTCCCGCCACCGGTTGCTCCCCCAACCGCCACAAACCCCCGGCCGAGTTTTTCCATGATACGTTGGCCATAGGCGGGCATCGCCAGCAGGCAAAGGGCCAGGCAAATACAAGATGTGGCGCCTCTGTATCTCATCGGGTTGCTCCTTTCGCGCTATCAGGTCGTCAGGACATCTTTCCCGCTCGGGCTACTTCCCGTGAGAAAGAGGGTCACGAGCGAACGCACACTGTGCATAGACATGTCCTAATGTAGGAACAGGGGGAGGGGCCCACCGAAACGGGTCAATGCGGCCTCAACTTAGAACCGTCGTTTCGCGTCAGCGGGAAGCAAGACACTCGGTGCGCTACAGCCTGCGCCGGCCAGACCGCCATCCGGCGTAGCAGGCAGCACCAAGAACAATGAAGGCGGCTGCATAGAACCAGGGTGCCGGATATCGAGCATAGGTCGGCGCGACCCACGCGCGACCACCATTGCTCGTGCTCAGGATCGTTCCATCGTCGCCCACGGCCCAACCGCGCTGGGCATGGTCGGTGAACGTCACGGCGTGAAGGTCGCTGTTGGTGCCGCCCCACTGGGCTTGCCAGGTGTCTCCGCCGTCCCGCGTGTTCAAAATCGTTCCTTCGTCACCAACGACCCAGCCGCGACCGTCGTCCTGGAACGTCACGGCAGAGAGACTGCTCTTGCTGCCGCTTGTCTGGGTCTGCCAGGTGTTGCCGCCGTCCCGCGTGTTCAAGATCGTTCCAGCGCTGCCGGCCGCCAAGCCACGCTGCCCATCGCTGGTGAACGTCACGGCGTAGAGCCAGCCCAGGCTGCCGCTCGAAATGGCCTGCCAGGTATTGCCGCCGTCCCGCGTGCTCAGGATCGTTCCTTCCCTGCCCACGGCCCAGCCGCGTTGCCCGTCATCCTGGAATGTGACGGCGTAGAGCCAGCCATCGGTGCCGCTCGACTGGACCTGCCAGGTGTCGCCTCCGTTGCGCGTGCTCAGGATCGTTCCATTGGCGCCGACGGCCCAGCCGCGCTGTCCATCGCGGCTGAACGTCACGGCGGAGAGCCAGCGCTTGCTGCCGCTCGATTGGGCCCGCCAGGTGTTGCCCCCGTTGCGCGTGCTCAGGATCGTTCCGTCGTCGCCGACGGCCCAGCCGCGCTGCCCGTCGCTGGTGAAGGTCACGGCGCGAAGCCAGCTCTTGCTGCCGCTGGATTGGGCCTGCCAGGAATGGCCTCCGTTGCGCGTGCTCAGGATCGTTCCGTCGACGCCGACGGCCCAGCCACGCCATCCATCGCCGGTGAAGGCCACGCCGTAGAGCCATCTTCTGGGGCTGCTGGTATGGGGCTGCCAGGAATGGCCGCCGTCGCGCGTGCTTAGGATTGTTCCTTCTCTGCCGACGGCCCAGCCGCGCTGCCCGTCACTGGAGAAGGTCACGGCGCGAAGGCCGCGCGTGCTGCCGCTCGATTGGGCCTGCCAGGTGTTGCCGCCGTCGCGCGTGCGTAGGATCGTTCCTTCGCTGCCGGTGGCCCAGCCGCGCTGTCCATCGCTGGCAAACGTCACGGCGAAAAGCCAGTTCTTGGTGCCGCTCGCCTGGGCCTGCCAGGTGTTGCCGCCGTCGCGCGTGCTCAGGATTGTTCCATCGACGCCAACGGCCCAGCCGCGCTGCCCATTGTCGGTGAATGTCACGGCGGAAAAAATGCTGTCTTTGCCGTTCGCGTGGGTCTGCCAGGAATTACCACCGTCGCGCGTGCTTAGGATGGCTCCCAAGCCAACGGCCCAGCCGCGCTGCCCATCGCGGCTGAATCTCACGGCCAAGAGCAAGTCATCGGTGCCGCTGGCCTGGGTCTGCCAGGAATTGCCCCCATCGCGCGTGCTCAGAATCTTTCCTTCCATGCCAACAGCCCAGCCGCGTTGCCCATCGCCGGTGAACGTCACGGAGGCAAGCATGGTCTTGCTGCCGCTCGCCTGGGCCTGCCAAACGCTGCCACCATCGCCTGTGCTCAGGATCGTTCCATCGCCGCCGACGGCCCAGCCGCGCTGCCCATCGTTGGTGAAGGTTACGGCCAGGAGCGTGCTCTTGCTGCCGGATCTCTGCGCCTGCCAGGAACCACCCCCGTCGCGCGTGCTCAAGATGGTTCCATGGTCGCCGACGGCCCAGCCGCGCTGCCCGTCGCTGGTGAAGGTGAGGCCAGACAGGTCAGAACCCACAATGGATAGCCGCAAGAAGCGATTCCGTTCGATCGGCTCGCGCAGCCATTGGCTGCTGAACAGCTTCGGCTCGTCTGCAAATGGGTCTGCGGTCGGCCTCTGAATGCGCGCTACCCGCCCCAGCATGACCAGAAGCGCTGCCGCAAAGGCCGCGGTCAAGACTAGCCAGAGAGGCAATCGGGAGCGTGCTGAAGGCTCCCGATTGCCCTCCGAACCCGCCCTTTCAGGCTGGTTCATCACCCGCACCCTCCACCACTGTGGTTGGCGAAGATATTGGCGCGCGTCTGCGGATGGAACTCGCCGCGCGCCCGAGCGTAGATTGGCCGATCACTTTCGCAAGCTTACCCGCCGACGTCGCCGGTGCGTAATGAGGCCCAACAGTCCCAGCATGGCGAAGAGAGAACCCGCAGAGGCGCGCCCGGAGGTCCCGCCGATTCCGCACGAACAGCCCGATCCGGCCGCGACATTGGTTGGCCCTGTGCTGCTTTGTCCAGCGACAGTGCCGCCGGCCCCGCTGGTCGCGCTAGCCACGGTTCCGGCCGCCGGCGCGGTCGTGCTCCCCGCGAGTGCCCCTGCCCCACCGGCGACCACCGCGGTGCTGCCGCCGGTCGCTGGACTGCCGGCTGCACCGCCGCCAGTTCCGAGCGTCCCACCTGGCGCAGGCGTCCCGCCCGTTGCGATCGCCCCTGCCCCTCCGCCGCCTGTTGCTGGAATGCCTCCGGTGCCGCTCTTTCCTCCGCTGCCACTCACTCCAGCACCACTCGTAGCAAGCGCACCGCCGCCACTCGCGCCTGCGGACGCGCTGGTCGCGCCGCCGCTCGCCCCGCCGGCCTCGCTGGTTCCCCCGCCACCCGTCGCTCCGCCCAGAACTGTCGCACCACCGCCACTCGCGCCTGCGGACGCACTGGTTCCGCCGCCACTCGCGCCTGCGGACGCGCTGGTCGCGCCGCCACTCGCGCCTGCGGACCCAGTAGTTCCGGCGCCACCCGCGCCTGCCGACCCGGTGCTTCCGGCGCCGCCTGAACCGCCGGTTGCGTTGGGATAGGTGATGTTGGGCTTGGGCGGATCGGT
>PMBY01000012.1 GCA_003153875.1 Myxococcales bacterium | reverse complement strand
CAGGGGTGGATCGTTCACCCCGGGCCCGACCTGCCCGGGTTCAGCGGCGCCGGCGAAGTGGTCCACGCCTGCTCGGCCGATTCGATTGCAACCAAGATCCTGGGATTTCAGGGGTAGCGCTGACGTGGGGGTACACGGAACACAGTCGACCGCCGTGAGCCGCGGTTCAGGTGCCTGGTGAACGGCGGTCAGTCAGTCGACGTGCAGATCCACAAGTGTGCGTTGCCCATGCTGGGCATTTGGGACGTGCTAGATTATTGGTGATTCAGCATCGCATCGATTTCCGGGAGAAGTGGCGTGAGTATTTCGGCACCTGAAAGTCCCCGGGCCCTCCGCGTAGAGATCCTCCAGGGCGATCTCGTCGTCCATCTCGAAGATGGCCGAACCGTCAGCGTGCCGCTCGAGTGGTTCCCCAAGCTGCGCGACGCCAGCCCGGATGCTCTTGGCGACTGGCGACTCGTGGGCCGCGGTGTCGGTATCCACTGGCCAAAGCTGGACGAGGATCTCTCCGTGCGTGGACTGCTAGGGCCCGAGCACGTGCCCCAGCGCCGGCAGAAGGAATCGAAAAGTGAGCAGAAGGACGTGGGATTCGGAACCTGGAAACACAAAAGGATCGAGAGCCGTAGATTCGTCGAAAAGCTCCGGAATGAGTGGAGCCATCGATGAGGGCGATCATCGACAGCGACGTGCTGATCGACTACCTGCAAGGACTCGAAAAGGCCAAACGAGAGCTGGATCGGTATGCGAAGCGCGAGATCAGCATCATCTCCTGGATGGAAGTCATGACGGGCGCAGATACTCCTGAAGAGGACAAGGATTGCCGAGAATTCCTGTCCACCTTCACCATCCATCCCTTGTCCACCGAGATCGCGTCAGAGGCGGTCGAGATCCGGAGGGCGTCTCGGCTTCGGCTTCCCGACGCCATCGTGTGGGCGACGGCGCGGACCAAGGGCTGTTTGCTTGTGACCAGGAATGCCAGGGACTTTTCGCCGAAGGAACCGGGGATACGCATCCCCTATGCGGTGCCCTAGCCCAGCCGCTCACGGAATGCGCGGCTGCCCGTCAGATTGAGAATGCCGTTTTCAATTCGACAGGTGCTTCACGCTGGCACATGGCAGCATTCCTATTCTGGCTGCCTGGTAATCGGATTGCCAAATAGCCAGAGAGGTGGAATGCTAGGTTCATGATGCTGACCCGCAGCCTTGAGGGACCGCTGAAGTCGCGGGCGCGGCGCTTCCCCGTGTTGGTGGTCACCGGGCCAAGGCAATCGGGCAAGACGACGCTTTGTCGCGCGGCCTTCCCCGATCTGCCCTACGTTTCGCTGGAGGCGCCGGATGTCCGGCGACGCGCGCTCGACGATCCGCGGGGCTTTCTGCGCCAATACGCGGACGGGGCCATCTTGGACGAAGTCCAGCACACGCCAGAGCTGCTCTCGTACTTGCAGGTAGATGTGGACGCGAGGCGGAGGCCCGGCCGTTACGTTCTCACCGGCTCGCAGCACTTCGGGTTGCGCCAATCGGTGGCACAGTCACTGGCTGGCCGGGCCGCGATGATGGATCTGCTTCCATTCTCGCGTGGCGAACTGCGCGCCGGAAGATTGGCGAAGGACGACCTATTTCACGTCCTGTGGACCGGCAGCTACCCTGCCATACACCATCGCAAGATTCCCCCCGCCGAATGGCTGGGTAGCTACGTCGCGACCTACCTGGAGCGCGACGTGCGGCAGTTGCTCAACGTATCTGACCTGCTGGCGTTCCAGACCTTCCTGCGCCTGTGCGCCGGACGAACCGGGCAGTTGCTCAACCTTTCGACCCTGGGCAGCGACGCCGGCATCACGCACAACACCGCGCGAAGCTGGTTGGGCGTGCTGGAGTCCAGCTACATTTGCTTCCGCCTGCCGCCGTATTTTCGCAACATCGGCAAGCGACTGCTCAAGACGCCCAAGCTGCATTTCTACGACTCTGGATTGGTCTGCTACTTGCTTGGCATCCGCAGCCCGGAGGAGCTGCGGCACCATCCCCTGCGTGGTGCCATCTTCGAATCGTGGGTACTGTCGGAGATCGTCAAGACCTACCTGCACAGCGGTGCGGTGCCCGATGTGACATTCTTCCGGGATCGATATGGTCAGGAGGCGGATGCGGTGGCGCAGGCCGGGCCGCGGGTCCTTCTGATCGAAGCCAAGTCGGGCGAGACGGTTGCATCCGACGCATTCGGCAGCCTCGACAAGGTGGCCGCTTTGCTGAAGGCCGGGGGCATGCCGCCCAGGGCGGGCAAGATGATCGTCTACGGGGGCCACGATCGCTGGACCCAACACGAGACCACGGTCCTACCTTGGGGCGAAATCGATCGCTTCGATTGGCTGGCGCTCGATCGGACGTGATCCGAGAAGGCAGCCTGCGCACGATCTCGATGGGTCCGGGACGTGTGAGGTGGCACATCATGATCTGGTGTGCCACACTATGGCTATCATGGCACATGCTGCTGCAGTGGACGTAAGGCTGGGCGCGCAGGGCCGGCTGGTGTTGCCGGCTTCCCTGCGTAGGGCGCTGTCTCTTTCTGCCGGCGATGCGCTGGTGGCCCGCGCCGAGGGGCCGGACCGCATCGTGCTGGAAAAGCACAGCGCTGCCCTGGCGCGGCTGCAAGAGCGATTCGCCAAGACTCGCGGAAAGCGGGATCTGGCTGCGTCGCTGATTGCCGATCGACGATCCGAGGCCCGGCGCGATGTCAGATGATCCGAAGGGGTCGGCCCCGCGCGTGGTCTTGGACGCGTCCGCCCTGCTGGTCTATCTGCAACGCGAACGCGGCCATCTTCTGGTCGCGCCGGTGCTTGAGGCCGCTGCGATGTCGGCGGTGAATCTATGTGAGGTCCTGCAGAAATCCGCCGCCGCCGGCGTTCCCACAGCCGGCCTGCAGGCCGATCTGCGGGCGGTTGGTTTGCGGATCTACGCCTTCGATACCGAAGACGCGGCATGCGCCGCTGACCTATGGGCCAGCACGCGCAAGCTTGGATTGTCCCTTGGCGATCGGGCCTGCCTGGCGCTGGCCAAACGGCTTCGCCTTCCCGCCTACACGGCTGACCGCGCGTGGTCCGCGGTCCAGGCGCCTGGCATTGTCGTGCGGATCGTCAGGTAGCTGCGAGGGCGACCGCAGGTCGCCCCTACCGCCGCGCCTTCACCGATGGCGTCAGGGCGACCGCAAGTCGCCTATCTGCCGCTCGGTGCACCGGTGAGGTTTCTCGCCCAGTTTTCCAGTTGCAGGCCTGGCACGCGGGAGAATTCGCGAGTGTTGTTTGTGACAAGAATCCATCCTTCAGCGCGTACATGCGCCGCCAGCCACAAGGTCGTTGTTGCCAACGATCGCACCGCGCTTCTGCAGCTACGCTTGCCTTCTCCTTCGAAATTTCGGGGTAGCGCAATGTCCCCGGCGACATGACTTTCTTCCAGCCATCTGGTCATTGGTCTTGACTTTCTTCCAGGATACTGGAAGTTGGTCGTGTGGAGCGGAGCCTCGAACACCTGCTCTTGCAGGATCACTTTCGCCAGCGTCGCATGGCCTTTGTCGTCGGTCCCCGGCAGGTTGGCAAGACAACTCTGGGGCAGGCGCTGCTGAAAACCCGGCACTCGCCTGACCTCTACCGCAACTGGGACGACCCGGCCTGGCGGGCCGCTTTTGCCCGTGAGCCTTTCGCCTTTGTCGACCAGTACCGGCCGATTGTGACGGGAGAACGTCCGTTGGTCGTACTCGATGAGATTCATCGCTACCCGCGCTGGAAGCGCTTCCTCAAGGGTCTATGGGATACGCGCAAAGATCGCGTGGACGTGCTCGTCACCGGCAGTGGCCGCTTGGATGTCTATCAACGCGGCGGCGACAGCCTGCTCGGTCGCTATCACCAGTACCGAATGCANNTGGGCGGCCCGAACGCGTCGGGCGCGAGGCGTTCGAATCCCTCGTCCGCTACGGTGGCTTTCCTGAACCCTTCTTGGACCAAAGCGAGCGACGGCTGCGGCTCTGGCACCGCGAGCGCAAGGATCTGTTGGTGCGTGAGGATCTGCGCGACTTGTCGCGAATCCAGCTCATCTCCCACGTGGAGCAACTGGTGGAACTGCTTGACGAACGCTGCGCAGGACCGCTTTCCTTCAACTCACTGCGAGAGGATCTGCAGGTCGCAACGGACTCAGTTCGCCTGTGGGTGAGCTACCTCGAGCGGCTTTATTACATCTACTTGCTGCGCCCGTTTGCGGGCCGGCTGGCTCGAACCCTGCGGCGCGAGCCCAAGGTTTTCTTGTGGGATTGGTCAGCCGTGTCCCAGCCCGGCGCGCGCCTGGAGAACCTGATTGCCAGCCACTTGCTGAAATGGTGCCAGTTCACTCAGGACTGGGGCCACCCGCGGCTAGATCTCTATTTCGTGCGCGACAAGGAAGGGCGCGAGGTGGATTTCCTGATCAACCGTGAAGGAAAGCCGTGGCTGCTGGTGGAGGTCAAATCGAGCAAGACCAGCCCAGGCGCTGCCATCCACTACTTCGCCAGCCGATTGGGCGTTCGGCACAAATTCCTCGTGGTGGGAGAGCCCATTGAGGCCGGCACCGCCGGCGACGTACGTGTGCTAGACGCATCCGCTTTCTTGGCCGCGCTGCCGGTCTGAAGAGGTGTCCAGAAATCGGGGCGGTCCAAGGCGACGAGGATGGGCCTCGACCATCAGCAAGAACGCGATGCCCACTGCCACGGAGGGGGAGAATCACCCTCACCCCGTGGCCCCTCTTTCTTCGGGAGAGGGGCGGATTTGGCCAGTGATTACCGGTCCTTCCTCACCCCTCTCCCTCCGGGAGAGACTCGTCGTTACCCAAATTCCTACTCAATCCACCTACACCACATCTGCTGCACCCATAAGAGTGGAGAAAGTGGACGCCAACCCGTAGCGAGGGATAGGACTCTGGACGGCCCGGGGGCCATATTGCCTCGCCCCGCGCAGCGGGGAGAGGCCGGCTCGCGTAGCGCGCCGGGTGAGGGGAGACAAGGCTTCGAGCAGGGAGTCTGAGCTACGTGGCGATGGCCCTCACCCGCCGACCTTCGGTCGGCGGCCTCTCCCGCTGCGCGGGCGAGGCGATATGGCCGCTGCCGCGGCCAAAAAACAGGAGTCCTTGTCTCGAAACGCGAGTCACGCTCCAGAGTGCGAACAAAGATTTGGGTAAGGATGAGCCGGGAGAGGGGCCGGGGGTGAGGATTAATTCCTCCTCCGTGGCACTGGCCGTCGTCTCGCGGCCACGGGTCGTCACCCATTCGAACCCCAGCCCTGAATACCAATTTCTGGACACATCTNNGCTTCCAGCACGCGCACCACGCGCAAGGAAGACGCGCCGTCGGTGAGCGGGCGCTTGCCCTCGGCCACGCACTCGACGAAGTGGCGGCACTCCACTTCCAGGGGCTCGACCATGGGCACCTGCGGAATGTGAATGTCGCCGTTGCGAATGGAAAGGAACTGCGCGTACTCCGTGAACGCCGGTGGCCGGTCGACGCCCTTGTCGTAGATGCGCAGCTTCTCCACCGGATGGACGTCGTCGAACTCGACCATTTTCTGCGAGCCCACGATGGTCAGGCGGCGCTCCTTGCGCGGATCCAGCCAGGAAACCTGGATCTGGGCGCTGACCCCGCTG
>PMBY01000319.1 GCA_003153875.1 Myxococcales bacterium | reverse complement strand
CCGGCGCCGCGGTCTCTGCGCGGGCAGCTGAGCTCTAGGCTTGCGTGGGCCGGTTGGTACCCTTTGGTGAAGCCTCGGATGCGTCCTGTGGTGGAGCGCGAGGCGGTCGATGTCGCCTAGCACCCGAGAGCGAAGCTGTCGCGACAGATGTTGCAGCTGCCCAGTCACACTAAGCCGCTTGCTGGTCTGGATTGGGGCACAATAGGGGCGATGCCGAGCTACCAGCGCATCTCCGTGGATCCGCGACAGATGGGTGGCACTCCGTGTATTCGTCGCCTGCGCATACCCGTCGCCACGGTGGTGGAGATGGTGACGATATCGCAGAGGCCTTGCGCTACGCAGCCGAGGCTGCTCGAGAACGTGAACTTCCGCTTCGCACCGTCGCCTGACGCCTTCTGACCGAGGCCTACCTGATTCTGCGCGACTTCGGGAATCGCGTGGCCGAGGTGCACCTGAGCGAGGTCAACGCCCGCAAGCAAACACGAACCCATTTCCTACGGCGCCACGCTAGCCTATCAACAGGTGGCCTCCATGATTCCAGAGACCATCCCCGTCATCCTAGAATCGATCGTCAGCGCCGAGTTCATCGACGACGAGATCGAAGCCGCGCACGAGGCCCTGGCGATAGGCGGCGGTGAATCTAGGTTCGCCCTGGCGGCCTTGAGATCCGAATCCGCCCGCTCCTCACCGTGATCACGGCGCCCGACGCAATGTCATCGGCGTGGCGCCGAAAAACATCGGCCAGCAATTGTATGCGCGGCCCAGCCGGCACGTCGGGCAGGCGTATCAGCCCCGCATGCTCCGAGCCGCCGTAGATAAGCCGTCCGAAGTCGGTGTCGATTGTGACGAGAATTCGGTTCTCGCGGGCCGCCATGCCGATGATGGCCTGGTCGCCCGGATCCGGTCCCAGCCCGGATACCTCGACCACGTCATGCCCTTGTGTCCGGAGCCACTCCGCCAGACGATGGCCCGCACAGCGATCAACGAGGAGTTTCACTTGGCAAGTTTGACAGCGTCCAGCGAATCTTCGGCCAGCACGGCGTGCGCGTAGGCCAGGCAGGCTCGGATGTCGTCAGGCTCGAGAGCGGGGTAGTCGGCCCGTATGGACTCCGCTGTCTCACCCTGGGCCAGAAGATTCACGATCATTTCCACGGAGATGCGCATACCCCTGACGATCGGCTTGCCGCCGAAAATGTCACGGTTCGATGTTATGCGTCCGAGCAAGGCCTGATCGGTCATCGCAACTATGGTAGCCCTGCGAACCGGGCCAAGCAACCCGGACCGCTGATAACCAGGTGTCGTCTGAACTGCCTGGATCTAGCGCACGTCCGACAGATCGATCCCACGATGACCGAGGCCTACCTGATTCTGCGCGACTTCGGGAATCGCGTGGCCGAGGTGCACCTGAGCGAGGTCAACGCCGCGAGCAAGCACGAACCCATTTCCTACGGCGCCACGCTGGCCTACCAACAAGTGGCCTCCATGATTCCAGAAGCCATTTCCGTCATCCTGGAATCGATCGTCAGCGCCGAGTTCATCGACGACGAGATCGAAGCCGCGCACGAGGCATTGGCGACAGGCGGCCCGCGGCCGCGCGTGCGAAAGCGAGGTTCAGGCGCGATGGCCACGCTGGTTCGCACATAGCCGGTCTCGGCGGTGACGCTGGCCTTGCCCGTGATGATCTCTTCTGCCACGAGCCTCCCGACCGCGCTGTCGTGGCTCTCGCTGCCATCGCCGTCTCAAGCCAGGTCAACCCACAACCATCACCCCGTCGGCTTACTTTTCGGCGTTCCCGGCACCTTGCGGAAATCTACAAAGAGCTTGCGCTCGGTGGGCTGGCAGGTGGGGCAGAAGCAGGCGTCGTCGCGGCCGACGCGCACGCGGCGGATTGTGGTCGCACAGACCAGGCAGGGCTCGCCCGCTCGGCCGCGCACCTTGAGGAAGTCGCGCACTTTCACTTCGATGGGCTGATTGCGCGCCTCAATCTCGCGAATCGCAGCGTTCAGGGTCTCGCGAATCGTGGCGAAAAGGCGGTCCACGTCGTCGGGCTGCAGTTTGTGACAGAAGGTCTTGGGGTGCAGGCGCGCCGCGAAGAGAATCTCGTCGGCGTAGGCGTTGCCAATGGAGGCGAGCGCGGTCTTGTCGAGGAGAAACTGCCGGACTTGATCGCGCCGGCCGGCCACCAGGCGCCGCATGTGCGCCAGCGTGAAATCGTCCGACAGCAAGTCAACGCCCAGAGTGGCGAAGCCGGGGATCTGATCCAACTGGTCGGCGCGGGCCACGTAGA
Source organism: Myxococcales bacterium (assembly GCA_003153875.1). Next base: position 15,546 of record PMBY01000319.1, on the reverse strand, counting down.
TCTTGCCCATGCGGGTCTCGTCCGCGTAGCGCAACTCGGTGCCACCTGAAAAGGCCAGCGCCAGAATCAAGTCGCGGCCCTCACGCGTCCCCATTTCGACCAACGAGTAGCGGCCGGTCAACATGGCGTTCACCACCAGGCACAGTCCGCCGTCCAGATCGAAACGAAGAAACTGCCCGCGTCGCTTCACCTCGACGATGCGCTTGCCTTTCAGCACCGCCGGGAACGGGTCCGGCACCATGAGCCGCAGCACCACCGGATCGCCCACGCGGACATCGGCGATGGGCAGGCCGCACGCTTCCCGGCTCAGCACGGCTTCCACGTGAACCAGATCGGGCAATTCGGGCATGTCATCACGCTAGCACCAGCGCCGGCGCTGCGCGATTCTTGTGCCCGAGCGCCTAGGCCACCCAGCGCCCCAGCACAAACAGAATCTGTTGATGCGCGGCCAGCACGCAGGACAGGGCCACGATCAAGTAGTACAGGGCCTCGCGTTCACCCAAGACGGCGGTGGCGACATACGCGGGAAAGACAACTGACAGGTAACGGCCAGCCGATGTCCATTTGGCCAGCACGCTGGCTGTCATGAGGAGCGCCCACATGCCATGGGAAAGGGGCAGCTTCTTGCGAAGCATTCCCCAAACCACCGCGCCAATGACAAAGCCGATGCTGCCGATCTGCACGAAGGTGAGCGAGGTGGCACTCCCGGCAGCGAAGGCGGTGGGCTTGATGGCCGCGCCGATTTCCGCGAAGGCCGCGGTGATCGGGGCTTCCTCGGCCCAGCCCGATACATACTGGGCGCGATAGAACTCGAAAGGATTTCCGTAGCGCGCCCACAGGAAGCCGCAAAAGGCCAGAGGCCCGGACGTGCCCAGCAGAAGAAAGAGAATATCGGCGCGAATGTTTCGCCAGCGAAATTGGGATTGCTCCAGGTACAGGATGACGAGCCCGACCAGAAGCAAGCAACCGGTCACGCGCGTGGCGCCGGCAAGGCCAGCCAACACGCTGGCCCAGAACCAGTGCCGCTTGTCGGCGGCATAGAAGGCAGCGAGAGCCAGCGCAAGGAAGAGCGACTCGCTGTACATGGCCATAAAGAAGACCGAGAAGGGCGACACGCAAAGCAGGACGACTGCTCGGCGGGCCGTGGTTTCACCGAGCCGGTCGCGCACCAGACGGTGCAAAATGATGGCCGCCGCCAGGAAAGCCAGATTGGCGACCAGCAACCCGGCGATCCAAGTATTGCCCGCCACCAGCTTGGCCACCCGCACACACAGCGGATACAACGGGAAAAAGGCGGTATTCCGTTGCTGGCCGGCAATGATGGCGGTGGGCGCGATGTAACCCTGGTCGGCAATATGCGCGTACCAATCGCTGTCCCAACGAAACAAGCCGTCGAGCAAGAGGTTGTGGGGGAAGGGACGGATCGACGGGGCGACGGCGAACTTGCCCAGAGTCAGGTACCCGAGCAGCAAGAGACTGACCCGGGTGACGAGAAGAACCATGGTTGGATACCACGCGCCTGCGGCTGCCTTTGCCAGGTGGTCGAGAGCCCAGCGCCAGCGCGACTGGGCGCTGGCAGGCTCGCACGCTGTCGGGTCAGCAGGGTTCTGCATCGTGTTCACGCGGGACGCGCAGCAGGCAGCCTCCCAAGAATTCCATCTATACCACGCGCGGCTTTTCAGCGCGGCAGGCGGACCCGCGACGCTGACACCAGGTTCACGCACGCAATCGCCATGCCCAGCAAGAAGACGTATTCGTAACCCCAGCGCACCCAGATGATCCCGCCCAATGCGGCGACGATGATGGAAAACGCGTGGTCGATGCTCACGCCCATCATCAAGGTCTGCGACACATCGCCCGGTTGCACGGCGATTTTCTTCAAGTAGGTGGCGCGGGCCATGCCCACGGACATCAGCATCTGGTCGAGGATGAAGCAGGCCCCGGCCACCAGCAGGGCCATGTTCTCGCCAAACAGGCGGCGGGAGAAACCGTAGCCGAAGCACACGAAGATGAGCACCACGGCCTCGCCCATGAGGATGAAGCGCTCGCCCAGACGATCGATGGCGCGGCCGAGCAGCGGATTGAACACGATTCCGATGAGGCCGCCCGCAAACAACAGCGAGGCCACTGTCTGCGTGGGCTGCTTGAAAATGGTGACCAGCACCCAGGGCGAGAAGGTCAGAAAGATCTGCTTGCGCGTGCCGTATAGGATGCTCAGCCAGTAGTACAGCTTGTACTCCCGTCGCACCACGAAGCGGGTGCGGGTGGCTGGCGGCGGATCGGCTTTCATGGTGCGAATGAGCAGAGCCGCAAGCAACAAGCCGCCGGCAGCGATGAGGAAGGCGGTGGCAAAGCCGAAGCCCAGACTGCGAAAGCCCACCAGGATCAACAGGCTGCCGCCGATTCCCGCCAGGTTGCTGGCCCCGGTGACCTGGCCCAGCCGTCGGCCCGCCTGGCCCTCGGCGGCGAACTCCATGGTGATGCTTTGGATGAGCGGCATGAACAGGTGCTGGCCCACGCTGAAAAGGAACAGCCAGGCCAGCATCACGCCGTAGCGCCGGGAATAGAGCGCAATGCCGGCAATGCCAAGCCCGCCCAGCAGGTTGGCCAGGGCGGCCAGGCGGCGCGAGCTCATGAGGTAGAGCAGCGCCGAGACGAACACCACCAGGAAGCCGGGCATCTCGCGCGGCAGCTCCAGCAAACCGCGCTGGAAATTGCCGATGGAGTAGGTTTCGTTGAGAAAGTTGTTGAAGACCGCGGTAACCGCGCTCTGCGAGAAGGCGTACAGAGTCGCCGCGATCACGAACAGGACAAAGTCACGCGGCAACCCGTGCAAGCGCACCCGGAAGCTGCGCGGGGGACTGCTGGATGCGGACTGCGGGATGGGGCTGTCGGACAAGGCGCCGCACTATAGCTTGTCGCAGGCGTGGGCGCGCGCGGAACTATCGGCCGTCGTGAGACGGCAGCGCCCAAGGCTCGGCCACGGCACGAAAAACGGCGCGCGGCAGTTGCACCAACAAGGGATGGGCAGCGGGATCCAGCCAGCGCACAAGGCGCTCCACCGGAGCGCGTGCCAACATGGTACAGCCAGGCGACGGCACGCCAGGCACCACCCAGGGATGGATGAAGATACAACTCCCGGCGCCGGGCTGGACCGGATCGCGGTTATGGTCGACCACGATGGCCATGGCATACATGCCGTCGCTGCGGAGCATGGGCTCGTCGGAAGCCCACGCGGTCTTCCCGTCGGCAGGTGCCTCGCGCAATTGATTGTAGAAAGGTGAGGCCGGATCGTCGACGCAGCGGAGCGCGGCTGAAGCGCGGCGATACTCGATTCGGGCTCCCTGTGGCGCCTCGGCGTAGCCGGTGGCCTGGCTCAGACGGAACACGCCTGCGGGCGCGCGGTTGTCGCCCTCGTGCTTTTCCGGCCCGCCCCATGTCTTGCCTAGCTCAGCCGGGTGAATCCCGCGACCCCAGCCCAAGCCCGCGCTGCCCACAACGGCTTCGACTGGCCCGCCTTGACGGACCCAATGCCCGTCGCTGTGTCGTTGCCACCAGGCCAGTCGCGCTCGGCCAGCACCCCAGTCCGAGGTGACCACGGTGACGAGCTGACGGGTTTCAGCCGGAACGCGAAACGATGGCAACGCGGCTGGCGTTGCACCAGTTGCAGCGGGCGTGCGAAAAGCGACCGGCATGGGCACAAAGCCAAGCAGGTCCATCTCGCTGGTCTGGTAGCCTACGGTCCAGGAGTTGATGATGAGTGGCCGTCCGCTCTTGCCAAGTCGGTCGGACACGATGCCGATGTGCTCGACGCCCTTGCGATTGGGGAAGGTGTCCAGCATCGCCACGTCACCGGGCAACAGATCCTGCAGCCGCTCCACCCGCCGCCAGTGCCGGCCGAAGTAGACCATCAAGTTGCGCACGCGACGGTGATCGATGTTGGGGTTGCGCTTGGGGATGGCGGGATAGGCGGTCGGGACGCGGCCCGCGTCCTCGAAGATTTCCTTCTGCAGATCGATGCCCGCGTTGCGCAGGGCACGCACCACTACGTCGCTGCACACGCCCTCGCTGGTCGGGGTGTCGCCGCCCGGATAGGCAAGCCTCGGACTGGTTTCCACGTACGGCGAGGCGAGCAGGACCGCTTTCTTTGCGCCCAGCAGGATGTCCACCGCGTCGGGTATGCCATCTCCGTCGCTGTCGCGCAGGTTCACATCGGCCATGGGCAGGCGACCAGCCGGCAAGCGCGCCAACTCGTCCCGATCGGACTGTCGCAAGCCCAGGCAGTCGAGCGTGGGCTCACTGCACTTTGGGTCCATGGGATAAGTCTTCACAGGCTCGCGGTCGGCCAGCACTGTGAGCAACCGGCGCGGGCGATCGACCACAACACGCAGATCCGCTGCCGGCACCCACGCCGGCAGCGCAATCGCCACGCGCGCATCCAATTCGGAAAAGACCCCACGATCGGACAAGCCGGCTGACCCGGTTACGGCCAGCAAGCCGGCTGCAACGAGAATTGGGCGCAACATCGCAGGTAAAGGCCACTCTATCGCTGCGCGGGTGCCTGGGCCAGGATGTGGGCACGTGGTTGTCGGCACGTGGTAGGGTGGCTGCTGTTGTGCTTGTGACTCGCCGCCGCGTGATTGTCATCGCGACTGGACTTGTCGCAGTGGGTGCGATGGGGGTCTTTCTGTGCATGCCCATGCCCAGGCACCTGGGCCATGATCCTAAGTGTCCAAAGCTTCCCGCGGAGTGGAACGGCCGAGAGGATGCGTGCACAAGCGATGATGATTGTGTTGTCACGCACTGGACGGACGGAAAATGCTGTCCCTTCCCTTGCGGCCCCGGGGAGGTCCACAGTCGGGCCTTTGCAGAGGCGGTCTACAAGCAGGTCACGTCACACTGCGCTAAGTCAGCGTGCCCCAACGTCCTCTGCGCGTTCGATTACCCCTCGAAGGTGATTCCGCAGTGGCCTTCCTGCGACCACGGACTGTGCATCGACCGCCGGTTTCCGCCCGCCCCGGATACGATCGTTCCCCAGGTGCTGCCCCCGTTGCAGGGTGTGGCGGAGACAAAAAGCGGTTTCGTGCTTGCCAGGTCAGCCACGTCACTGCACGTGATCGATCTCAACACGTGGCGGGTCCGATTCGAGATTCCGATTCCAGAACCGGTGCACGTGCGCTCCTTCGACCAACTGATCCCAGCCGTAGCGGGCGATGTCCCAGGGGATCTTGGTCTCGCACTGGGCGTGGATACGCGTGAACCTCTCAAGAACACGGACGGCGTCGCCACGGACACGCCACCGCTGAATGTCTGGCCACTCAAGAGTGGGGCGCTGATCATAGAGACAGACCAGAGCGTGGAACTCTGGAGCCCATCGCATGCCAAAGTAGCCGAGATAGCAAAAAGTCCAGACGCTTGGAGCATCGTTGATGTGGCCGATGCAAACGTGCTGACGGAGTGGAAATCTTCTCTCGACCTTTGGAATTTGAAAACCGGTCGGTGGATCAGAACTGTCAAACCCCCATTTGGGTTGAAAGCCGCGAAGGGGGTCGGAACTCGCACGTCCGTTCACTCGTTTTCCAGTCTTCGCTGCGACCGCGTTTTCTGGGTCGAGCATCGGCGCCGGGATTGGCTGATGCACCTCCAACAACTGTCAACCGACAGAGTCTTGCGGCGCTTTCCGACGCGCTTCGAACCGGTTGGCTTGAGCCCTGACTGCGCGAAGCTGACCGTAACCATGAAACGTTGGGACGATTGCTGCTCAGGTGATCATATGTATCAGACGGGTGATCTCGATCTTCGAACTGGGCAGATTGCGAACCGCGAAGTCCACAGTCATCCTCTTCGTAGACCCACCGATAATCCCCTTCTTGATGATCTACCCACCAAACCGTGCTTGCGCTTGATCCCCAGCCCGGACGCGACCATGACTGTCCGCCTGCACAACGGGGAGATCCAGGTTGGCCACGTGCTCTTCGCTTCGACTTGGCAGCACGACTGCCAAGACACGCACGCCGTCTGGAGGGCCGACAGCCAATGGTTGGCCGTGGCTGCGGGCAGGGATCTCATTCTGTGGAACAAGAGCACCCCGACGGTTCTGCGGCAACTAAGTTTGCCAGCGGGTACGGATGACGCCCAGTTCTTGGAGGGCGGGGCGCTTCTCACGCTCAGGTCGCGGTGGCGTGTTGGAATCGTCCGTGTCTCGGATGGCGCCTATCTCGAGCACTGGCAGATGCCCACGGCCGGGCATCGCGCAGGTTTCTTCGTCTCGGGCCGCGACTGGAGTGGAGATGACGCTGCCGCCGCTCTCCTGCTCTTCCGATCCGGCCCGGACATCGCGACCGCCACGCTGCTGAGCCTGGATAGGGCCGATGGCGTTCGGCGGGTTGAGTCGATGCTCGAGGCCTTCGCGAAGGGCGACGTGCATGGCCAGGTGCTGCCGCAGGTTTCGCACCCCGTGGCCGATCCGGCCTCTTCCGTCGACCCGAGCGCTCCTCAAGCTGGCAAGTGCTCCTTGTCCAAAAGCGACATCGCCAGGGCGATGAAGACGGTGCAGCCAAGAGTGAGGGAGTGCTACAGGCAGTACAAGGTTCCGGGCCGGGTGAATGTAACCATATCGGTGGACGGGGGAGGCCGGGTCTTCTTGGCAACCGTGACGGGCAAACTCGCGGGTACGCCCAGTGGAGCGTGCGTGGAAAGGGCGGTCGAGGCGGCGAAGTTCTCTCCTTGTGAGGCCACGAGTTTCCCATGGTCGTTTCAACTCTACTAGGAATGCGCGCGTGGCCCCGAAGTTGCCGAGGTTCTGGTCGGCGCGTGGCACAGTCGCGCACTAGAATGACCTCGGCAAGACTACCCCACGGCCCCATGACAGACAGCTTGGGCAATCGTTGCAGCCGTGAATCAGCGAGAGCGCGTCGCCGAAATGACCAGCGGGCCGATGAGACGATGTGATCGATACATTCGACTTGCGCGTTTGGGGCGCGGCGGCCTCGGCGTGCTTCTGGTCGCGTTGTGTACTTGTGCAGCCTGTTCCGCCTATCAGAAGTTTCCGCCTCCTGAAATTGCCCCACCGGAAAATCCGGGAGACAAGTGCTCGGAGTGGGGCTCGCCGGGGAGCGAGAGACCCTGTCCCGACGGGATGGAGTGCAAGGACGTGCGCTGGGACAGGCGCACCAAGGTCGGCTCTGGCCATTGTGCGCCTCTCAGCGGCCGTTGTGCCACTTCCTCCGATTGCAAGTCGAACGAGACTTGTATCCGAAACACAATGGCTGTCGGATACTGCGCCCAATCGCCCGGGCTGGTCCCGGCCAAGTAGCGTGCAACGGACCGCGTCGCCTGACAGGTTGAACCGCTACGGACTGCAGCTTCCACTCCATGCAAGCGGCATTTTCTGGCATGCATAGCCGCTGCCGCCGCTGCTGCTGTAGCATTCGAGCAAATCGTCACACTGTTGGCCGTTGCCGCAATCTTCGCCCGCCTTTGCTCTTTTCTGACAGGTTCCGTTGAGGCACGTCTGATGCGTTCCGCATTCGCCGTATTCCATGCACCCTTTGCCGATTGCAGTGACAGCGACGCAAGTGTACGTGGCAAGGTCGCAGCGAAGTCCGTCTTGGTCGTAGCAGATCGAATAGGGACTCCTGCCTGCGCTCGTCCCGAGTTTGCACAACGAGGTGTCGTCGCAGGTGAAGACACAGCCATCACCAGCTTTGCCCCGAGGCGGAGTCATGCATGTCCCACTCGATATGTCGCTGGGGATCCAACAGAGGGCCGGTGTGCCCGCACATTGATCCGGCGCTTCGCAAGGCTGCCCCGCACGGTATGTTCCCTCGGTGACGTCCGCGATGAGCGCGTAGGACGGCTGGTCGCAACTGGTTTGCATTTGCTCCAGCAATGTCTGGACGGCCGAGGGCACGATGACCTCGGAGCCGTCGTCGAGATACTTGACGTAGCCCAATTGATTGGCCTCGCAAGGCCCCAGTCCCGAAGAAGTGAGGCCAGCCTGCGAGCAGCACGCGGCCAATCGCGTGCAATAGGGTTCCGCGTAGGCCATCACGTATTGCTGCGCGACCACCGATAGAGCGCCGTCCGCACCATTCGCGTCCGCGGTTCCATGGGACGCATCAGGCGCGCTCACGACAGAGCCGTCGGCTCCGTCCAGACCAGCTGCGCCGCCACTGCCCAGCACGCCGCCGTTGCCGACCGCGCCTCCACTGCCGGTGGCACCGCCAGAACCCGCCGACGAGGCAGCCACGCCAGCGTCGAAGGAGTGCAAGGCGCTGGAGCTGCAACTCGGGCTGCTCAAGAGCAAGAGCGCGCTCGATGCGCGGCACATGCATCTCCACAAGCGACTCTTCAGCCTGCGTTTCATCTGAATCTCCCATAGCTAGTTGCACGCCGACGCCAGGAACAAAGCGGCCACTGCGAATACCCACCGCTGGCTTGGCATTCTCCGATCTTACTACCTCCCGCGACCCCACAACAGCTCCACTCCCCCGGCAACGACCTACTCACATCAACAACGCGACAGTCACCACATGCGCGTCGAGGTCGCGGCAAAGCAGAGTGAGTGAGCCCGGCGCCATTCGCGCGGCCAGCACAGGTGCGACGCAAATGTCCAATGCCCGCCATTCTTCTGCTACGCCTGCGGGTGCGTCCATCTCGTCGCCCACCACGATGTCGCGCGTGTCGTGACGAAGCCCGAGACCCATGGCCTTGAGCACTGCCTCTTTGGCGCTCCAGATGCGCGCGACAGTTCGCTCGGCGTCGCGGCCACTGCCCACGCGGTCGGCTTCGCTTTCACTGAAGAACTGCCGCACCAGGGCTGGATCGCGCGGCTCCACGGTTTCAATGTCAGCGCCGATCCTTGCACCAGAAACCAGCGCGATTGCAGCCAAGCCCCAATCCCCGCGATGTGAGATCGACAGTGACAAGGGCAGTCTCCCCTGCCCTGCTCGATCGACATAGGGTACACCGGCCTCGTCATTGAGAATGCTGAACTGACGGCGCCAGTCCTCATCCGACCCGGGCTTTCCGAGCAACCCAGCTACAATGCCGTTGTTTTCGGCTGCCAATTCTCCCAGCAACCGCTTGGCTGCCCAGCGTCCCAGCAGCCACTTTCGCCGACGCGGCAGCAGCGTCAGCCCGGCGAGGATGGCTTCCTCGCGCGGGCTGAGCAGACCCGGCGGCACCTGGCCCTGCGCCAGCGCGGGGTGCTCGCCGGCGTGGGCCAGAAGGTGGCGGAACATTCGCGCCGGTCAGCCGACCACGCCGCGGAAGGCGCCCAGGGCCTCGTCAGGCAGCCCGCCCGGGATGCGCGAAGTGCGGTAGCCCTGCACCGTCAGGTACACCTTGCCGTCGCCGTCGCGCACACGCATGTCGAACGACAGCGCGTCCTCGGACGGGTGCGGCTGCAGCTCAGCCACCACCGGCTTGCCGTTGGGGGCCGGATCAAACACGGTCACGCGCTCCACCACCGACGGCAGCCCCATCTGGCCGGTCTGGCCGATCTCCCACACGCCCGCGGTCTGGAAGCACAGTTCGACCAGTCGCGGCCCCACCATGCTGGTGCTGTTGGGGTTGGTGGTATCAGCGGGCAGCGGCGTCCGCATGGTCCCCACCACCTTCCCACTCGATAGCCGGTTGACCATTTCCAACACCCGGTAGGCCGGACCGTGGAAGTACACGCGGTAGATGTCGTCGTGGCCGATGCCGCCCACCGGGCCCGCGCCGTCCACCGCCGTGCGCGCGCTTTGCCCCTGGCCCTGCTCCAGCACCACCACGCCAGCAAAGTGGAGTTTCTCCTCGGGCTCGCGGCCCACCACCACCTGCATCGAAGACAGGGTCATGTGCACCCGCACCCGCCCGTCCGCGCCCAGCAACGGGCGCGCCCGCACGATCACGGAACGCGGCTCGTGGCGGTAATACTTCATGGCCGCCAAGAAGCGCACGTTCTCAAGAGCCGCCACGCGAAGAGAAGGAGCCAGCAACCAGGCCGCCTCGGCAAAAGTCTCCAGACCCATCACGCCCGGCAGAACCGGAATGCCGTCGATGGCGTGATCGTAGAGAAACGGCTCCACCTTGGGGTCGAGCCTGATCTCCGCCGTCATGCCCTGGTGCAGATCGAAGCTGACATTGTCGAAGGGCAGAGGCAGCGCCTTTTCGCGGGCGCGCGCCAGCAGGCTGCCCTCGGGATCGATGCCGCCATCCTTGTCAAAGGGCTCCATCAAGATGCCCAGCTTGTGTCCCACCACCGCTTCGCCGGAGAAGCCCGCTTGCAGCGCATGGCGGATCACGGGCAGGCCCTCGGCCGGCGACAGCATGTCGATACCCGCGCGCTTCATGATCTCGGGAATGCTTCCGCGCGTGGCCATGCCGATGCCGCCCCAGGCAGTCCAGTCGAGCGCGATGCCCAGCGATCCGGGACGCGACGCCGCCCACCAAGAGAGCGTCTTGCACATGAAGTCGTTGCCCGAGCTGTAGTCAGCCTGCCCGGCGTTCCCGAAGCGGCCGGCGACCGACGAGAACCCAACGATCGCTTTGACGTCCATCTCCCTTGTCGCGGCCATCAGGTTGAAGAGACCATCGGCCTTCACTCGGAAGACCAGGTCGAATTCCTCCACCGGCTTGCGATCGAGCGAGCGGCTGCGCTCGAGCCCTGCGGCGTGCAGGATAACGTCGATGCGTCCGCTCTCGGCGCGGATGTTGTCCACCACGGCCTTGACGGCCGCCCCGTCCAGCACGTCGACCTGGCGGTAGAAAGCGCGACCGCCCGCCTGCTCCACCCCGCGCAGGGCTTCTAGTATGCCGGCCTGCCGTTCCAGATCGAAGAGCTTCTCCTCGACTTGCGCAGGCGTGGCCCGGCCCTTCTCGGACTTGATGCGCTCGAAGACCACGCGCTTGGCCGCCTCGCGATCCTTGATTACGGTTTCCAGCAGCGCGTGCTCGCTCGCGGGCGGCATGGCACGCGCGTCGAGCAGGTAGAACGTGCCACGCGACGCGGCCGCCAGATCGCGCACGATGGCCACGGTGATGGCCCCGGCCCCGCCGGTCACGGCAAACACCGTGTTCTGGTCCAGCTTGACCGGCGGCTTGGCGTCCGTCGGTACCGCTTGCATGACTTCCAGGCCGACCGTCACGCGCAGGCCACCGGCGTAGCCGATCTCCACCGCGCCCGGATCGCGCTCGGTTTCGTCGAGCAAGGCGCGCGCGACTAGTTCGGCCGAGGCTCCGTCCTCGAAATCGACCGCTTTGGCCAGCAGGTCGGGCCGCTCGCGTCGCAGCGTCTTGGTGAAGCCGGTAACTGCGCCCCCCACGGAGTTGATGGCGCCAGCCGCACCATAGCCGTGCTGGCCACCCATGCGCGTGGCACTAATGACGAAGCAGCCCGGGTTGAGCGTGTCGTACAGTCCACGCGCGGCCCCGTGCAAGAGCAAGACGCGGTCGCGATACAGCTTGCGGAACTGGACCAGGTCGATGTCCGACAACGGCGCCGAGCGGTCGAGTGCAGGTAAGAAGTAGAGGCCAGCGACGTTGCCCGCCTGAGCCCAGGTGTGCAGCGCCGCCTCGATCTCGGCCCGTTCGGGTCGCGCATCGATGCGCAGCACCTGCACGCCCCGGCTTTCCAGTTGCTCACACAGCAGCTTGCCCGCGCCTTCACTGTCAGCCACCACCACCACGCGGCTGCCCTTTTCCAGGCGCACGCCGGTCTTCTTGCACGAGTCGAGCGGAGGCCGCAGGGTCACCACCGGACGCCGTAGCAACCCGCTCACAAAGGGGCTCGGCCCCTCGGCCACGACCAGCGCCGGTGCTGCAACCGTCGCAGCAGGCGCTGTGGGCGCAGACACTGGCGACTCTGCCGGCGCGACCGGTGTTGCTGCCGGCAGGTACTTGTTCACGAACCCGATGACATGGCGAAGGGTCGGGTAGTCACGCAGCTTCACGTCGTCCTGTCGCGGAATACTGAATGTTTCCCGCACCAGCGCGAACACCTCGGCCTGCTTGACCGTGTCGATGCCCAAGTCGGCCTCGAGATCCAGGTCCAGCTCCAGCATGTCCCGCGGATACCCGGTCTTGCCCGCCACCAGTTCCAGCACCTTCTCTGCAATCGGATCGCCCGTTCCGACAGCATTATCCGTGGTCGTGGTCGTGGTCGTGGCCGCGACGGGCGAGTGCGAAGCACTCGGTGGTTGGTGGGGTGGGCTGTCCGTCCCGAAGCCCCCGAAGGGGGTGGCCGTGGCCGGAACCGGGGCCGGGGCCGGGGCCGGGGCCGAAATCACAACCGCCGACGCCGACGTTGCCAGATCCGGCCGGTTCTGCTCCACAAACCCGATGACATGACGAAGCGTCGGGTAGTCACGCAGCTTGACGGTGTCCTGCCGCGGAATATTGAACGTCTCCCTCACCAGCGCGAACACTTCAGCCTGCTTGACCGTGTCGATGCCCAGNNCAGGTCCGCTTCGAGATCCAGGTCCAGCTCCAGCATGTCCCGCGGATACCCGGTCTTCTCAGCCACCATTCCCAGCACCTTCTCCGCTACAGCATTTGTCGTGGCCGTGGCCGTGGTCGTGGCCGTGGTCGTGGTCGTGGTCGTGGCCGGGGCCAAAACAGTAGCCCCAGCCAGATCCGGCCGGTTCTCTTTCACAAACCCCACCACGTGTCGCAGGGTTGGGTAGTCACGCAGCTTGAGCGTGTCTTGCCGCGGAATATTGAATGTCTCCCTCACCAGCGCGAACACTTCGGCCTGTTTGACCGTATCAATTCCCAAGTCCGCTTCGAGATCCAGATCGGGATCCAGCATGTCGCGCGGATAGCCGGTCTTGTCGCTGACCAGTTTGAGCACCGACTCCATGGCGACGTCGCCGCCCGACGCTGCGACGGCCGTCGTGACCGCCGCAGACGGAACCACTGTCGCGGTCGCGGTCGGCACAGGTGCGGGCTGAGCCGCCGGAGTCGCGATCGCGACCGCTGGGGCAGTCGGCGCCCGCGGCGCGGTCGGCACCGGCATCGGCCCCTCGTCGCCCAGGCTTGCGCGCGGACCCGTGCCCATGGTCCAGGACGACTGAGCCGGCTCGCGGGCGGGCGTGCCAATGTCTTTGATGCGCAGGGTGCGCTTCTCGACTTCCAAGACCGGCGCTGGGTACCCGGAAATGTCGGAAAGCCAGCGCTGGTAGGCGGCCCGATCCGCTACCCGCTCTTCCAAACCATCAATGCGACGGAGCACGGTCATCGCGATCTGTGAACCGAAGCCGGCCGCCAGGCGAAGGGCGTAGCGCACCGGATAGTGCCCGCCCTTCGACAGATTGAGCGTACCCAGTTCGGGATCGGGCTCGCGGTAGTTGGGGACCGGCGGAACCACCTGCTTCTCCAGGATCTTGACNNGCCAAAGGTCTTGCGCAGGGCGAACACCTCGGCCGAAGCACTGCCTCCGCGCGCGGGCGTGTAGGTCTCGTGCGAGATGAAAACCAACTCGCGCGCCATGGCGTGCCGATCGATGCCGTGACGCTTCTCTACGCCTGACACCAGCCGCTCCATCACACCCTCGATGTGGTCCACGTCCAGGCGTGTCCCGTGGAAAGCGCTGTTGGCGAACTCGCTACCCAGCACTTCGCACAGGCCGCGCATACCGCGCTCGCGCAGCGAATCTTCCGACTCCACCACCAGGCCGCAAGCGCCCATGCCGAGGAGCATGCCATTGCGCCGGCGATCGAAGGGCAGCGCCGCGTTTTCTAGCACATCCTCGGTGGTGGCTGCGCCGGTGGCCAAGAAGCCAGCGCCCATCCATTCCAGCAGGCTGTCCGAGGTGACGTCGTCGGCACCGATGATGAGCACGCGACGGCAACGGCCGGCTCGGATCCAGTCCTCGGCCATGCCCACGGCCATGGTGGTCGAGGCACAGGCCGCGTTGACCTGAGTGTTGGGACCGCGGATGCCGAGCAGTTCGGCAAACTGCGCGTGCCCCATGGCGAGGATGCGGAAGAGGAAACGGCGATCGAATTCGTAGCTCTGACGGCCGGTTCGCTGGGAAAAGAAGCGTGTCACCTCGTCGACCAGGTTGTCGTAGCCCGGAAAGGCCGAGGCGAAGATCACGCCGGTTTCATCGGCCATCGCGACCGGAAGCCGCCAGCGGTCGGGCAAGAAGCTGCCCGTGGTGGTGCGGCGATAGTGGCGGACCAGGGGAATGCCTGCATCGCGCAGGGCCTCGATGCCCGCGGCAATGGCCAGCGCGGTGGTGATGTCCCAGGCTTCTACGCGCTCGCGCGGAATTCCGAATTCTTCGACGATATCGAAAGCGCCACGGCGGCCGGCCAGGCGAATGACCTCGTCCACCGACTTGATGGGATCCAGGCTGGGCTCGCCCACTTCGCGCTTGACCAGACGGACCACATTCTTTTCCACCATGCGGGCGCGGAAGACATGGGGGACTGGATCGATGAAGGAATCGCCCCGCAGAATGCGGTCCACGTTGCTGTCGTCGAAGACGTGTTGCTTCTGCCCGGGCAAGCCCAAGGCCGCGCCTGACACGACGATCGATCCCGAGCGAGCTTCTGGCAACGCGGGCGGGCCAGCGCGACGGCCGCCGTACATCGCCATGCCCTCGTCGAGAAAGCGCGCAAACAATCTTCCCAGCCCGTCGTAGTCGGGCTGGCCTGCGGACGTGCGAATCGGACTCTCACTCATGGTCTGGTTTGCTCCGTGCGAAGAAGTCGGGATCGATGTTTGGACGGGCGCGGCGGCGGCTCGTGCGACAGGATCGGGCTGCGTCGCTGCCACAGCAGCCAAGAGATTTTCGGGGCGGGGAATGCCCGCAGCGTAGAAGCCGCACATGGCTTCGTGGAAGGAACGCACCCCGCCGCGCTTGGGATGGTTTGTGGAAAAGCAGATGACGTCGTCTTTGTCTTCGAGAATGCTTTCGGCCAGGGCCATGAGCGCGCGCTTGGGGCCAACCTCGACGAAAATGCGCGCCCCTTCTCGGTAGCAAGTCTCGACGCCCTTGACGAACTGGACCGAGGACGCCATCTGGTCAGCCAGGCGCCGCTTGATGGTGTCCATGTCATGGGTCGGGTAGAGTTCACCGTCGATGTTGCCCACCAGCGGGATGCGCGGGAAGGCGATCTCCATCTCGCAGATGGTGCGATAGAGCGCGTCCGAGGCCGGCGCTACCACCTTGCTGTGAAAGGCATGGGACACTGGGATGAGCTGAGCGGTCATGCCCAGTTTGTTGAAGTAGTCGACCGCGCGGTCCACCGCGTCGCTGGCGCCCGCGATGACGGTCTGCTTGCGGCTGTTGATGTTGGCCAGGGTGAGATAGCCGCCAATCTCGGGTAGCCGGCTGCCGATCTCATCGGCAGGCCCAGCCACCGAGGCCATCTTGCCCTTGTCTCCGATGGACACGGAGGCCATGGCCCGCGCACGCGCGCTCACCGCCACCAGCGCCTCGGGGAAGGTGACCATGCCGGCGCCCACGGCGGCGGCCCATTCGCCTAGGCTGTGCCCCATCACGATGTCGGGCTTGATCCCATGTTTGTCGAGCAGGCGCATGATGGCGAT
>PMBY01000411.1 GCA_003153875.1 Myxococcales bacterium | reverse complement strand
TGGGCACTGCCTCGGTCTTCCACCAGGACCAGAGACGCCGCTCGCTCGCTATCGCAGCCTCACGCCCCAGCGCCTCGAAGTGCGCGGCCAGGGCTTCCACGTCCGCCGGCGTGACCGAGGTGTCAGACCTGACCCGCGTGCAGTGGGCCAGCAGGGCGCCTGCCTTGGGCGCGGGCAGGACGAAGGGGAGAACCTTGGCGCCAGCCAGGTCACGAAGGTGCGCCAGCAGCTCCGGCTTGAGGGGCGCAAGTAACGGTGCGATCTCGCGCGCTGCCTTCCCCTTGAGTATCAGTTGCTCCCCACGGGCGGCCAGGGTGACGCCGCGCTCCTCAGCTAGCGCCAGTGCCTCGCAGGACGTCATACCGCCACCTCCTCGCCACCGTCCGGGGTATCGGAATCCTCGGTAGTTCCCGAAGTGGTTCCCGGTTCCCCCTTAAGGGGGTGGGAACCGGTACCAAAACCACAGGGGGCGGTTCCCGTGCCGGAACCACCAGTCAGCGACGGGAAAGTGAGAGTGGTTCCCGCGCCAGAACCACTTTGAGAACTGGTTCCCGGAAGCCTTGCGGCATTTTCGCTGTTTTGACGCGGTTTCTGACGCTCATCGTCTACTATATAGTTCTTTGCGTCAATGATGTTTCGCTCTCTCATGTCTTCAAGCGTCGCGAGTACTTTTTTGCGCTGCTTCTTGGTGGCTTCCTGTATCGCGTTAGCGGAATGATGGCCAGCTCGGATGGCCGAGAGAATCGAGCGCTCAAGTGGGTCCAGGCCGCTGGCGTCGAGTTGAAAGAGCCCGGTCGCGCCCTCGAATCGGACAGGAACCCACCCCACGGTCCCGAACCTGGATTTACTGACGTGGATTTGGCCACTCGCGCAGCCGTCCAGGGGGCAGGATTCCATCTCGGCAAAAAGAACCGCAGAGCAGTCGAATTCGATGTCTCCTGATTCTTTTGCCGTGCCGACGAGGTCACGGCCCTTTTTCGCATCGGTGTTGCTATAGGAGACTCGTGCTGTGCTCGACACCATAAGCGTCGTTGCGCCCGTGCTGCGGCACCACTGCAAGGCTGCGTCCGACACAGCAGACACGGCCAGGCGGCGGTCAACATGTGGATCGCGAGCGGCGCCCTGCATGTAGTCCAAGATCAAGAAGGGCGGCTTCGCCTCGGTGGCCGCAATGGCGTTTGCGATAGCGAGAGTTTCGCCCATGTCGCGGAATTCGAGGCACCGGATATTGAGCGCCGCGGTCACCTGAGCGATCGCCGCCCCGGTGTTCTTTTGCCCCTCCCAAAGCCGCCGCCATGACTGCTTGAGAATTTGTCCAGCAATGCGCGCCACGGCTTGTTTGCAGCCGAGTTCAGTGCTCACGTACAACACCGGCGTGGTCGGGGCCGCGTGCCTTGCGAGGAGCAACGCCAGGGAGGTTTTACCTACGCCCGTTGGAGCAACCAGCACGTTAAGGCCGCGCAGGCCGTCGCCAAGCAGCGTGTTCAGTGGTTCAAAAGGTGTGGCCAGCGCGGGCGGGTTGGGCGTGCTCCACAGTTCGATCGCGGCGTCTGAGATTCGCGGCGGGAGCACTACCTCGGGCGCCGCGGGATCCGCCGTTGCTTGTGCCAACACGGCCTCTATCTGCCGTTTCACCGCGGGCAATCCATGCAACGCCGCTAGGTCGTTCGCGTCTGTGTCTTTCTCGCCGCGTTCGGGGCCGAATTCCGGCACCCACACGGCGGCACCAATTGGCTTTGCAGCCGCCTCGGCTCGCGTCTTGCCGGGGTTGCCCTTCACTTGCCAATCATCATCACCGCAGACGACGATCCGCGCGCCGGGGTGTTGCCTCTGCGCCTCTTGGGCAACAGACAGCATGTTCCCGGATCCGAACGACACATACACCGCGTAGCCCGTCGCCGCGTGAATGGTCCATCCCGTGGTGTAGCTTTCGGCCGCTGCGACAACATTGCCGGGTTTGCCGATCACAAAATGCCCGCGCACCTTGGCGCCGCAAGGAAATAGCTTCGTGCCGTCGGGGTAGATGAATTGCAGGGTGCGAATTTCCCCGTCACTGGAAAGTGCGGGCACTATCAGCGCTCCGCTGCGAATCTTCATCGGTGGTTCGCCGTCGTCGCGCGGGAATTCCCATTCTCTGTCAGTCACGCGAAGGTCGTCGACCGCCTTCGCGTCTTTGCGATCCAGGTATGGGTGCGACGTGCATTTGGTGCTGGCGCCATATACCCGGACACAGAGGGCCTCGACATCGGCCGACCGTCGCGCGTCGTGCTCCTCTCGCTCACGTTCGAGCGATTTGACCTGGTCCTGATACGCGGCCCAGTCCGCTGGGGAATAGTCCGACTTCTTGCCAAGGCACCACGTGGTAGGTCGGTCCTCGCAAGTCCAGTTCTGCGTCCAACCTGCGGGGATGCCGTCGAGGTGCAGTCTGTAGCGGCCCGCTCGATTCGAGGGTTTCTTTCCTTCGACGGGGCAAAGGCCGATGCGCCCGATCTTCGGATTCTCGGGCACAATCACACCATGCTGCTCACGCGCGAACGCGCGGAAAGTTTCGATTGCCTCGGCTTGGTCGAACATCACGACTGCCTCGCCTCTCGTGCCGTTCTGGCCAGCGTCGCGATTTCCGCCGGGTCGGTCGGGCGGATCGATTCGGCTGAGATGAGCAGACGCCGCCCTGCCCGACGGTGAGTGAGTTCGCCGCGCTTCACCATTGCCGTCACGGTTTGAGTCGAGCACGCCAAGTACTTCGCTGTTTCGCCGACGCTGAGCCATTGCGCCGGCCGCAGTCCCTCGACGAGTGCCGTCAATCGGTCGATGCGTTGAACAAGCGGCCCGACTTCAGCAGCGACGAGAAAGCGCAGGGTTTCGTCCAGGCCGGTCACGGCTGTGACTCCGGGCCGGGACGTCGTGCGCGTGTAGCGGCAACGAGTGCAGCGAGTTCCGCCGGCGCAGTGGGCAGGCGGGCGAGCGATTGCTGAATGGACAACAAACTTCCGGCGCGAATTCGAAGTCCACCGGCCGCACGTTGTAAACTCGGCAAGGACGCGCCCAAGACCGACGGCGCGTGCAATCCCAGTCGCATGAGAAGGTCAATTACGCGGGGTCGTTCAGCGGCGGGGAGAGTAACTGTTGAACTCATAGGCTATGGTAACATTTGGCTCCGTGCCGACTGGTTACGCGACGGCCGCGCGCCCCAAGATCGGAAATATGCGGCCATATTTCCGCTGACGCTGATCGAAAAACGGAAACTAGCGGCCAAATTTCCGATGAGCCGTTTACTGTTTGTTGCGAATCTGGCCAATACGCCGAGCGGTGTACGGTTTCCTGTTCTTCTTGTGGTGGATGCCCTCGGCCGCCAACTTCTTGGCCATCTCGACGTGTGAGTAGGCCGGGTTCTCGCGATCTAGCTCCGCCACACGTTCGGCCAGTGCCTGTGCGTCTTCCTCTCGCGCCAGGGTCGCTTTGTCGAGGTTCGCCCGCCTCTTGGCGAGCAATGCTTTCAATTCCCCCGACTGTTCTATCTCTTGGGCCAGCCGCTCAGCCTTGCCGACCGCTCGGTCGAATTTTCGCTTTCCCTTCCCGGTCAGCGGGCCGGCGTTTAGATATTCGAGCGCACCCGCCGCATGCTCCAGACACATCGATCCGATGCTGGCGAGGGCAAAGAGCCGCGAGAACTTGGGATGCTTCCTCGCCGTTGCCCAGCAGGCGTCATCCTCGATCCTGCCGAGGGCGAGGCTGATGCGCATTTGAAGGTCGGGCGGGAATTTGACCAGGGGGACTTCGGTGACCGACGCTTCGCAGTCCTTTGCAAACTCTTCGTCCTCCTCCCATCCTTTGCGCGATCCGCCGGCCGCCCCGCTGCGCGCCTGCCCGGCCTTCGCCGGTTCCCTGGCCTCTTCCCCCGCCGGGGCCTCAAACGCCCGTCTGGCGTCGTCTGGGTTCGTTCTGTGTGGGCTCACTGCTGCACTTCCGTCCTGCACTCCCGGTCGAAAAGGTCCGCGGGCTGGGCCAGGGGAAGTGCAGCCTGCCCCGCGACTCGGTCATGACTCCGAATCGCTGCCCGCGGATGAAAGTCACGTCACTGTGTGGCCATTCTGTGGTCTATTGTACCATATCCACACTTTTCATTGTCGTGCTGGGCTATGCGCCTACAGTCGAAGCCCCTGGAATTATAGGGCGGGACAACTGCGAGCAATGCCGAGCAATAACCACCCACACGATTAAGAGTCCGCTGCTCTACCAATNNTCTACCAATTGAGCTATGCGCCCGCGGGATGGAAATGTATGCCTGGCGAGAACGGCCAAGTCAAGACAGTGCCCCTCTGGAAGGCCCGAAGCCGGTGGCCGGTGGCCGGTAGCCGAAGCCGGATCCGGCAACCGGAACCGGATCCGGCCGCCGATCCCGGCCCCGGTCCCGGCGAGGGCGCGCGCGAAGCGCGCGGGGTGGGCGGGGTGGGCAGTCCGTCCCGAAGTCCCCGAAGGGGGAACCAGTACCAGCGCGCCCGGAGGGAATCGAACCCCCAGCCCTCGGCTTCGAAGGCCGATGCTCTATCCAATTGAGCTACGGGCGCAGAAGGGCGAGATAATCCCGGCCCCCACCGTCTCTGTCAAGGATGGGTGCCAGGCTTGTTGTCGGGCGTGGCCGGAGAATTCTTCTTTCCTGGCTTCTCCGCCACCTTCTTGGGGATGAAGGTCAGGCGCAAACCTTTGATGAGCTGTTCCTTGGCCGAGTTCGGATCCCGGCGCATGTCCATGTTCTTTATCCGCTCCAACGTGCTCTTCAGAATCTCCAAGCGACTGCGCTCGGTTTCGCCGCAGGCCACGCTCGACCCCGACTCACACAGCGTCAACGCCTTCTGGGCCTCGGTGTATGCGTGGCCTGCCTCAAAGTGGTCCGCCAACGCGAGGCTCGCGAGATGGTGAACGCGATAGTCATCCGGATGGGCATCCAGCGCACCGTCGAGCGATGCCAACGCCCAATCTGGATGGCGCAGGTCCATGAAAATATCCGCGAGTTCCAGGGCAGCCGCCACGTCGCCCCGAGCGGCCACAAGCTGGGTCTGCAACTCCGCGACGCGCTGGCGCACAGCCGGATCCGGCGGCAGCGCCGGCTTGACCTTCACGTCTGGCCTGGGAATGATGATCGCTGCCGCAAGCAGCAACAGGATCGCCAAGTCGAGAATGCGCGTGACCACGGACTCTATTCGTACCGCAGCGCCGTGCTCCGGTCCAGTTGCCCGAAAGCCAGTGCCCCAAGATTCCCCAGACCGTGGCAGAAAGCCCCGGTCAGATTCTCCCTCGCGCGGCTAGGCCGCGAGAATTCTTAGCTGGACAAGAGCGTCCCGCCTGTGGCATTTGAAATGCTTCCGTAGTTGCTGGGCGATTCCTGCTGGGGCGATTGGCGTCGGAGCGAGCCGACGAACCATAACCTACCGCTTCTTCCGCACCTCACGCTTTCCCAAATCTCTGGCCGGTTTCCCGTCGCACAGACCTGGCTGTCTGGGACACCGGCACCAAGACCAAGGAGGAACAGATGACCATCCTTAANNATGCTAGCCGATGCCTTCCACGAAGGAGGATGGGGCATGTGGCCTATCCTCACCATTCTGATGATCACCATCTCGATCGTCACCGAACGCTCCGTGGTGCTTCGCAAGGCCATCATTGACAAGGACAAGCTGCTTGCCCTGCTCCGTTCACAGATTTCGGCGGGCAACATCCAAGGCGCGATCAAGGTCTGCACCGGCAATCCCACACCGATGACCCGCATCGTCCAGGCCGGCCTCATGCGCGCGAACCGGTCGGAAACCGAGATCGTCGCGGCCATGGATGAAGCCGCTCTGCGCGAGATGCCCGCAGTCGAGAAGCGCACTGGCTACCTGGCTATGTTGGGCAACCTCGCCACCCTGGCCGGTCTGCTCGGAACTATCACCGGCCTCATCAAAGCGTTTGCCGGTGTGGCAGGCGTCGANNAACGGCAAGACCCAAGGAATCATCGACGACGTCGGCGAAATGAGAAAAAACGTGACCAACCTGCTGGCTGGCGCCAAAGCTGCGCTGCACGGGTAGCCCAACAAGTTACGCAACGCTAAAGAAAAGGAGACTCAGCCATGTTCTTGTTTGAAGCGTTCCAACTCGGTGGATGGGGCATGTACCCGATCCTTCTCATCTGTCTCATCACAATCTACCTGACCATCGATCGCACAACCTATCTGGGAAAGTGCAAAGTCGACGCGGACCGGCTGATATCGCTGATCAGATCCCAAATCGTCAGCGGCAACATCCGTGGCGCCATCACAACCTGCCAGGCCACACCCGTTCCGCTCACCAAGATCATCGCGGCTGGTCTGAACAAGGCCGGTGGCTCCGAGCATGACATCCAGCAGGCGATGGACGAGGAAGCCCTTCGCGAGTTGCCCAAAGTGGAAAAGCGAACCGGGTATTTGGCCATGCTGGGAAACCTGGCGACCCTGGCCGGACTCCTCGGCACCATCACCGGCCTCATCAAGTCCTTCGGAGCCGTGGCCGGCGTCGACCCCTCGATGAAGGCGACCATGCTCTCCAAAGGTATCTCCGAGGCCATGAACTGCACCGCCTTCGGATTGGGCACCGGTATTTTCGGCCTTGCCGCCTTCGCCGTCCTCAACGGCAAGACGCAATCCATCCTCGACGGCGTCAACCAGGGCACGGTCGAGGCGCTCAACTTGGTGGTGGCCGGCCGTTCAGACGGCGGCGCTCAGCACTAGTCGACAGCGAACGGAGGGGCCGAGACGCGGCCCCAAGACGGGAGCTCAATCATGAGTGTTTCAGTAGAAACTGGCGGTAAGTCCGGCAAGAAGGAACTTAACGCCGAATTGAATCTTGTGCCCTACATCGACCTGCTCACCTGCATGGTCGCCTTCCTGCTCATCACCGCGGTGTGGACCCAGCTCGCCCGCCTGCAGGCCCAGCAAAAGGGCCAAGGGCAAGCCGGCGAGGAAACTCCGCCCGAATTGCAGGTCAAGGTCGTCGTAATGGTGAACCAGGAAGGCTTCAACTTGGTCGTTGGTCAGGACCAGACCCCTATTCCAAAGAAGGGCGCTGACTACGACTTTGAAAAGCTGGCAGCCGAGCTGAAGAAGGCCAAGGACGGTCACCCGGACAAGAACGACGCTCAGGTGGCTTCCGAGGACACAATAAAAT
Organism: Myxococcales bacterium; assembly: GCA_003153875.1. The sequence continues at coordinate 6,242 of PMBY01000411.1, read as the reverse complement.
TCGATGTCCTGATACGAGCCATGGACACCGCCATACAAGCGAGATTCCCGGATATCTCGCTTATTGACTCAGGCGCAGCCGGAATCTAGGACCGAGGAGAACCATCATGGCAATCACGGCGCCTCACGCGCACCTGTATCGCTCGATCAGCCTCGAAGTTGCCAACTCGAAGCTGAAGGGCGGGGGCCGCAAGAGCCTGTATCAGGCCCTCAATCTCGTGGCCTATATCGACATGATGACGATTCTCGTCATCTTCCTGCTCATGACATTCTCGGCCAGTGGCGAGATTCTCTTCGTACAGAAGAACATCACCCTGCCCGACGCCCAGAGCTGGTCCGACCTCGAACGCGCTCCGGTCATCGGTGTTACCAAGGACGTCGTCACCCTGGACGGGGCACAAGTGGCCACCGGCGAGGAGCTGATGAAGGACTCGGCCACCGGAGACGCCAAGATCCCGGAGCTGGCCGATCGGCTCGTGACCGCAAAAAACAACTACAAGCTACTGCACCCCACGGAGGACTTCAAAGGGGTGTGCATTATCCAATCCGACAAGAGCGTCGAGTTCAAGATGTTGCGCAAGGTCATGTTCTCGGCAGCCACAGCCGGCTACCAGAACGTGAACTTCGCCGTCCGGCCCAAGGCCAAAGGCGGCGCCGCACCGGCCGCGGCCGAGTGACCTTCGCTTTCCAGCGGGTCCATCGCGGCCCTTGACCCGCTGTCCGTGGTACGAGCGGCTGGCTTCACCCCCGGAGCCAGCCGCAGGGACTTGTTACGGGATTTTCCCAGGGAGGTGCTGAGATGCGAAAAGCTAGCTTCGTGGTAGTCGGCGCGCTCACGGCCGGCCTTGTCTTGTCCGGGTGTGGAGGCGACCCGAACGACCCTCGCACCTGGGCACGCAAACTCAACAATCTGCGCGACCAGAAGGAAGCGCTGGACCAGCTCGCCAAGATGAGTGTGGACCGAGCCCAGCAGGCGCTCCCCGAGATGATTGCGCTGTACAAAGAAACCAAGAAGCCGGACCACCTGGAGGCCCTCAGCCGATTTGCGAATGAGCAGACCAAACCTCTTTTCATCGAAGCCCTGGAGTTCACCGAGGACGACTTCGACCGAGCCGTGATAGCCGCCGGCGCGCTGGGCGAGATGAAGGCCACCGACGCGGTTCCGCAGCTTATCAAGGCGGTCGAGCACCAGCTTCCGATCAAGTCGCGTGCCAACACGGTACGACTGGCGGCGATTCGCGCCCTGGTCAAAATCGGGGACAAGCGAGCTGTGCCCACGCTTATGAAAATTCTCACCACGTCGGCCGACGAGCAGGACTTCTTGCTCAACCAGAAGGCGGCGCTCGGTCTGGCTGAGCTGCGCGACCCGCAGTCGATCCCGGCCCTCATCAAGGGTCTCTTCATGACCGGCCGTGGAACTCAGGTCTTCCAGGAATGCCGTCTCGCCCTGGTGCGCATTGGCGACGCTGCGATCGATCCGTTGATCACCTTGCTCAACGAGAAGAACCCTGAGATTGCCGAAATGGCGCGCAAGCTCGACTTCGACAAAGTAAGCCCCGGCATCGTGCCCTTCAAGGCCGCCTATTTGCTGGGGGACCTGCGAGCGGCGCGTGCCGTGCCGGCCATGGCCGCGCGTCTGCAAGTTCCGGCCAAGTCCGGCGAGCACAAGGCCATTCTCATCGGCCTGGGCTTCATCGGTACTCCGGAAGCGGTCAAGGTGCTGCTGGACCTGCTCACAGACAAGAAGGCTGAGGCGACCGACCGACAGGCTGCCGAGGACGGCATCTACTTGTCAGGCGACAAGCGCGCGGTGCCCATCCTGCTCGACACGGCCAAGAATGGCTACGTAGTCGTGGGTGGGGTCAAGGCATCAGACCTGCGTGCCAACGCCGCCATCGATCTTGCCCGCATTGCCGGCAAGGAAACCTACGATGCGTTCAAGGCGCTGGCCGCCAAGGAGAAGGACGCGCAGGGGATCTTCGGCGAGGCGCTTGACCGCATGCAGGTGGCCAAGGATTGCGACAAGGATCTCGACTGCTTCGCCAAGGTTCTCACCACGGATGAGTCCTGGACGCGCGCCGAAAAGGCCGCCTTCGCCATCGGCTTCTCCGGCAACGCGGCCAAAGGCGTGCCCATCCTCCTCAACGCGCTCAAGCCAGTGGCCTCGCTGCCCCAGCTTCGCTACCCCGTGCACCAGGCCATCCTGCAGTCGCTCACCAAGTTGGCCGATTCCTCGTGCAAGATGTGCGAAGAGAAGTTACTCAAACAAATCGAGCGCGACGAACAGGCGGTCCGTCTGCCCGGCGCGCGTGACCTTCTGGGTGAGACCCGCGTGGCCTTGGCGGTAATCCAGAACAAGAAGAAGGCCAACTAGGACCGCGGGGTTTGCTCTCGCGATCAGGGAGCCGCTCGTGCTACGTCGACTGATACTCAGCAACCACGGTGGTGTGAATGCCACCACGGATGTTGAAGTCGCCCTCGACGCGAGCGCGGCGCGGATGAACCACCGCCACCAGGTCGTCCAGGATGCGGTTGATGACGGCTTCGTGAAAGGCACCCTGGTTGCGGTACGACCACAGGTACAGCTTCCACGACTTGAGCTCGACGCACAGTCGGTCAGGCACGTACTCGACGCGAACCGTGGCGAAATCGGGTTGACCGGTTTTGGGACAAAGGCAGGTGAACTCCGGCGTCTCGCAGCGGATCACGTAGTCCCGCTCGGGCTTCGGATTGGGGAAGGTGTCAAGCGTCTGGGATGGCATGGCGCCCATACACCTGCCATGATAGCAGGCGCCTCCCGGTTGAAGCTTGCGGAAACCAGAAGTGACGCTTTCTTACCGCTGGGAGGCCCTATCGGATGATGCGATATCGTTTGCTTTCGCCGCTGTTGCTGGGCGGCCTCGTTGCGCTGGCGCCCACCCTGGCAGGAGCCGTAGGCGTCGTGCGCGGCACGGTGGTGCTGCCCGAAGAGCTCAAGGCTGGCCGGCGATTTTTGGGACACTGGCGGGTTGAGAACACCACCGTCCCCGTGCAAGCGGCGCCTGCCCGGGGCGACACCGTCGTCGTGTTGCTGGGCCCCAAACCGCAGGTACTGGCCCCGAAGAACACGCCAATCGAAATCGTTGGCATGCAGGCCAATCCCAGCACGGTGGTGGTGGGGGAGGGTGCCGTGGTGGAGTTCAGGAATTCGGACAAGGTTTCCCACGACCTTTCCGTCCCAGGCCACCCCGAGATCATGCCGCCCGAGCGTCTTAGCCCGGGCACGGTCCGCAAGCAGCGCTTCGGGATCAGCGGGGAATACTTGGTGCGCTGCACGGAGTATCCCCATGTCGTGATTTCTGTGATCGTCACCAGCTCGCCGTTCTTTGCGGCGGTAGACGAGAAGGGGGGCTTCAAGTTGCCTGATGTGCCAGAGGGCCCGGCCACGCTCAAAGTGTGGAGCAACGGTCGCTGGGTCCACGAGCAGTCGGTCGAGGTGACCCCCAGGGGACTTGACGTGACCCTCAAGGTGTCTGGCGCCGCCAACCCCACCGAGCAATAAGGGGCGGAAGCGATGTTCCTNNCGCCCGGCTGATCGCCGCATCGAGCAGCTGGAAGGTCAGCGTCTGGATCGCGCGCAATACGCAGCCGAGCAAATGCTCAAGAACGATGCGCGTCGCTGGATCGACTATGTGGCCAAGCTGGGCCGCGACTCGCACCTCACCGAAGCTCTCGATTCCTCTTCGCGTGGGGCGGGGGAGCCCAAGGCGCTGCACGAAACCGTGCGCAGCCGTCTCAAGGCACTGGTGCCNNGAGTCGCTCATCGCGGTGGACAAACAGGGACGTGTGGTGGCCCGGGTGGGCGATGATGAGGGCGAGTACGGCGAATCGCTGGCCGGCGCCGAGGTGGTGGGGGACGCCCTGCGCGGCTATCTGTCGGACGATGTGTGGGGGGCTGCCGGTCGTCTGCGCCGGGTGGGCGCGGCGCCCGTCACCTCCAAGTCACGTGACCGCATCGTCGGCGCCGTGGTGGTTGCGGTCGACACCGGCAAGCGCTTGGCTGACATGTGGAAGCGCAACCTGGGCGTAGATGTGGCGATCGTTCTCGGCAGGAACGTCGTGTCGTCGACCCTGCCCGAGGCGCTCCTCGGCCAGTTGCCCGAACTCATCGAGCAGCACGCCACGGAGATCGCCAATCACAAGCGCACCCGCCCGCTCATCCTGTACATGGGCAACGAGCGCATGCTGCTGATCGCGGCGCCCTTTGTCGGTGAAGCCTCCGAACAGCGAGCCTACTACGTCCTGCTCAACAAGCAATCGCCCGGATCCGATCCGTGGGTCTTGCTGTCGAACGCCTCCTCGGATGACCTGCGCTGGGGCCATTTCCCCTGGATGCCCCTGGCGTTTGGCATCCTGGCCATGATTGGCGTCGGTCTCTTGCTGCAGCGGACCGAGGTGGAGGGCCCGATCCGGCGACTGCGGACCGAGGTGCACAGTCTGGCCCGCAATGAGATCCAGAAGATCGACGACACCAAGTACGGCGGCAAGCTGGGTGGTGTCGCGCGGGATATCAACGCGACTGTAGAGCGTTTCACGCACGCGGCCCCGCCCAAATCTGAGATGGCCAAGAAGGACATCGCAGCGATTCTGGATCGAGGCGGTTCGGCTGATGGCCAGTCGTTCGACGTATCGCGGGCCAAGCCCACGCCTCCCACGCCTGCGCCCAATCCGGCGTCGGTGGCCGCTTCGCTGTTCGGTGCGCCCAAGCTTCCGCCCAGCGTGGGGGTGACGCCGACGCCGGTTTCGGTCCCGTCCCTCCCAGCGCCCAGCCCTCAGGCCAAGGCGGCACCGACGGCCTCTGTGAACCGGACGCTCATGATGCCCAATTTGCGTTCACCGATTGAGACGACGTCGTCCAACTCGGGAGAATTCGCCGCAGTGTCGGCTTCCGCCCTTATCGAGGCGCCCTCGCCCCCACCCCTACGCCGCGATCTGACCCCACCGCCGGTGCCGACCTCGACCGCGTTCGCCGCGTCCGTCGCGACCCCGAAGCCTTCCGTGCGGTTGGCTCCGGTGGATGAAAATGCGGTTCACTTTCAGCAGGTCTTTGAAGAATACATCGCCCTTCGTATCAAGTGCGGTGAGTCCGCGACCTCGGTGGCGGCCGACAAGTTCTTCGCCAAGCTGCGNNGACGGCAAGGCCGCGATCAAGGCGACGCCGGTGAGAAGCTAGCGAGCTTCTACACCACAGAGAGCACAGAGGTTCCAGAGCCGGATCGGAAAGAGTTGTGTTCTGTCCGATCCGAAATTCTCTGTGGTGAAAAGAGCTAACTACTCGTTCTTCTCCAGCAGCATCTGATCCGGATTTTCCTGCTCGCCCGCCGGCGCCGCGGTTTCCTTGGGCGCGGTGCCGTCGAGAAAGACTTCGCTGACACCTTCGGCACCAGGCGCAGGCAGAAGGCCAGTGGCCGGATCGATTTGCACCACGGCCACTCCTGCCGGCTGGCTGAAGTCGCGCACCGGGCGTCCGGCCATGGCCTTGACCATGAAGTCGATCCACAAGGGCAGCGCGGTCCGACCACCGGCCTCGCCGTGTCCCAGGCTCTTGCCGTCGTCGAACCCGACCCACACCGCCGCCAACAACTCCGGCGTGAACCCCACGAACCACGCGTCCCGGCTGCCGTTGGAGGTTCCCGTCTTGCCCGCGGCCGGCCTCTGCAACTTGAGCCCGGCTGCGCGCGCAGTTCCCGACTCGACCACACTCTTCATGAGCGAGACCATGATGTACGCCGTCTCGGCCCGAACATCCTGTTCGAGCGGGGGCGTGGGGATGGCTTGCGCGCCAAGCGCGGAGATGAGGCGCGTGTCGCCGTGCTGGCCGCCGGCCGCAAAGGTGGCGTAGGCATTGGCCAGCTCGATGGGCGTGACCGTGTTGGCGCCCAGGGCCAGTGACAGTTCGAGCGAATCGGGCAAAGGCGAGGTGATGCCGGCGTGGATGGCCATTTCGCGGGTGGCGCCCAGGCCCACGTCGGATAGCAGCTTGATGGCCACGGTGTTGATGGACGAGGCCAGAGCGGTGCGCAGCCGGATCGGGCCGCGAAAATTGTCCTTGTCATAGTTCTGCGGTTTCCACAGCCTGTACACTTCCGGGCTGTCATTGACGACCGAGGCTGCGGTGTAGCGCTGGGAATCGATGGCGGCCGCGTAGATGAACGGCTTGAACGCCGAGCCCGGCTGGCGCTGCGCACGCTGCGAACGATCGAA
>PMBY01000082.1 GCA_003153875.1 Myxococcales bacterium | reverse complement strand
ACGCAGTAGACCACCCTCCATTCGATGCGGTGTTCAACGTCTGTGATGCGAAGCTCATGGCAACCTTGCCCGATGCTGGGCATCGGGCGAGATTCAGGCATCGAGAGGTTCTCGCCTTCCTGCGCACGACGGAGAAGAAACCCCGCCTCGATTCGGGCCTCTCGCGACATAGGCGGGGTCTTGAGCTCCCCGTGTAGCCAGGCCAGCGGTTTGCTCGGGATTTCGAGCAGGGGACGCCTGGCAAAGCTTCGCGGTTCTTTCACCAGAAGATGATATGCCGAGTTCGGCATACTGGCAAGAGTGTTCTTTCAGGTGATAGGCTGGCAACATCTTTGACACAGGAGCGGTCATGAAACGGTCCCGGCTGATCCTGCGGTCCCTGGTGCGCCGGCCATCAGCAGGCGCCTGACTTTGTGGGCACAGCGAGTTCTGGGGGCCGACGGCATGGCGTGCATCCAGAAGCGGCGGATATTCCCCTTGCCTGTCTGATTGTATTTAGTACAATCGAGGCGCGTGGCACGGACTCCGTATTTCAACTTGACAGAGGTGAAGGATGTCGCGGCGTCTCCGGATGCAATCCTGCTGTCGAAGACTCGCGCCCGTGTCTTCTTTGCCACGCCACGTCTGGCAGCCGAGGCGGCCATCCGCATGCTGAGAGAGTTGACCGAAAGTGCGTTCGTTGAGACCAAGTTCCAGAACCCGGACATCTGTGACGTGTACGCATACCAAGCGACTCCACCCATCACGGCCATGGTCGCCGGCACTGAAATGGCCTGCCGGGCTTGGTACGTCAAGTTCACGCTCCTGCCTGAGCACGTCCTGCTGGTTTCGTTCCACCCACTGGAACAGCCGATCCGTACCGCCCGAGGAAAGAAGGTGACGCCATGAAGAAGATTCGCTGCGCCCAGTGTGGCAAGGGAACAATCCGTCCCGTAGCGAGCGCGGGCAGGCGCGAATGGTACAAGACAATGGAGGTGGAGGTCCCTGCTGACTTCGCGATCCCCACATGTGATCGCTGCGGTGAGGAGTGGCTGAGCGTGCGCCAGAGCCAGGCTCTCGACGGCGTACTGGAGACAGCCTACACGGCGGAGCTTGTCCGGCTTGCCTCCCAACAACTCGCCAGGCTAGCTGGAGCTGCCGTGGAGCAGAAGCGCATTGAGCATCTCCTTGGCCTCTCGCAGGGCTATCTTTCGCACGTCAAAGCCGGCCGCCATGCGCCCAGCCCGATGCTGGTGGCCGAACTGGTGCTTCTTGCGAAGGATCCCGAGCGGCGCCTCAAGGAGCTGGAAGCCTTCTGGAAGCGCCGCGCCGCGTGAGCCTCCGAGTGTCTCTATGACGAGAGGGCTCGGAACGCCCAACGGCGCCCGGATGACAGGGCGGCGAGAGATGTGTCCCTCGCCAAGCCGTCATCCGGCCCGAGGAGGGAGGCATTTCCGAGCAGAGCGCGGGCTTCGGCGTTGCGCTCGCGGTCGCGCAGCCGCAGATCGCGGCCAGGATCGTCGAGGTGCTGTGGGCGGAATCGGCGGCTGGGCAGACTCAGGCCGTCGGCCTCCGTGGGGGCACGCCGCGAGAGACGCGCTCTTCAGGCCGCGAGGCGTTCGTACCTGTGGTGAAGCCCGCCGACTTCAGACAGTGCCACGACCTGGCCCATGCTGGGCGGGTGGACGGCTCTTGGCTCTGGCGCGTCCTTGCCCAGGGACAGATGCGTGCGCGACCTGTGGTAGTAGGCGAAGTAGGACTTCAAGATCCGGTGCAGATGACGTTCGCCGAGGACGATGACGTGGTCGAGGCACTCGCGACGGACCGAGCCCACAAGCCGTTCAGCATACGGGTTCTGCCAGGGCGACCGTGGAGCCGTGAGCACTTCCTCGATGCCGATGCCCTCCACCCGACGGCGGAACTGGTCGCCGTAGATGCCGTCGCGGTCGCGGATCATGTACTTGGGCGCCGTGTCCTCGGGGAACGCCTCGATGATCTGCTGGCCGGTCCACTGCGCGCTCGGAAATTCGGTGACGTTGAAATGAAGAACGCGACGGCGGTCGTGGGACAAGACGAAGAAGACGTAGAGGACGCGGAAAGTCGCCGTGGGCACGGCGAAGAAATCGATCGAGGTCAGTGAGCCGACATGGTTGTCGAGAAAGGTGCGCCAGGTCTGAGAGGGCGGCTTACGTGGCTTGGCCGGCATGAAGCGGGACACACTCCGCTCGCCGACGTCGATGCCGAGCTTGAGCAACTCGCCGTGGATTCTGGGCGCTCCCCAGGTCGGGTTGCCGTCGGCCATCTGGCGGATGAGCGTCTTGACTTCGGGGGAGACGTCGCTTTCTGCCGGGCTGTGCGATCGCGACTTCCAGCGCCAGAAGAGACGGAAGCCGGCCCGGTGCCAGCGAACCACGGTGTCTGGCTTGACGACGACCAGCACGTCCGCCCAGCGAGACCAGAGCCGGGAGAGGACGACCCAGAAGGCGCGATCGCTCGCGCGGAGACGCGGGCGGCCCGAGGTGCGCCGGAAGTTGGCCAGCTGCTGGCGCAGGGCGAGGTTCTCGACTACGAGGTCCGCGTGGGTGCGGAGGGCGGAGCGCAGCGCTCCAAGGAGGCTGAGAAACACGGAAACCATCGTGTGATTGTGCATGATGGCGAGATATGCTGACCAGGTCCGCTCTCCATCATCGCCACCGTCGGAAAATACACGTCGCGGATGACGTCTTGGCGAAGGACAGAGGTGGCCCGCCAAGTCCCGATGTCGAAACTCATCGCTTCTTTGGGCATGGAGGGGATGGGGCGCTGGACCCTCTCCGATCGATCGCGCGAACTACGGCACCTCGTCGAGGGCACCGTGCCCGCTTTGGCCATCGGACAGTAGGTCAGCTTGGCCGGCTCGGACGCCGCCCGTCGTCTACCCGCTGGCGCAGGTCCTTGCCCACCTTGAAGAAGGCCAGGCGCTTGGGCTTGACCTGGACGATTGCCCCGGTGCGCGGGTTGCGACCGTCGTAGGCGCGGTACTGGCGCAAGGTGAAGCTGCCGAAGCCTCGGATCTCGATGCCCTCGCCCCGCATGAGAGCGTCTGACATGGACGAGAAAACCTGTTCGACCAGCAGTTCCGCGCGCGCCCAAGGGAACTTGAGCTTGTCCGCGATGACGGCGATGAGGTCGGCCTTGGTCATGGTCACAAGACGTATAATCTAACCAAAAGAGTGCCTCTAGTCGAGAGGGCGTGCAGGCAAGGGAGCGTTGGTGTCGGTCCGGTAGCGGTAGGTCTTGAAGAACGAGTACTCGTTGCAGTTGTGGCGGGCGTAGAAGTCGATGACGTCCTTCCATTCAAACTGCTTCTGGTCCACGCCTTCCTTGATCTCGCGCCAGGAGAAGGTCTGCTGGCAGCTATCATTGCCACGAAACCCCACGTGACCGGTAAAGGTGCGCGGGTCGTAGAGAGTCGCGTTGGGCGGAAGACGTGACACGTAGTAGGCGGACAGCGCCGGCATCTCCACCACCTCAATGCGAGTCACGTCGACAGCCTCGTCCTTTCGATGCAGGCATTCGGTTCGCAGGATGGTCTGGTTCGGACCGATGGCCACCGCGTTGTGCGGAATCTCGCCCTTGCTCGAGCATTTGCGCTTGTCCGGCACGCTGGTCTGGATGCGATACGCGAGATAGACAGGCGTCCGGTTCTCGATGCGCAGAACCAGGTGATCCGCGCTGAGGAGCTGGCCATCGATGACGGAGGGGATCTTGCTGATCTCCAGCGATAGCCGGAGGTGGCGGGTTTCGATGGGAACCTTGACGCGCAGGTGCTGCTTCTCCTTCAGCTCGTCGAAATACGGGTTGGGCTGTGTGATGTCGTCCCAGGCCGGGGCCGGGATTCCGTAGGCCTTGGAGTCTTGCTCGATCAAGGTGCGGTAGTAGACAGGTGAGAAGCGCATGTCGGAATGGACCATCATCGCGGAGGGCGGCGGCGGACGCGGGCGCTCGGGCGTCGTCGGCGGCGCGCTAGTGGCATGCAGCACAAACACACCGATGCCGATGGCCAGGGCGCCAGCCAGGAGCACGGCAAGAGCAAGGGGTTTGCCTTCCAAGTCCGTCTACCCTAGAACGTCGCGTCCCCCGAAGTATGGCCGAAGAACCGCCGGCACGTCCAGCCTGCCGTCTGCGCGCTGGTAGGTTTCCAGCACCCCGACCAGCGTGCGGGGCAGGGCNNCCGTTCAGGGTGTGCACGAAGCGGGTCTTCTCCTGGCCGTCGCGGAAGCGGATCTTGGCCCGCCGGGCCTGGAAATCGCCGAAGTTGGAGCAGGAGCTGACCTCCAGCCACTCGCCACAGCCTGGGGCCCACAGCTCAAGGTCGAACTTGACCATCGCCGAGAACGACAGGTCGCCGGTGCACATTTCCACGACCCGGTAGGGAAGCTCAAGCGCCTTGAGAACGTCCTCGGCATCGGCGAGCAGGCTGTGCAGCTCATCCATCGACGATTCCGGGCGCACGAACTTGACCAACTCCACCTTGTCGAACTGGTGGCCTCGCTTGATGCCACGGGTATCGCGACCGGCGGCCATCTGCTCGCGCCGGAAGCAGGCGGTGCAGGCCACGTGCTTGATGGGTAACTTGTCGCCCTCCAGGATCTCGTCGCGATAGAGGTTGGTCACCGGCACCTCGGCGGTGGGGATGAACCAGAAATCCTC
>PMBY01000345.1 GCA_003153875.1 Myxococcales bacterium | reverse complement strand
GCGCGCTTCGCGCGCGCCCTCGCCGGTGGCGCACCATCGCGGGAGGGTTTGGCGAGGCCGAGCGCGAGGGCGCGAGCGTAGCGAGCGGGTGTGGTGGGGAAGGTGCAGGTCCCGAAGTCCCCGAAGGGGGAAGCGAGCGGGGTGGGGGTGGGCGTGCGGGGCCGAAGGGCAGAGCGAACCCTTTGAGGGTTCCCATATCAGTGGCGGTGGTCGCCAGCGTGGCTTCGTGGGCACTCGTCGCCTGCGCCAAGCCAACCGCTAGGCCCGCGCAAGCAGCCCCGGCGGAAAAGCTGCGGCTCAAAGTCATTCGCACGTTTCCCCACGATCCCAATGCGTTCACCCAGGGCTTGCTGTTCTTCGAGGGCAAGTTCTATGAAAGCACTGGGCTCAACGGGCGATCGTCGTTGCGCCGGGTCGACCCGGACAGCGGCGTGGTCGAGCGCGGGGTCGACTTGCCAGCGGATCTCTTCGGCGAGGGACTGGCGCGGGTCGGCGGCCGCCTGGTTCAACTGACGTGGCAGAACGGGCGCGCACTGGTTTGGAACCTGGCGACACTGCGCAAGGAACGGGAGATCTCATACCAAGGCGAGGGGTGGGGCCTCTGTTTCGACGGCCGCCATCTCATCATGAGCGACGGTAGTGATACGCTCGCGTTGCGCGATCCAGAAAGCTTCGCCAGGGTCGGCGAGGTGGTGGTCCGTCGAGCGGGACAACCCCTGCGCAATCTCAACGAATTGGAATGCGTCGAGGGCGTCGTCTACGCCAACATCTGGCAAGACAACCACATCGCACGCATCGATCCGCGCACCGGCGAAGTGACAGGATGGATTGACGCTTCCGGCCTGCTTGCGCCCGGGCAGGCGCGTGCTGCCGACGTCCTGAATGGCATCGCATATCTTCCTGCCACCGGCCATCTGGCGCTCACCGGCAAGCTGTGGCCGCAAATCTTCGAGGTCGAAGTCGTGCCGGATGCGTCGTCGGCAGCCAAGTGATGGGGGCGCGTCGGATTTGCTCTGGGGACGCGAGTGTGACCTGGTAGGTTCTCTGGCCATGGGATTGCGAATTCTCTTCACAATGGCGCTGGCGGTGCTCGTGGTCTCGCAGGCGCGGTACGCGCGGGCCGAGCCGGGAGACGACCTGACCGTCGTTGTTCTCACCTTTGGCCCCGGCGATCACCCGTTCTTCAAGTTCGGGCACAACGCCATCCTGGTGCAGCCCAACCAGGAGAGCGGGCTGGTCTACAATTTCGGCACCTTTGCGTTCGACTCGCCCGCGCTCATTCCCAATTTCCTGCGTGGCCGATTCAAGTACTGGCTGTCGGTGTCGCGGATGGAAGACACTTTCGCGTCCTATGTTTCCGACAATCGGACGATCGATGCCCAGGAACTCGATCTGACGCCCGCCCAGAAATGGGCCTTGTGGCAGAGCCTGCGCGAAAACGCACGGCCCGAAAACCGCGAGTACCTCTATGACTACTTCCGGGACAACTGCTCCACTCGCGTGCGCGATGCCATCGACCGCGCGGTGGGCGGCCGGGTCCAGCAGGCGGGCCAGCGACCAGCGGCCATGACTTTTCGAGCGGACGCGCTTCGCATGACGGCGGATTTTTTCCCCGAGTACCTCGGTCTCGACTTGGGGCTGGGCCGGCCGACCGACGCCACCATCACCCTGTGGGAGGAGGCGTTTCTGCCTGAGCGAATGCACGATCTCTTGCGCGAGGTCCGCATCCCGCGCGAATCAGGCGAGAGGCCTCTGGTCAGGTCTGAAACCACACTGTTCGCCGCGCACCGGCCGCCCAAGCCGGACCGGCCGCCCAACTGGACCGTGTACTTTCTGGCCGCCGGTCTTGCTCTGGGCGCGTTCCTGGCAGGGCTCGGTCGCCTGGCTGGCAACCATCCCGCTGCGCGGGTCGGGCTGGGCATTGCCGGCAGCTTGCTNNTTCCTGCTCGCGCCCTGGTCGGTCGTACTTGCCGGCTACGGAATAGGCGCGGCGTTGGGACGGCCGGCCGCCATGCGCAAGGCGTTCTGGGTGGTGGCCACTGCCGCCGGTTTCGCGGCCATGGGTGTCCTCGCCAAGGCCATCCCTGGCTTGTCGCAAGACAACCTGGTGCTGGTCGCCTTCTTGTCGCCCGTGTGGATTGGCCTGGCTCTTGGATTTCGCTGTGCGTTGCGACGAAGCTAGCTCGCAATCAGTTGCGTCATGACGACTTTGTGGGGAGTCATGGCGACTTTGTGGGGAACCGTGTGCATATTCACGCTAACATTGTATATTCACGTCGGGGATGAGGATCGCGGAGTGATTTCCACGGGATGGTCGTGGCTGTTAGCCGGCGCTTAGTTATGTTGGTCGTCCCAAAGCGGCTGTCCGTTCGACATCGGAGGTAGCATATGCCCGCGACCGAGGACTCAGTACTCACCTCATTAGACGAACTGCGCAGGCTCAGAAAAGAGCGGCGGAAAAAGGGCCATGCGGCCGGGGGCAACGGCCGTTCCCAGAAGCACGCGGCCGCAGCGCATGATCCCATGGGAGACCAGGTCACGCCGCCGCCACGGTCAGACTTGGCCATGGGGGCAAGAGGCATGCGCGCTGGCGTCCAGCCCGCGATGGGTGGGGCGGCCTGGGCCAGTTCGCCTGCTCACGCTCAAGCAGGACCCGTGGCCGCTACCTGGGACGCGCCTGTGGATCCTGTGGCACTTGCCCGCATGGCGCGGCCCACATCCTCGGCCAAGCCGGCGATTGTGGTGGCCGCTATTTTGTTGGCCGCGGCCGGAATTGGCTATCTGAAACTCCAAAGCGACACACAGGCTATTCTGGCCGACAAGGACGCGAGCATACGGCGGGTGGAAGATGCGCGCGCGCAAGCCGTGGAAGCGGCTGCCAAAGCAGAGCGGCAGGCGCAGACCAAGCTCAAGGCCTGTGAGGCCAAGGCCACGTCGGCGGCCCCAGCGACGGCCACGGCGGCTTCCGCCGCTCCGGCTGCGACCGCAGCCGTTGCGCCAGCACCATCTGTGTCCTACCCGCCGGCGAGCAGCCGAGGCCGGCACAGGTCATCTGGGCGGCATGCGGCTGCTGCGGCGCCTGCGCCTGCGCCGAGCGCCTCGCCCAACGCGGTTCCGCAGCTGCCGCGGAAGAGGAAGCTGGACAACGATCCGCTGGCAGGAATCAAGATCTGAAGCATCTCAGTGCCGCACAGCCAAGACGCGCATGGGGCGAAGGGGCGACGTGCGCGGGTGAGAGCCCGTTCATGGTTGTGAAAATGGCGTTTTTTTTGACGGAAGCGGAGCTTGCCCCCACGCTGGGGGCATGCTTTCCGCACAACAGGAAACTCACTACTTCGACACCTGCAAGCACGCCTTGCTGGAGCGGTACGCCGGACAGTTCGCCGTCGTGTGTGGCCGCAGGCTGATGGGCGTCCACGCCTCGCTTGAACTCGCGCTCAAGGCAGCCTCCGATGCGTTTTCGGCGGGCGGTCTCGCGGACGGGGCTCCCATTCTCATCAATGAGATCGGCGAAACGCCGCGGGTCCGCGTGGTCGCCCAGCCGAAGAAGTAGAACGGATCAACACGGGCGCCGTGGCCGCGGTCGCGGTCGCCATGAGGAACCGGCGCCAAGGACAGGGCTCAAGGTTTGCAAATCCGCTGCGTCTCCAGTAGAAAGGGGCCCGCCGGCTAGGGTCCGAAAAGATCGGATTCCGGCTGGCTAGGAAAGGGAGAGCATCGATGTCACGAGTCTCAGGAACGCCATGCGCAGTTCGGCTGCGCTCTGACCGTTGGCTTTGTGTCGCCGCACTGTCGGGTCTTGCTTTCGGCTGCGTGGAGCAGGCCGATGAGAAGCCGACCAAAGAAGACGAAGAATTCATCAAGAAGAACCTGCTGACGTCCGATCCGACACCGCAATTCGTGGCGCATGCGGATCTGGACGGCAAGGTCGAGTACGTCGGCATTGACGTGTCCCCGAACCCGGCGGAACCGGGAAAGGACGTTCATCTGACCCACTATTGGAAGGTGAAGTCCGCGCCCGGCGAGGGTTGGAGGCTGTTTACCCATGTCAGCGGCCCCGCCGGCAAGGGATTCATCAACGTTGACCACGGACCCATCAACGGCAAGTACCCGGTGGCGCGTTGGAAGGCAGGCGACATCATCCGCGATCAACACTCGTTCCACCTGCCCGCGAACTGGGCCTTCAATTCCGTCGGCGTCTACGTGGGCCTGTGGCGGGGCAACGAGCGCATGACCATTAAGTCCGGGCCGCACGAAGAGGGCCGCGTGGTGGCGGCGACCATCCCGGTTGTGGCCAAGGTGCCGGCCGTGCTCAAGCGGTACCTGGTGCGCAAGACGCCCAAGCCCATCAAGGTCGACGGCAAGTTGGACGAGCCAGCGTGGAAGGCCGCCCCATCGACCGGCTTGTTCGTGAACACCATGTCCGGCGAGCCGGCCCAGCCCAACACCGAGGCCAAGCTGCTTTGGGACAATCAGAATCTCTACATCGCGTTCGAGAATGTCGACACCGACGTTTGGGGCACGCTCACCGAGCGCGACTCCAAGCTGTGGACGCAGGAGATGGACGAGGTGATGATCGATGCCAACGGCGACGGCAAGGGGTACATCGAGCTGCAGGTGGCTCCCAACGGCACCATCTTCGACACCTATCTGCCCACCTACCGCAAGTACGAGGACAGCTTGGATCCCAAGCGCAAGCCCTATGACTGGAACTCGAAACTGAAGGCGGCGGTGAAGGTCGACGGCACCCTCAACAAGCGCGAAGATCAGGACAAGGGCTGGACAGTGGAAATGGCGCTGCCGCTCGCTGACGTCAACGGGTTGGACAGCAACGGCGTCAAGGTTCCGCCGGCGCTCGGCGACAAGTGGCGTCTCAACATGTTCCGCATGGACTCGCCCAAAGACGCCAAGGCTCAGACGGCCCTGGGCTGGTCAGCACCCATGGTCGGCGATTTCCACAAACTGGATCGCTTCGGCGAGATCGTGTTCGTCGACGAGAAGGGTGAGTTGCCCGCGGCCAAGGAATCCGCGGCCAAGGAGACTCCGGCGAAGGACAGCAAGAAGGCAGAGCCCGCCGGCAAGAAGACCGCCGAGAAGAAGTCGGCCAAGAAGCCGTAGCAGGTAGCCAACCAGGATCTCGTGGAACGCGATCCACTGCGGTGCTGGTTAGCTATTCCACACAGAGAGCACAGAGCAGCCTCACGGCCGCAACCAAGCAGTCGAGGTGATTTATCTCGTCAGCCACCGGCGGTCGAGAACGCAGAGGGGACAGGGGGTCGGATCGGACCTTTCCTGTCTCCTCAGGCTCAGGGGCCTCTGTGTCTCTGTGAGAAACAGCTAACTAGTTCTTGGGAGGAATGGGCGAGTGTCATCACGGCGTAGTGGGGCATTCGCTTTGATCCCGGTTGGTGCCGCGCTTCTCGTCGGTTCGACGGGCGCAGGTGATGTCAACGCGGCGGCCGCTGCTGACCTGGTTCCCAGCGGCACCGCGGCCCGGGAGTATCAGGCTCCGCCCCTGGGACAGATTCGCGCCGGACGCGACTCCGATCCCTTGATGGCGCAGGTGGCGGCGGAGGTGCACAGGGCGGCGGCCGGCGTGCGGGCTCCGGCTCCTTTGCGGGATGGCCGATTGGATCTGGTGGCGACGGACATCGCGCGCGCCACTGTGGCCAAGCGTCTGCCCTCGTTCGACGCCATCGCATTTCTGGTCCACCACTACGGCATCGTGGAACCCGAGCCCTACATAGTCATGGTGCGCAGCTCCCCCCATGGTGATGGGTCGCTGCTGGCAGACCTGGGCAAGCAGGTACCGGGAGTTTTCAAGATGGGCGACTGGCGCCGCATGGGCGTGGGGGTCAAGCGTGGCGCTGACGAGCTGATNNTGACCCTGCAGCCACAGAACTTGGAATTGCGAGCGCTGCCACGACGCCTGCCCTCGCGGGGCACCGTAACTTTGGTGGGACGGCTGTTGGGTCGCTTCGTGCAGCCCGCGGTTCTGGTGGCCATCCCGCGGGGAGGCGTGCGCAATCTGGTCCTGTCGGCTCGCAAAGGCCGTTTCGAACTCACGGTGGCGTGTGATTCTGGCGACGGCGTGTACCAGTTGGAGATTGAGGGCGATGACGGCCACGGGCCGGGAGTTTTGGCGAACTTCCCTCTGTACTGCGGCGTGGAGCCACCCGCGCGGGTCGCGGTCACCGGCAACGAAGTGACTCGACGTCAGGACGCGGCCGAGGCTGAGCGCGAGTTGCTGGTCCTGGTCAACCGCGACCGCGTGGCCGCGGGCTTGCCAGAGCTTACGCGGGACTCGCGCCTGCAGGAGATTGCGCGCGGCCACAGCCGCGAGATGGCACGCACCGGTGAAGTGGTTCACGTATCGGACAAGAGTGGCGGCGCCGTGGATCGCGTGCGCGCCGCCCACGTCTCGCCGGCCCCCCGCACCCTTGCCGAGAACGTGGGACGGGCATTCTCGACGGTGGAGGTCGAGAGTGGATTCATGGGCAGCCCGGGCCACCGCGCTAACATCCTCAACCCCGACGTGACCCACGTGGGAATCGGCGTGGTTGTGGGTCAGGCCGAGGGTGGGGTGGTGCCGCTTTTCTTTACTCAGCTCTTTGCCGGCTGGTAGTTAGCTGTTTCCGAAGGAGGCATTGTCGTGAAACCAGATCCAGTTCGCAGCGTCGCCAAGCAAGCCGGGGCCACTGGTTCGCCCCTGCTGGTCGTCGGATCCCTGGCGCTTGATACCATCGAGACCCAGAGCAGCCGGCGCGAGGAGGTGCTGGGCGGTGCCGCTTGTTACGCGTCATTTGCCGCTTCCTTCTTCGCGCCCGTTCGCCTGGTCGGCGTGGTGGGCAGCGATTTTCCCTCGGAGCACGAGGGCCTGCTGCACAGCCGCGGCATTGACTTGGCGGGCCTGGAACGGGCGTCGGGCCGCACCTTCCGCTGGGCTGGTCGCTACGCAGCCGACTTCAACAATCGCACCACGCTCGATACCCAACTCAACGTGTTCGAGACCTTCAGGCCCAAGCTGCCGCCGGCCTACGCAGACAGCGCCTTCGTGTTCCTGGCCAACATCGATCCGGTTTTGCAGTCGGAGGTGCTGGGTCAGGTGCGCCGCCCGCGTTTCGTGGCGTGCGACACCATGAACTTCTGGATCGGCGGGAAGCGGACCGAGCTGGTGCGCGTGCTCGAGCGGGTGAACATGGTCCTGCTCAACGACGAGGAGGCCCGCCAGCTTTCAGGCAAGGACAACTTGCCCGCGGCGGCCCGCGTGATTCGCGGCATGGGGCCCGGCGCGGTGGTCATCAAGCGCGGCGACGCCGGGGCGCTGTTCTTCTGCGAAGAGGGCGTGTTTGCTGCGCCTGCGTTTCCGCTCGAGCGCGTGGTGGATCCCACCGGCGCTGGCGATTCTTTCGCCGGCGGCTGCATGGGCTGGCTGGCTCGCACCGGCGACATTTCACCGGCTGGAATTCGTACGGCGCTGGTGGTGGGCTCGGTCCTGGCCTCATTTTGCGTAGAGGACTTCAGCCTGGA
>PMBY01000316.1:2823-3791 GCA_003153875.1 Myxococcales bacterium | reverse complement strand
ACGGCTTCACTGCGGGGGCTCTCCATCTGCGACATGCGGCCTCGATTTGCTGGACGGATCCGCCCTGTGCAGAAACCGGGCCAGGCGCACACAGTCCCAATGGACGCACGCTGCTGGCGCTCTTCACGGGCCCGAGTGGGGAATCTTCACCGGGAACGTGGAAAACCGGACAGCCAACTACCAAAGAACGAGACCATAGATCGAACAACAAACGCGTGTTGTGCTGTGAGTCACACGAGATCGCATCTCCCTCAGTGCAGTGACTTGATGTACGCCACAAGGTCGGCCACGTCGCGCTCACTCAAGTCAGCCTTGGGCATTTGCGGCGCGAACCCCTTCACGACTTCCTTGGGAGGATGATGGATGGAACGCGCGATGTAGTCCTCGTCGGCGGTCAGGGTGACCTCTTTCCCCTCAGTGAGCACGGTGACCTGGCTGCCGAAGAGTCCCTTCCAAGTCGGGCCCACCAGCTTCGTACCGTCGGTGGTGTGGCAGGCAACGCAGCCTTTCAGCTTGAAGACTCGCTCCCCGCGCGCAGGATCCGGGGCGCCTGCCGCGCCGGCCTGTGACAACACGGGCACATCGGATTCGCCAAAGTACCAGGCCGAAAAGTCTGCTTCCGGAATCACGCACACCTTGGACAACATGTACGAGTGATTGACCCCGCACATGACGGTGCACTCGATGTCGAAGTCGCCAAGCTGCTCGGGCTGGAACCAGGTGTAGTTGTTCTTGCCCGGCACCACGTCGGCCTTGACCCGGAAGGCCGGCACGTAGAAGCCGTGCAGGACATCGAGCGATTTGAGATCGAGCCGGATGGGGCGGCCCAGGGCAACGTACAGTTCGCTGGTTTGCCTGCCGTTGGGATAGGTGAACGACCACGCCCATTGCCGAGCCGTGACCTTGATCACCATGGCATCGCGCGGAACCTCGCGCAGGTAGCGATAGTTGGTCCAACCGTAATAGAA
>PMBY01000316.1:0-2727 GCA_003153875.1 Myxococcales bacterium | reverse complement strand
CAATCGCCACCGCGACCATGTACTTGAGGGCCGCACTCTCGTACTTGAGGTGCATGAAATAGAAGAGGACCAGACTGGCCTTGGTGGGCGTGATGACCAGCAGGCCCAGCAGGGCCAGGTGGGGCCGGCGCGTGACGCTTAGCCCGACCAGCAGCCCGGTGAGAACCACCAGGGCGATCCATACCTTGATGAAGGTGGCGTAGCCGACGATGTGGGGCGGCTCGGCTTGTGTCTGCATGCTGGGATTCATAGGCGATGGTTCAAGGGGGCTAGGCCGCCAGGTAGAAAAGCGGCAGCAGGAAGATCCAGATGATGTCGACCAGGTGCCAGTAAAGGCCCGTGTTTTCCAGTTTGATGAAATCGTTATGGCGAATCCTGTCGCGCGCCAGGAACACCAGCATCACCGACATCACGACCACCCCGATGGTCACGTGCAGACCATGCAGCCCGGTCATGCCGAAGTACAGGCCGAAAAACAGGCGCTCGCCCGGTGGCCGGGCCATCAGGTGTTCGGACCCGGGGTAGATACCGTGGTGGATCTTGGCCTTCCATTCAAAGAACTTGTTCACCAGGAAGGCTGCGCCCAGCAGCATGGTGCAGGCCAGAAACAGCATCGACTGAAGCTTGCGCCCAAGGCGGATGGCGACGATGGACAGCACCATGGTCAAGCTGCTGGTGAGAAGAATCAGCGTGTTGACCACGCCCAGGGTGACGTTCAGTTCGCCCGAGGCCTTGTGGAAATCGTGTGCGTGCATCGATCGATACATGCCATACGCCACGAACAGACCGCCGAACAGGATGAGCTCGGTGAAGACGAAGATCCACATCCCCAGTTTCGCCCCGGCATAATCCCGATGCTCGCCCGCGTGTTCAGCGGCTTCGGCCGGCGCGCCCATCAGGCCGGCTCCTTGGCAACAGGATTGAAGGTGTAGGCCGGCTCGCTGATGACCGGCAGCACGGCAAAGTTCTCCGTGGGCGGCGGCGAGGGCACCGTCCATTCGAGGGTGACGCCGCCCCAGGGATTGGCAGGAATGGACGTCTTGCGGAACAAGCCGCGCACCAGATTGATGACCATCAGCAGAAGACCGGCGACCATGATCCAGGAACCGATGGTGGCCCAGATATGCCCAGTGTGGAACCTGGGCAAGTGATCGTAGTAGCGGCGGGGCATTCCCTGCAGGCCCAGGATCAGAAACGTGAAATAGAGCAGGTTGAAGCCGACGAAAATGGGCACAAAGGCCACGATGGCCGCTCGCTCGTTGTACATGCGTCCGAACATCTTGGGATACCAGTAGTGCAGGGCCGCGAAGAACGCGAAGCCCGTGCCGCCAAACATCACATAGTGAAAATGGCCGACAATGAAGTAGGTGTCGTGAATGTGCACGTTGATGGCCAGCGCACCCTGGAACAGGCCGGTGAGGCCGCCGATGCTGAAAAGAAAGACAAACGCCAAGGCGAACAACATGGGCGGGCGCAACTCGACCGACCCTTTGTACAACGTCGCGACCCAGTTGAAGACCTTGATGGCGCTAGGAATCGCCACCAGGAAGGTCAGCAGGGAAAAGACGATGATGGCGAATTCGCTCATACCGCTGGTGAACATGTGGTGGGCCCAGACCAGCGAGCCAATGGCGGCGATGCCCATGCTGGAAAGCACGATGGCCTTGTAGCCAAAGATGGTCCGGTGGGCGAAAGTCGGAATGATCTCTGAGATCGCGCCCATGGCCGGCAGGATCATGATGTACACGGCAGGGTGCGAATAGGTCCAGAAGAGGTGCTGGTAGAGAATGGGATCGCCGCCAATGCTGGGATCGAAGATCCCCAGATGGAAGACGCGTTCGAGAATGACGAGCAACAGGGTGATGCCCAAAATCGGCGTCGCGAGGACCTGCACCCAAGCCGTCGCGTACAGCGCCCAGGGGAAGAGCGGCATGCGCATCCAGTTCATACCCTTGGTGCGCAGGCGGTGAATGGTGGTGATGAAGTTGAGCCCAGTGATGATGGATGAGAATCCGATCAAGAAGACGCCGAACACCGCCATGGTGACGTTGGTTCCGGTCCGCACGCTGTAAGGCACGTAGAACGACCACCCGGTGTCAGGCGGACCGTTGCCCGTGAACAAGGACGACAACGCGACGGCGGCTCCGCTCATGAACAGATACCACGACAGAAGGTTGAGCCGCGGAAAAGCCACGTCCCTGGCGCCGATCATGATGGGCAAGAAGAAATTCCCGAACACCGCGGACAGGCCAGGAATGACGAAGAGGAAGATCATGAACACGCCGTGCAGAGTGAACAAGGCGTTGTAGGTGGTGGGCTTCATGATGGTCGGGCCCATGCTCAGCTGCTCCAGGCGCATGAACACGCCAAACGTCATGCCCACCAGGAAGAACGTCATCATGCTGGCGAGATAGAGGATTCCGATGCGTTTGTGGTCCGTGGTCAGCAACCAGGACGCGAAGCCCCTGCGTTCGTAGAAACTGGGCTCGCCCGTGGGAGATTCGACCGCAGTGCTCACGATGACTCCTTGGGATCAGGCCTAGTCGCGTGGGGAGCCGGCGAGCTCTGCTCGCCGCGTACCATCGTGGGAGGGTTTGGGAACCCTTTCAGGGTTCCCAAATGAGATCGTCTTTTGCGGGTGACGCCCACGGCAACACCAAAGCCGACAGCAAGCATGATGGTGAAGGCGGCGGCGACCCGGGTGATGGCGAGCGAATAGCGACGGCC
>PMBY01000026.1 GCA_003153875.1 Myxococcales bacterium | reverse complement strand
TTCTCAGCAAGCATGCGGCCAAGGCCCATTTCGCCGTGTGGAAGCGCCAGGGCCCGCGCGGCAGCGAGGCGATCCAGGTACGGTTCTGTTCCAGTTTCTGATGGGAACCCTGGGAGGGTTCCCAAACCCTCCCGCGCTCTGGCTGCGGCGGGCAAAGCCCGCCTCCGCCAACGCGAGCCGAGTTAGGTCAACCAAGGTCTGACGGTGCCACCATAAGCCAAATCATCTCTCCGCGCCCGTCAGGCCTGTGCGTGGATAGCCTGTCCCACTTCGGTGGGGCAGGCTTTTGTTTAGTGCGTTGTTGCCAAGGCGTCTTGACAGTCGGACACGCATCCCTCAGAACTGATTGTGCCCCTCAGCAACGAGTCAGCGAGCGGCCTCGCGCAGGGGGCGCAGCGCAAGCCGCGGCGTCGGCTTCGCTGGGTCGCGAGCATCGCAGGCTGGCTGGGCGTGCTCATCGCCGTGCTTGCCACCCTGGCCATCGCGAGCGGTTGGCGGGCCTTTGGCAAACGGCCCTCGGGGGCGCGTCGGGGGCGTATGGAGCGCTCGCCCCAGTGGCAAAACGGGAAGTTCGTGAATTCCGAGCCCATGGAAAACGACCTGCTGCGCGCCATTCTGGGCGTCTTTCGCGCGAGCCCCTTCACCACGCCGAGCCAACCGGTACCAATCGCAAAGGTCGATCCCAGGTTGTTTGATGTTGCGCCAACGACAGGTCTGCGGGTCACCTGGTTCGGTCACTCGGCATTCCTTGTTGAAATCGACGGCTGCCACGTGCTCGTCGATCCCGTGTGGAGTTTGCGCATCAGCCCCATGAGCTGGAGCGGGCCCAAGCGCTGGTATGGGCCGCTCATCGCCCTCGGAGACTTGCCGGCCATTGATGTCGTGGTGATTTCGCACGACCACTACGACCACCTCGACTACCCGACCGTCGTTGCCATGAAGGATTGGAACACTACCTTCGTGGTCCCGCTGGGCATCGGCTCACACCTCGAATACTGGGGCGTGCCGGCGGAGCGGATTGTCGAGCTCGACTGGTGGGAACATACCAACGTGCGCGGTCTCGAGATCGTCGTCACGCCAGCCCGGCACATCTCGGGGCGGACCTTTGGCATCGGCGATGCCGGAACCCTGTGGGGCGGCTTTGCGATGATTGGGCGAGAACACCGGGCCTACTACTCCGGCGACACCGGCCTATTCCCGGGCATCAAGGATATCGGCGACAGGCTGGGGCCATTCGACGTGACCATGATCGAGTCCGGCGAATACGGTCGCTGGTGGTCGGACTGGCACCTCGGTCCGGAGCAAGCCGTACGCGCCCACCAGCTCGTGCGCGGGCGCATGCTCATTCCGGCGCACTGGGGCCTCTTCACACTGGCCTACCACGCGTGGACCGAGCCCATCGACCGCGTGCTGGCCGCGGCAGTCAAGGCAGGCGTGACCGCCGCGGCGCCCAAGCCCGGCCAAAGCATCGAGCCGCTGGCACTACCGCCGCTCGAACACTGGTGGCCGCAGTTGCCGGGCAACACGGCCGAGCAAGATCCGATTGTGTCAAGCCACACTGCCGCTATTGCCGGCGGCTGGTGAGGTGCTCTCAGTATCCGACCGCGGCTGCTTCGCTGCCGATGGAAACTCCGTTGCGAAACGTGTTGAGGCACAACGGATGGGTGAAGACCGAAGCGCCGTCCACCGACGAGTAGGTGATGTCGTCGACCGAAGGTCCGCCGGGTGGATCGAGTGTTGCCAGCGTTCGCACCCGCTTGGCGATCTCATGGTCCGTGCACGCGGTATCGCCGCTGACGCCGAGGCCTCCCACGATCTTGCCATTCTTGTACAGAGGCACTCCGCCGCCAAACGTGATGATGCCGCCGGCGATCTTCACGTCTTTTGCGTCGGAGTGATCATTGCCGAATTGGCCGAAGGGCGAGGCCAGCGCCAGTGGATTGAACGGGTTCGATTGGTTGAGGCCGAAGAGCGAGTGCCCTGGCTGTACGAATGTGTACAGCCGAGCCGTCGACAGGGCGAGGCTATCCAGGCTGAATGCATTGGCGGTATAGGCTTTGGCCTTGGCGATGGCCTGGCTACCCGGCCACACTTGCGTCGGATCCGCGTTGGACGCCGCCACCGCGCAGACTTCCCCGCTGCGATTCACCACGGCTCCCCACATGCGCTGGCCAAGGAAGAGTCCACCGGCAGAGCCGCCAGTCGTTGGCGCAGTGGCGAGCAGGGTCTTGAGTTGCGTGACTGTTGGCAAACCGGAACAATCGGGTCCGTTTGAAGCGCGGACGGTGGTTGGAATCAATAGAATGGCACAGGACAACAGCTGGCACACGCGGACTGTCTTCATGACGTTCCTCCTTGGTTGGGATGCCCGTCGCGCTGCCACCACAACGAGAACGACCATGGGGGGCAAGCCACGCCGAGCGGGACAAGCATAAGCAGCGATCCCCAACACGCCAGCAAGAAAGGCCGGCCGCGATGACCCCGTGCGAATGGAAAAATTCTAGTGCAACCCAAGGGGGTCTTTGGCATCAAAGGCCGCCGCATGGGTGCTTGACCGAAAAGGGGGCCTCTAAGGAAGCCAGGAAGTCAGGAAGTCATGGTATGGCCGTTGGGAGGCAATGACGCGCTTGATTTCGAGCGTTGGCTTAGCGAGTTTCAGGATCAGCCGTGCTCACGGCCAGTGGCGCGGAGGTAGGAGCGAGCCACCGCGAAGTGGACATCCTCGGACCGTCTTGAGCTCCACGACGATCAACGCAGTCACCAACAGGTCCAGCCGATGAAGTTCAACCTCACTTCCCATCTGCCTGTCTTGTTGGTAGTACTGCTTGTCCCTTTCTTCCTGCTTTCCCGGCGGCGCCGCTTAGAGGTTATCGGTCCCGGACCTTGGGGGTTGTGTGCTGCCCCCCAAATCAGCTAGGCACGCCCATCGCATTCGGGGTTTGACGGTTATTGACGCGGGGCTTACGATGCTTGCCCGCGCACCGTCCGAGAGAACCACGATGACAGCACGTTCCTGCTCTGCCCGATTGGTTCAATGCTTCTTGCTAGCCCTGTTGGGCATGCTCCTCGACGTCACGGCCGCGGAGGCCAAGAAGGCAGACAGCGACAAGAGCCGCGACGACGTGGGCGGTGAGCACGAAAAGCCATCCCGGGAGCTTCCGGCAGCCGCGCTCTTCGGTCGCGTCTCGCCGTCCATCGTGGTGGTCGAGGTCGTGTTGGAGAGATCGATTCCGAAACCCCGCCAGACCGATGAGCAGGCCGAGGCGCACTGCAAGGCCGGGGACATCGCTGCCTGCATTGCCGAGGGCAAAGCACTTGAGAAGACCAATCGCGTTGGCGCGCTTGCCTTGTATCTCAAGGGGTGCTCGCAGTCCGATGGTGAGGACCCAAGCAAGCGCGCCTTGGCGGCCGATGCATGCTCGGCCGCTGCGCGCCTGGTCGACGTGATGGGGGACAAGGCCCATGGTGAGCGCTTGCGCAAGCAGGCAGCGGAATCGCGGGCGCAGAAATAGCGACTGGGCCAAGCCTGGTTGCGCTAGGAAATACGCATGCCCGAAAGGCCACCCTCCTTCGAACACTTCGAGCACCAGGCCGACATGGGCGTGCGCGGCTTCGGCCGGACCTGTGAAGAAGCCTTCGAGCAGGCGGCTCTGGCCTTGACCTCTGTCGTGGTACCGCCGGAGCTCGTGCGGGCGACGGAAACCATCGCTGTTCAATGTGCCGCGGGAGACATCGAGCTTCTGCTCCTCGATTGGCTAGGTGCGCTCGTCTACCAGATGGCCGCGCAAAAGATGATCTTCAACCAATTCAAGGTACGCATCCAGGGCATGCGGCTCGAAGGCGAGCTTCTCGGCGAGCCGCTGGACGTCGCTCGCCACCAACCCGGCGTCGAGGTGAAAGCCGCTACAGCGACCTGTCTACGCGTGTCTCAACTTGCCGACGGCACCTGGCTTGCCCAATGCGTGGTGGACGTGTAGGGGCGGGTTTCAAACCCGCCCGATACGCCTCACGGGCCAAGCTCGACTGTGAAGGTTGCGGTGGACGGCAGATCGAGTTCGACCGTGGTGCAGGACACGTCTTGAGAGCCTAGACCTTGCGAAGGCGTGCACCGACCCGAGACGGTTGTGCCTCGCAGCGCGCAGAATTCCCCGGTGTAGTGACCGGCGGGCGCGCAGACTTGCGGTCCCCGGCAAGATTGGCCGCCGCCGCAGGTTCCGCTGGGAAAGTAGTGCCCATCCCAAACGTAGTTGAGGCCCGTGGCAGGAAACGGGTTGATACCAACGCATGAGTGACAGTCAGGCAGCTTGTCGCAGGTATCGCAAAGCGGCACGCAAGCTGGTTGCGCAATGTCGTCGGCTGTCACTTGGAAGGACCCAGAGGTGAAAGCAATCCTCTCTATCCAGTTGCACCCATAGGTACAAAAAGACCCCGGATCGACTCCAGTGGCTGCGACGATTTGGAAGGACAGCCGGGATCCGCAGGAGCCAGCAGTTCCTGAGTCGCTCGAACCATCTGCGGAGATTTCCGCGTCCACGAAAACACCGACGTCCCACGCGGCATCGAGGTTGACCTCGGGGCCTGCGGCGGCGTCGGACGAGCTGTCCGCGTCCTCGAAGGCAGGGATGTCCAAGGCGGCATCGCTGTTGACCTCGGAATCTGCAGAGTGGTCGGCCACGGCGGAGTCTCGCCGGGTCGTATCCGACCGACCACAGCCCAAGAGGCTGAAGGCCACGAGAACAAGTCCATGTCTCCCCATTTTCATTGCGAGCCCTCCAGAGAGTCGATTTGAGCATACGCCTGTTCGCGGGCCATGACTTGCCCAGCCTGTGATCGGCGTCTAGAACTCACCCCCAAACCGCCATGAACCTTCGCCAGCTCGTTCGCAAGTCCGATACCGAATGGTGGCTCCCGCGCGCGGGCAAGATGCGCGTGCCAGGCATCATCTTCGCCACCGAGGAGCTTCTGCACGGGATGGACGACAAGGTCGCTGAGCAGGTGTCGAACGTCGCGGCCTTGCCCGGCATCGTGGGTGCGTCGTTCGCCATGCCCGACGCGCACTGGGGCTACGGCTTCCCCATCGGCGGTGTGGGCGCGTTTGATCCCGAGGCTGGCGGCGTGATTTCCGCGGGCGGAGTGGGTTTCGATATCTCCTGCGGCGTGCGCACAATCCGAACCGCGCTCGGTGTCGACGAAGTCAGACCGAAGCTGGAAGCGCTGGCCGACGCCTTATTTCGCCTGGTTCCTTGTGGCGTGGGCAGTACCAGCCGTGTGCACTTGAGTCCCGCGGATCTCGACGACCTCATGCTGCGCGGAGCGCGCTGGGCAGTTGAGCACGGCCATGGCGCTGCGGCTGACCTGGCCTTCATGGAAGAGCAGGGCACCGTGGCGGGCGCCGAGCCCGAGGCTGTCTCGGCCGAGGCCAAGCACCGCCAGCGCGACCAACTTGGCACGCTCGGCTCGGGCAATCACTACCTGGAGGTACAGGCAGTGACCGAGATCTACGACGCCGACGTTGCTGCCAGCTATGGATTGCACGTTGGCGACGTCGTGCTCAGCGTGCACTGCGGCTCGCGCGGGCTCGGCCACCAGATCGGCACCGACTACCTCAAGGCCATGCTAGGCGAGGCCAAGGCCAGCGGCATCGATCTGCCCGAGCGCGAGCTGGCCTGCGCACGGCTCGACTCCATACTTGGTCGTAGCTACCTCGGTGCCATGCGCGCCGGTATCAACTGCGCTATGGCCAACCGTCAGGTCATCACCCACTTCGCGCGCGAGGCCTTCGCCGAGGTGTTTCCCAGGGCGGCGCTGTCGCTACTCTACGATGTATCGCACAACACTTGCAAAGAGGAAGTGCACGAGGTGGACGGGGTGTCGCGCCGTCTGTTCGTGCACCGCAAGGGCGCCACGCGCGCCTTCGGACCCGGTCACCCCGATGTTCCCGAGCACTATCGCCTGGTCGGCCAGCCCGTGCTGGTGGGCGGCAGCATGGGTACCGCTTCGTACGTGCTCGCGGGTGGAAGCGACGGGGTGGCCTTCAGCTCGGCGGTGCATGGCGCAGGCCGCACCCTCAGTCGCCACGAGGCCACCCGGCGCTGGAAGGGGAAATCCATCGTCGTAGATCTGGCCAGCCGTGGCATCCTCATCCGCAGTCCATCGCTGCGCGGCCTGGCCGAAGAAGCCCCGGGCGCCTACAAAGACATCAACACGGTGGTCGACGCCGCCGAGGCCGCGCGCCTTGCGCGGAAAGTGGCGAAGTTGATCCCGCTCGCATGCGTGAAGGGGTAGTCAGGCGCATTCTCGCGGGGTGTAGTTGTGTGTGGTTGCCGCGATGCGGGTCCGGCCATTTTGCGGATGCGATGCATTCGAGGCAAAAAGGCGCTAACGTCTGTTGTCATCATGAGTCTTCTTTCGACAAGAGCGAAGTGGTGTTGCCCCGCACTGTGCACGATGGCTGTCCTTGCGGCAGGCCTAGGCTTCTCTCCCTGTGCCCAGGCCACGCTGGGTGAAGACGCCGACTCGGTTGCCTCGGACCAAGTCCGCCTGGAGGCGAGACTGCAGCTCGCGCGAGGAGAGAATCACACGATTCACGAATTGCAGGTGCCCACCGGCGGCAACATACGTCAGTTCGTCGCCGACTCCGGCAAGGTGTTCGCCGTTTCCTGGTCGGGTGGTTGGCGCCCCAACCTGCGCAAGCTCATGGGCCAGCACTACGATCGCTACCTTGCAGCCGCAAAGGAGCGGCGTATGGGGCGGGGACCGGTTCGTATCGAGATTCCCGGATTGGTTGTCGTCATGGGCGGGCACCAGCGCGCCTTCTTCGGGCACGCCTATCTCACTGACCTGCTGCCACAGGGTTTCCGACCTGAAGACATTCGCTAGGGGGCCGCCATGCGTAGACTGCTTCCCATTGCAATGGCCTCCGCAATTCTCCTCAACTGTGGAGCTCGCGGAAGCTCCCAGGTCGCGGCCGGCGGTGCAGGTGGATCGCATGGCGGCGGCGCTGGCGGCACAAACAACGCAGGCGGCGTGACCGGTTCCGGAGGAGCTTCGGGGGCGGGCGGTACAAGCAGCTCTGGAGGAGCTTCGGGGGCGGGTGGTACAAGCAGCTCTGGAGGAGCCTCGGGGGTGGGCGGCACCAAGGGCTCCGGGGGGACTTCTGGCGCTGGCGGTGCAAGCGGCTCCGGAGGTTCCCGCACCGGTGGTGCAACTGGTTCTGGGGGAGCTTCGGTCGGAGGCGGCACGACGGGCGCGGGCGGCGTGACGGGGAAAGGTGGTACGACCGCTGCGGGCGGGACAACGAGTGGAAGCGGCGGCGCCAGTGCCTCGGGTGGTTCGTCGGGAAGCGAAACCAATACCGTCGAGACGGTCGTTGATCATGGGCCGCAGAACATCAGCTACGTCAACGGCTTGTTTGTGACCGTGACTCTGTGCAAGCCAGGTACGAGCACCTGCCAGTCTATCGAGCACGTTCTCGTCGATACCGGTTCGTCGGGCCTGCGGGTGCTGGAGAGCGCGATCACCTTGTCCTTGCCCACCGTCAACAATACCTCGGGCAACCCGCTCGGAGCGTGCACGCAGTTCGTGGATGGCACGGCCTGGGGGCCGATTCTCAGCGCCGATGTCAAGATCAATGGCGAGACCGCGGCCGCGATCCCCATCCAAGCCATTGGCGAAAAGGCCTACCCCATGCCCACCTCCGGCACTTGTTCAAGCGGTCAGGCCATCACAGACCTTCAATCCTTGATGGCGAATGGAATCATGGGTGTGGGCATCTACAAGCAGGACTGTGGCACAGCCTGTACGGAGACTCGCCAAAACCCGGGTATGTACTTTGCTTGCACGTCCAACAAGGCCGGCGGCTGCAAGACGGCAGCCGTTCCTCTCGATTCCCAGGTGGGAAATCCCATCGCGAAATTCCCGGTCAACAACAACGGCATCATCATTCAGTTGCCAAGCGTGCCCGCGGGCGGTCTTGCTTCGACCACGGGCAAGTTGATATTCGGCATCGGCACGCAATCGAACAACGGTCTGGGCAGTGCGACTGTCCTTACCCCGGTCGATGTTTACGGCAACGTGGGAACCACTTTTCCGGTCGGCGGCACGAAATACACCGGATTCTTGGACAGTGGCACCAACACGTACACCTTCCTCAACTCGGCTACGTCGGGCCTCTCGCTTTGCACTTCGGCCGGGATGTCGTCCTTCTATTGTCCCAAGACCGCCACCAGCCTCAGCGCCACCGTTTTCGGCGGAAACAACGCAAGCGCGCGCGTAGACTTCAGTATCGCCAACCCCAGCAAGATCAGTGCGACCATTTTCGTTCTTGGCAATCTCGGCACGGAAATGCCAGGCTTCCCTTCGTCGGGGACATCGAGCATGCCTGATTTCCTGTGGGGCCTCCCCTTCTTCTTCGGTCGCACGGTCTTCACCGCCATCGAGGAGGAAGACACTCCCGGCGGTCAGGGCCCGTACGTCGCGTTCTAGAGAGAGTACGCATAGCCGAGGCGGCGAGTGTGCCGCCGCACACCCGAAATCGAGTGCCGAGCTGCGCCGACAACCCCGACAGGATGGCACGCTCGAAATGCGTATCGGTCGCGGGTGCTTAACAGAGAAGGGGGCCTCTGAGGAAGCCAGGAAGCAAGGAAGTCATGGTATGGCCGATGGGAGGCAATGACGCGCTTGATTTCGAGCGTTGGTTTGGCGAGGTTCCACGACGATCAGCGCAGGCACCAACAGGTCCAGCCGATGAAGCCCAACCTCACTGCCGCGATGCAGGATCTGCACGGCTCGCTGCCGCTCGAGGCGAATACCCCGCGCCGCAATTCAAGGGCGAGGGCGTTCTCGTAAACCGACTCCAGGAATCCAGGCCCAAGGGCCTTGTGGACCTCGATCGCAGCGCCGATGACACTGCCGGTTAGCTCGTCATGCATCGAGTCCCATCTGCTTGTCCTGTGGGCAGTACTGCTCGTCTTTTTTGTTCCTGCTTTCCTGGCTTCATTAGAGGTTATCCGTCCCGGGCCTTGGGGGTTGCGTGGGCTGCCCCCCCAAATCAGTTAGGCACCCCCAACTTCTTAGCACCCCCTCAATCCGGGTCATCCCGTGGATCGCTGGCCTGGCTTCACACTTGGCCGCTACTGCCCCTACTCGACCAGCTCGACGTTCCAGTACGACGCGTTGGGCAGGTCGAGAAAGGGCAGCCACTCGCGGTAGCGAATGCGATCCGAGCCCGCCCGAAAAGTTGGAGTCCAGCGCGGCCGGGTCGGAGTCTTGAGCAGCCGAAGATGGGCCTGTTCGAGTGTGCGGGCGCCCTTGGCGATGTTGCAATCCACGCAGCAGCACACGACGTTGTCCCAAGTCGTGCGTCCGCCGCGCGATCGCGGAACCACGTGGTCCAGATTCAGCTCCGCACGCGGAAGCTTCCGGCCGCAATACTGGCAGGTGTTGTTGTCGCGCGTGTAGATGTTGTGGCGGGAAAAGCGCACCTTGGCCCGCGGAATTCGGTCGTAGACTTGCAGCAGAATCACGCGCGGCACACGAATGGCGCGATTCACGGTGTGGACCACGTCGTCCCCCATTTCGGCCGAAAGTTCCGCCCAGCTATGGAAATCGAAGGTGCGAAATTGCCGATCCACGGCCTGCGCGGAGCCCGCATAGAGAAGCGCCAATGCCCGCTTCACGTTGGTGACGTGAATGGGCTGGAAATGCCGGTTCAGAACCAAAACCGCCCCGTCAATCATGCAAGTTCTCCCAGGCGCTTTGCCCTCGGCCTGGCCGCGCAGGCAGCGCGCCGCGATGTTCGCGACGGGCGGGCCCAGCACTTTCCCTACACGACCCCAAGTCGCGATGTGAGAACAGCCGCCGAAGCGGCCTATCCCGGTCGGCCGCGCCCATGATGAGGCGGATATGCTAACAGACGCGGGGATTGTGGGCAAAGGCGGTACAATGGGGCCGCCGTGAACACTCAGACGCTATCGGCCTTGGTCGCCGCCATCGTCGGTCTTGCCGTCGGTGGTGCGGTCCTCCTGCGCGATCCAAGGCGCAGCGTGCATGCGTTGTTCGCGACTTTCGCCTTCAACGTGGCGGCGCAGCGGCTGCTGATGTTTCTCGCCTCGTCGCAGGATTCGAATTCGCTGCTGCGCTGGGGCGCCATGCTGGCCGCGGTGTCGTTGCCCGCCACCGCGCAACGGTTTTTCCGCGCTTTTCTCGGCGATGAGGCCGGTCCGCCGCCCATGTCTCGCATCACCCTGGTCGGCGCGGCCCTGCTCTACCTTGCCTTGCTCTCCAGCCTCTTTCTGGCCACCCCGGTTCACACCTCCAAGTGGTTCTTGCTCGGCCTCCTCCTCTACGTTTTCCTAGGTCTCTACCTCTCGGTCTACTACCTCTACCGGCGCTACCGGCGCACGCCGTCGCGGGTGGAAAAGATCCGCTTGCTCTATCTGCTGGTTGGCGGCCTGGCCACCGTGACCGCCGCGATCCTCGACCTGGTTCCCTGGGCACCCTCGGTGGGGAACATCTTCATCACCATCTACCTGTATTTCCTATCGCAGACCCTGGCCCGCTATCGCTTGCTCGACCTCAACGAGCTTCTCGGCCGCATGGTGGTGCTGGCCACTCTGGTCATGATTGCCACCGTCATCTACGGCCTGCTCTTGGTGAAGTGGGTCGAGCTCGATGAGCTGGGGGTGTTCTTTCTTAACGCCCTGGTGGCGTCGACCGCGATCATCATCGTGTTCGAGCCCCTGCGCACGCGCCTGGAGCGTGTGGTGAATCGCTGGATGTTTCAGGAGAAGTACGAGCTCTTCCGGCGCATCGAAACCTTGCGCACGGACTTGATGAACGTCATCGACGTGCGCGATCTGGTGCCGCGCGTGCTGTCCGCCCTGGAGGCTTCCCGGCGGGTGACCCACGCCTCGCTCTACACCGTCGACCCCGACGGCTCCGCCTATGAGCTGGCCGGGCATGTGGGACCGCGGCCCGAGGCCCGCTTGGACGCGGTTGCCTATCGTGCCTTTCTCGAGAGGCTGCGCCGCGCGGGCGTGGTGTCCATCGAAGGCCTCGAGCGAGAGCTGGCGGCCCTGCGCAACACGCAGAGCGAGGAACGCGAGAGCCTTTTGCTCATGGCGCGCGCGTTGGAGCTGCTCAACGGTTCGGTGGTGCTGGCTGTGATCGGCGAGGAGCAGCTGCTGGGCATGCTGGTGCTGCGCGATGAGCGTCTGCGCGAGGCCTATTCCTCGGAGGAGATCGAGTTGTTTCGCGGGGTGGCCGCCTCCATCGGGGTCACCCTGCAGAACTCGCAGGTCTACGAGCGCATGAAGGAGCGCGACCGATTGGCGGCGCTAGGCCAGATGGCGGCCGGCCTAGCCCACGAGATCCGCAACCCGCTGGGATCGATCAAAGGCGCGGCCCAGTTTCTGCAACCGACCGGGTCGCAGCCGGCTGACGCCGCTGGCACACGCGAGTTCCTGGGTATCATCGTCGAGGAAGTCGATCGGCTGAACAAAATCGTGTCGCAGTTCCTCGACTACGCCCGGCCCTATCGTGGCGACCAGAATCCGCTCGACGTCAACGATGTGGTTCGCAAAACGCTGCACCTCATCGAGAAGGAACGCAGCGCCGGTGTGGAGATCTCGACCAGCTTTATCGACGGACTTCCCCCGGTGCGCGCCGATGCCCAGCAACTACGGCAGGTGTTTCTCAACCTGACGTTCAATGCGCTCGAGGCCATGCCCCAGGGTGGCAGGCTGCACGTGTCGACCAGCCTGCGCCGATCCACGCGCCGGGGCGTAGCGGCCGCATTCTTGGAAATTCGTTTCCGTGACACAGGCGTGGGCATCCCGGCCGGGGATCAGCGCAACCTCTTCATTCCATTCTTCACGACCAAGGAACGGGGCACGGGGTTGGGCCTGTCCATCAGCCAGCGCATCATTGAGAACCACGGTGGAACCATCGAGGTGCGTTCGCAGTCGGGCGCCGGATCGACCTTTTCCGTGCTCTTGCCGGTGGAGGCCGATGCCTATGCCTCCTACGCAGAAGCGAAAAAGGGCCCACCGCCCCTACCGGGGTCAGGCCCCATCCCGCTGACGCCGCCCGTGGTCATTCCGTCGGCCCCGTCGCTTGCGGCATCGCCGCCGGTGCCCTCCGGGCTGAAATGAGCTAACGTCAGGCCGTGGCCGCCAACGAGACTGAAGCCAAGCGCGTTCTCATCGCGGACGACGAAATCAACATGCGCCGCGTGCTCGAGGCACTCCTGCGTCGCGATGGCTACGACGTGGTGACGGCCGCCAACGGGAACGAGGCGCTGGCCAACATGGGTCGCGGCATCAACATGGTCATCACCGACCTCAAGATGCCGGGTCTCGACGGCATGGGTCTTCTGCGCAAGCTCTCGGTCGACTACCCCGATGTTCCGGTGGTCATGATCACCGCCCACGGGTCGGTGGAAAACGCGGTCGAGGCGGTCAAGCTGGGCGCCTTTGACTACCTCGAGAAGCCTTTTGACCAGGAGCAGATTCACCAGATCGTCGCCAAAGCGATGCTCACGCACACGCTCGCGCGTCGCGATGCCCGCCCCGAGGATACAACTGTGCATGGGCGCTTCCGTCTGGTGGGCGAATCGCTAGCGATTCGCCAGGTCTACGCGGTGGTGGAGAAAGTCGCCGACACGCCTTCGACGGTCCTCATCACGGGCGAGTCGGGCACAGGCAAGGAACTGGTGGCGCGGGCGCTGCACGACAATTCTTCGCGGCACGCAGGGCCGTTCATCAAGATCAACTGCGCGGCCATTCCCAAGACCTTGATGGAGTCGGAGCTCTTCGGCTACGAGAAGGGGGCGTTCACCGGCGCGGTAGGCTCCAAGCCGGGTCGTTTCGAGCTGGCCCACGGCGGCACCCTGTTTCTCGACGAGATCGGCGAGATTCCCGTGGAGATGCAGGTCAAGCTGTTGCGCGTCCTGCAAGAGTCGGAATTCGAGCGCGTGGGCGGGATCAAGACCATCAAGGTCGACGTGCGCCTGCTGACCGCGACCAACCGGGATCTCGCGGTCGAGATCGCCGGCGGCGGCTTCCGCGATGACCTCTACTACCGGCTCAACGTCGTGCCCATCCACTTGCCCGCCTTGCGCGAGCGGCGCCAGGACATCCCCCTGCTGGTGGACCACTTCATCGCGCGCTTCAACGAGCGGCTGAAGAAGCAAATCACGGGTATCGAGCCCGCGGCGGTGGAGCGGCTGGTAGCGCACGGCTGGCCCGGCAACATTCGCGAGCTGGAGAACGTGATCGAGCGAACCATCCTTTTCTGTGAAGGGCCGCGGATTTGCCTTGAGGACTTGCCTGCCGACCTGGGAGGAGGAACCCTGCGGCCGTCGCAGTCCGATCTCCCGGTGGTGGTGTCCGCGCTGCCTCCGCCGACGAGCCCGCCGCCCTCCGCCGCCCCGCCCGTGGGCGAGGAAGTGGGCTCTCTTAAGGAAGCGGTACGCGTCGAAACCGAGCGCGTCGAGCGCGACTTGATCCAGCGCGCCTTGGACGAAACCGGCGGAAACGTGACCCAGGCTGCACGCAAGCTGCAGATCTCGAGAAAGAGCCTGCAAACCAAGATGAAGGAGCTGGGCCTACGCGATCGCGAGTAGACCTACTTGTCGCGGCAGTCTGCAGGGATAGCAGGACATTGCCTCCCAACGAGAGGTTCGGATTGACGTCGCAAGTCCGGCGAGCCGCCGTTTCTACGGCGTCGAACATCGTCGAGGGTTGCGCTTTTCAGCAAGGACCATCAGGCGGAATGCTTGCGTGTCGCCGCCAGCGTGGCCAGCGGTTGTAGAAGACAAGCCAGAGCACAAGCAGCAGCCCCACGGCGCTGACACAGATCCCAATCCTGAGCCCGGGAGCGGAATAGTGGAACACCACTTCGTGGTCCCCGGGCGGGACCGCGACTGCCCGGAACAGGGCGAATGCACGTTGAATAGGCGCATCGATACCGTCGAGGGTTGCTCTCCACCCCTTGTCGTATGTGTCCAACAAAACCAGAGTTCCGCCTCCACCTGCGGTCTTGACGTGCACTTCCGTATACGAAGGGTCGGATACCATTGCACTCCCGGCCGAACCCGGAACCGATTCCTTCCCTTCCAGTAGCGCGGTCGCGCGCAGGTCAAGCCTCGGGGTACCCAGTGCATTGTATATGGCTGCCGCGGAAAGCGCGCGTGACGTCGGCGTGACAAAGGCGCGTGGCAGAGGTCCAGGGAAGGGACGTACAAGCGCGACACTGTCTCGGCAGTAGACATGGACTGCAGCACCAAACAACCGCGCGGCAGACGTGAGCCCGGCATGCATGGCGGCGTCCCATGCACGAATCTTGTCGCTTCTTTCGGCTCCTGTGTATCCGAGCGTGTCTGCGACGCCGAAGCGGGTCAGTATGTTGGGCTTGCCGGTCGCCCAGTGGTGTGCGCGCACCCGATCGATCAGCGTATTGCCGGATCCACCGCCGGAATATCCACAGGTCGCGTCCTCACGATAGAAGCGCCCGGTCGAGCCGGGTTGGGTGGCAGCCCGGATCTCGGCCACTAGCTCGGGCGGTCGGGCCAAAAAGCTCCCCGGGCCGTAGGACAAGAGCCGACTTCCGACGGCAAACCCGTCGACGACGAGGATGCATAGCGCCGCCGGCAGCAGCAACCACGGCCGGCGCTCGCAGAGCCAGAGAAGCAGAGCAATCACAAGCGCGATCAACGCAACATGGGCGAGCGACACTACCAGTTCTCCCAGGGCGTACTCGACGCTCAAATTGGCATCACTGCGGGCGAGCCCATCAGCGATCAAGGGGATCAGCCTTTCCCCGCCGGCCCAGGCCGCACCCGCCAGCGCGCCGAACAGCATGGCCAGGCTGAGCGAGGCCCGGCGCAAACCGAGGCGCAACTGGGGGCGCTCCGTGATAAGCCCGAGCCCACGGCCGGCAAGAATTGCGAGCGCGAATGTCGGGACAAGAGCGTATTTCTCCGGATAGCGGAAGAACTTCACGCCCGGCACGAAGTTGTACGCGAGCTTGTAGAGCGGCAAGTGTTGGCCGGCGGCAAGGCCAAGCGCCAGCAATCCAAGACCACCCAGAGTCAGCGACATCCGATCTCGGCGGCCGAGCACGGCGACTCCAGCGCATAGCAATGCCAGCGGTCCCACGTAAAGTCCGGGCGCCCAGGGCACGTGGTGAATCCCGTCGAGCAGCCCGCCGCTCCACTGACCGTTGTCCGGGAAAGCCAGGCCGAAGGGCATGGGCGCGATGAACTCGATCCAGCGCAACGGGTGCAAGAACCATGTCGACGAGTCCGCGAGCGAGACGCCGTGCGTACGCATGGTAGTGGTGAAGAAGTGAGCGGACGGTAGGAGTTGCGCGGC
This sequence comes from Myxococcales bacterium, assembly GCA_003153875.1. The sequence goes on along the minus strand of PMBY01000026.1, from coordinate 8,146 downwards.
GCCACCTGCGATTCCAAGCCCGATCGCTCCTGCAAGCGCCATGAGCGCGGGCCGGTCGAGAGGTGAAAGCGCGACTGACAGCACCAGAGCAAAGCCAATCACCTGGGGTTCACCGTTCAAGAGCATCGCCGTGACGATGAGTGCGGCGACAGCGAGGGCACGCGGGCGCCGGGTCGCGGCCGCGCCGGTCAGCGCTGCAACTGCGAGTGGCAATAGCGCCGCCGAGGCGAGGTAGCTGTGGCTGCCGTGCATGCTGAGCAGATAGCCGCTGCTCACATAAATGGTGGCTGTTGCAGCGGCTGCAGCAGGTGAGAACTCGCGATCTCGCGCCAGCCAGTAAGCGCCTACGGCAGCGATAGGCAGATGCATGAGCACGAATAGCGTCTCTGCCCGCTCCGGCGCTAGCAGGTGATACACAAGATTCGGCGGATAGAACACGCCTACTCCCGGTTCGGCTAGGTGCGGCACCCCCCCGAACATCAACGGCGTCCATTCAGGCAGACGTCCTTGGGCCAGTTCCGCGGCATTGAAGATTTGCTGCGGGATCATGAAATGCATGAGGTCGCGGAAAAGCAGCACCTCTCCAGCGAAGAACGGAAGAGCAAAAAGGAGCGGCAGCAAGACAACCGGGATGAGATATGGCCGACGGCTCAGCCCCGAGAGCAGCGCGCGCAGCCTTGCATTGAGCAGTCGGAACAAGGCCTCAATCATCCATGACAGCATCGTCTGCACCGGCACGATGTCAACCCACTACCACGCGATCGTCGTCGACAATCACCGCCGGCTGCCACAGTTTCTCAAACATTCTCACAAGCCGTACCAAGCACCTGAACGCCCTGCGGGGCAGGCGGGAGGCATTCTGGGCATCGCCACCCTGGCCCTTGGCAGATCCGGGCCACTGGCGCCTCGCCCACCAAGGCGCTGTCGGTGCGACGCTATCGCGCTATCAGACGGTGCGACGCTATCTGCGCGATCGCGAGTAGACAAGAAAACCTGCGCTTGTGGTATCGTCGAAGCCGCACCGTGCGAGGGACTGTCACACGCACCATTGGCCTTTTGGCCCTTGTGTTGATCGGCCTGGCCGAACCGGCCCAGGCCGCCGAGGAAACTCGTGTGGTGACGGGACGCCTTCCCGCCCATGAGTGGATGGACTGGACAGCATCGCTCAGCTACCTGCACGAGCACGAGCAAGGGTCGCTGAACCGCGAGTATGAGGCGCAGGATACCGGGGGGCGTATCGGGCTGGTGAGCGATCTCCTCTATCAACGCAGCCGGGACGTCATCCAGCTTCGCGGTGAGGCGGGACTGTTCAAGGATCTGAGTCTCTTCACCGTGCTGTCCATCGTTCTAGCCGACCAGCGCTCGCTCGACTTCGACCGGTACTGCGCGGATCAAACCAACGGCTGCGTGGACGCGACCAACTCGACCACCTTGCGCGATGGCATTCTTCCCGGATACGGAACCCTGACTCCGTCGGCGAATGTGTTCCGCGGTCCCACGCGGCGTGGCTTTGAATACTGGGGCCTGGGGGCAAACTGGGCGGTGTTCAACCAAGCCCGGGACGACACCAAGCCCACCTGGCTCCTGCATTTCGAGACGCGACTTTCCCTGGCCGAGGACATGCGCTTCGATCCGGCCGCGCCCACCAAGAACACGGGCGTGGGTCTCGGCTACCACCAGTTCATCCTGTCCACGTTGTTCTCGCGGCGCTTCGGCCCGCTGGAACCATACTCGGGGGCCTGGGTCGTGCTGCCAGTGCTGACACAGGGCAGCCCCTTTTCCGCGCCCGGGGTGAGCGGCGGGGCGCAGAAGCGCCTCGGCTTCGAGACGGGCTTGGAAGCGACCTTGTGGCACGACCAGCAGGCTCACCACCGCGTGGCCTACGAGCTGCGGGGCCAAGCAGAATTGCGCCTGGACGGTCTGGAGCAGAGCCCGCTGTGGGAGGCGCTGTCCGGCGATTCACGCTGCTCAACCAATCCGACGAACTACTGCCGCCATCCAGCTGGAGCGGCCAGCAACGGGCCCAGCGTGGACCTGGACAGAAACGGCGACGGCCTCGCGGACTACCCCAATCCCGGGGTCACGCACAGCCCGAGCTACGTCCAGATGGGTGGCGACACGGGTATCATCATTCAGATCGGGCCGCACGCACGCTTGCGCAGTCTCTTCGGCCTCTACTGGCAGCAGTCGCACGATCTCACGGACGGCTCGTCTGGCAACGCGGTGTACGACGTGCCCGGCCGGCGCTACCGCATCGAGAATGCGTACTCGTGGCGGCTCTTGATCGACGGCGGCGTGGTGTTCTAGCTCCTTCTCTATATCTCGGCCATTGGTGCCAGGTGACGGCCCCGAAACGATGGCGGGAATGGACGCGAAAGTATTGAACGTTAGGCGGGCGGCGGGCGACAAAGGGGTATGTTCACGAGAAACATCCTTTCGTCGATCGGTGTGGCCTTCGGCGTCCTGATGTGGATCGCGCCCTCGTTGTCGCGCGCGGCGAATCCCAGCGAACCGCGCGTTTTCGATCCCAAAGGGCCTCTGCTCGTGGTCGTGGAAGGCACACCCGGCCCGGGAGGTGACGCTGACGAACTCCGTCGGGCTATCGCCGACGAGTTGCATGTCTCTGTCATCGCTCCCGGCGACGAGAACAGCGGTCGACCGACCAGGGGCAGCGACGATCTTGCGGCCTCGGACCAATCCGACGTCCTCATCGTCGCGGTGGACAACAGGCGAATTGCCATGTCCCTGCGGCGAAGTCCGCGCAATCTGGTTTCGCGCAACATCCCGGCCCCAAGCGAGGCCGCTGCACGACGAAAGGCCGTCGCCCTGCTGGCTGGAAACCTGGCCCGAGATCAGGTGAGCGCAATCGTGGCGACGCCTGCTGCCGCCGAGTCGCTCAGCAGCTCTGGTGCAATGCCGAATCCGGCGACCACGGCTATGCCCGCGAGCACGCCTGCCGTCAGCTCGACGACCGACCATCTGGGGTTGCAGCCGCCACCTCTCGCAACCGCCGCTTCGATCAAAGCGGCCGCGTCTTCAGGTCTGGTGTCCAAGCAAATCGAGCCCGGTCCCGAAGCAGTCATCGCAACAAAATCCGCTCCGGGGCAGGCAGTGAACGGATCTCCGTGGAGCATCACGGTTGCGGCGGGGTTCACGGCTCTCTCGCTTCCCAATCAGTGGGATGGACAGCCAACAGGCACCACATCCTACGCAGGGCCCTCTTGGGACACGAGCACGCATGTCGAGATCCAGCACAACGACGCAACCGCCCGCTTGTGGGGAGTGGCGCTTGAGGTCGGGTCGGCGATCCATCTCTTCGGCGCCGCGGCCTTCATCGGAAGTCGCTTGCGATACAAGAGCTGGTTTCTTGAGGCCAGTGTCGGGCTCGGGGTCGAGGCAACCAAGGGGATGGTGGGACACAGCTCCCTCCAGTACAGCTCGGTAGGAGGACTGTTTTCCACCCAAACCCTTAGCCCAGAAACCCAAGCCACAATCTACGCTCGAGGCCTGGTTACGGTCGGCCTTCCCGTGACATCATCCCTTGATCTCGTCGTCCACGTCGGCGCTCACCTGTCGGCCACCGGCCTTGAACCCTTCCTGTTGACGACCCCGATGATCGGCGCACGCTACAGGCTCCCATGATGCGGCAAAGGCCCCAACCACCCGCAAGTCCCAAGGGGACGGACGCAGCACGATCCGACGACGTCGCGCTGGCGGCAGAGATCGGCAGCGGGAGTGCAGACGCGGTGGCGCGTGCGTTCGACCGCTGGCACCAGCGGGTCCGCATCCTCGCCCGCCGTCTGCTGGCCGAGGACGCCGCTGCCGAGGATGTGGTGCAAGAGACCTTCGCCGCGCTGTCGCGAGCCGCGGGACGATTTCGCGGCGAGGCGGCCCTCGAGACGTTTCTGCTTTCCATCGCCATCAAGCGTGCGCGACACCATGCCCGGGCGGCCCTACGCCGACGCCGAACCCTGGAAGACTACGCTCGGCTAGACATCGGCGGAATTCGCGATCCCGAGCACCACACCTACCGCGCCCAGCTGGCGGCGCGGATGGCGGCTGCGCTGCAGCGCCTGCCGCGCGCGCAGCGCGAAGTCTTCGTGCTGTGCGCAGTGGAGAGTCTGTCGTCGTCGGCAGTGTCCGTACTCGTCGGCGTGCCCGAAAGCACCGTGCGAACTCGTTTGCTACACGCCCGGCGGCGGCTGCGTGATCTCTTGTCCGAGGAGCACGACGAATGAGCCGCGGGGATGACCTAGACGCGTTTGTCCACGCCTTTCGCGAGGCGACCGCCACGCCAGCTGATGGTCGAGCAACGCGGGCTCGCGTGTTGGCGGCATCTGGCGAGCACATACACCGGCGGCGGATTCTCGGCCGGTTCTGGCTTGCCGCTGCCATCGGTCTATTGATTCTCACCTCGGCCGCCGTCGCCTGGACGGGTCTGCGCTGGCGAAGATTGGTGCCTGCGTACCCGTCCGTTCGCCCGCCCGAACATGCCGCTGTCGCGAAGGTCCCGGCCGTGGCCTTGCCGCTACCCGAAGTGGAGCCTGTGCCCCCGTCGCCCCTTTCCCGCCGGCCCCTCCACCAGGAAGGTTCCCACAGCGAAGCTCGTGCGTATGAGCGAGCCCACCGCGCTCATTTCTTCGCCCATTCGCCCGAACGCGCATTGGCTGCCTGGGATGATTACCTTCGCGATCATCGTCGGGGCGTGTTTGCTCCCGAGGCGCGCTTCAACCGCGCTTTGTGCCTGATCCATTTGACGCGCTATGAGCTGGCGGCAGAGGCGCTCAGGCCCTTCGCTGCCGGAGAGTGGCATGGATATCGTAGTCGCGAAGCCCGTGTCCTTCTTGACTGGATGAGTGCCAAGAGAACGGCTTCCGATTCCGATGCACGATGATGGGCGTCGCTACTCGCGCGCCCGCAGGTCCAGCACCAGCCGGTAGGTCTCGCGCCTCGGCCGGCCGGTTTCGCTGGCCAGGGCATCGGCGGCATCGCGCGCCGACAAGCCCGAGGCCAAGAGAGTCCGTGCGCGCGCGCGAATCTCCTCGTCACACTGCCCGTCGCCTTCGCCTGCTTCCTCGGACGCGCCGCCCACCACCAGGGTCACTTCACCGAGAGGACGCTCGCTCGCGTAGCGCTCCGCCAGCTCGGCCAGCGTGCCGCGCACGAATTCTTCATGCGTCTTGGTCAGCTCGCGCGCCACACAGGCAGGCCGGTCCTTGCCCAGCACTGCGGACAAGTCAGCCAGTGTCGCCGCGACTCGATGAGGCGATTCGAAGAACACCAGCGTGGCGGGAAGAGAGGCAAGCTGAGCGAGCAGGCCCTGGCGCGCGCCGGTCTTGCGCGGGGGAAACCCCACGAAGAAGAAGCGATCGGTGGGCAGGCCGGAGCCAACCAGCGCGGCCAGGACCGCCGAGGGCCCGGGCACAGGCACCACCCGAGCGCCCGCCGCAATGGCCGCGCGCACGACTCGGTAGCCCGGATCGGACACCGTGGGAGTTCCCGCCTCGGAGAGCAGGGCAATGCTCGCGCCCGTGCGCAGCAAGGCCGCTGCTTGCGCGGCACGCGCCGGCTCGTTGGCATCGAAGCACGACTGCGTGCGACGGTCGATCCCGTGGCCGTCCAGCAGCTTGCGCGCCGAACGGGTGTCTTCAGCGAGAACCAGATCGGCGGTGCGCAGGGTTTCCAGCGCACGAGGCGAAAGATCTTGGGCGTTGCCGATGGGCGAAGCCACCACGTAGAGCGTGCCAGAGTGAGATTCGGTCAACTGCCTGTTCCTCGCATGCGTCCTGTCCGCGAACCAGAGCGGCCGGAACACGGTGCGAATCCTCTCACGACGGCGTGGTTGTGTCTTGCTATGATTCACCCACAATATGGATCTCATCGACGATCCAAGTTCGTCTTCTCCGACACAACCGGAGTCATTCATGCGACGTGCACGCAAGACCCTTGTCTTTCTGGGGGCCTCGGCCCTCGCCCTGGTTCTCACCGTTCAGCTTCGCGGCGATGACATACGGCTGGCCACCAATGCCTCCCTGTCAGCCCCGGTCCGCGCGGGGAGTTCGAGCTACGACCTCGCGCAGGCCCAGATCTTCACCAAGACGCTGTACTACGTAAACAACCAGTACTTCGACAAGACCCGGCTCGATCCCAGGCGCATGCTGGTGGGCGCGCTGGACTTCTTGCAGCGGGACGTGCCGGAAATCCTGGTCGACCGATTCCCCGAGCAGGATCCCAAGCAAGTCACGGTGCGAGTCAACGGCGAGCAGAAGACATTCCCTGTCGAGCGGGTGGACTCGCCCTGGACCCTGCGCAGCACCCTGCAGGACATTTTTCGTTTTGTCCAGCCGCGCTTGCAGCCTGTGGCCGCCAAGGATGTGGCCCGCCACCTGGTCGAGATCGAGATGACCGCGACCAACGGCATGCTCTACACCTTGGATCCGCACTCGGTCCTGCTCGACGTCGACAGCTACAAAGACATGCGCACCACCACCCAGGGCAAGTTCGGCGGGCTGGGCATCGTCATCGAGATGGACCGCAAGGGGCGCATCCTGGTCAAGAAGCCCATGCCGGACACCCCGGCCATGCGCGCCGGGCTCAGGACCAAAGACCACATCGTTCGTATCAACAGCGAGTCCACCATCAACATGACGCTGCAGGAGGCGGTGGATCGGCTGCGCGGCGAGGTGGGCGCTCCGGTCGACGTGTACATCGAACGGGCCAGCGCGCCGGCGCCCAAGAAGTTCACCATTGTCCGCGACTTCATCCACCCGCCTGCCATCGACCCGCCACCGCGCGTGCTGACGGCTCCCGCGAGCGCCGGGCAGCCTGCTGCCAAGATCGGCTACTTCCGCGTGATCAGTTTCTCGGCCAACACCGAGAGCGACCTCAACCGGGCTCTGGCCATGTTTGAGCGGGAGAAGGTCAAGGGCATCATCATGGATCTGCGGGGCAATCCGGGCGGGCTGTATGACCAGGCCCAGAAAGTCGCCGATGCGTTCATCGAGTCGGGTGTCATCGTGTCCATGGTCGGCGTGGGCGGGGCGCAGCGCAAGGACGAGCACGCCACCCGCAATGGCGACAGCAAGGTTCCCCTGGCGGTTCTGGTCAGCCAGAACTCGGCCAGCGCCTCTGAGATCGTAGCCGGCGCCATCAAGAACCTGGACCGCGGCGTGGTCATTGGCGAGACCACCTTCGGCAAGGGCTCGGTGCAAATGCTGTTCGACATCCCGTCGCCCGTACCTTTCGGCGACAAGCCCGAGGACGACAAGCTGGGGCTGAAGCTAACCACGGCGCAGTACCTGACCCCGGGGGATATTTCCATCCAGGGCGTGGGCGTGACGCCCGATGTGGAACTGGTGCGCATGCGGGTGGAAAAGAAGAACGACGAGGCGTGGATCAACTTGCAGAGTTCCACGCGACGACGACAGGAATCGGACTACGAGTGGCACCTGGTGAGCCCGAGCGTGCGCAAGGGCACCAGGCCCGAGGAGATCGTCTCGTACCTCTATGTGCCATCAGCCGCTGAATTGCGACGCAAGGTGGATCCGGACGAGATCGAGGTCGATTCGCCCGACGAGGAAGAGAGCGAGAGCGCGGAGCCGGAAGAGGATCGCATCGATTTTCCCATCACCATGGCCCGCGACCTGCTGGCCCAGGCGCGCACGCCGCGCCGACTCGACCTGGTGAACGCGAGCAAAGCACTCTTCGACAAGGTTCGCGCCGACGAGGACAGGCACCTTTCGGCCGCGCTGGAAAAGCTGGGCGTGGACTGGAACGCCGGCCCAGGCAACCAAGGGCCAGGCCAAATCCAGGTCACCCTGGCAGCGGCCACGGGCGAGGCTCAGGTGAAGGCGGGCAACACCATCAAGATCCGAGGCACTGTGAAGAACGTAGGGAGCACCACGGTCTATCGGGTGCGCGCGGTGCTGAAGAGCGACAACCCGCTCTTCGACGAAAACGAAATGGTCTTTGGCAGAATCGCCCCGGGCGGCAGCAAGACCTACGACCTGACCGTGAGAGCCCCCAAGAGCAGCCTCACCCGTACCGACGTCATCCGGGCCGACATGTCGGGGCAGGGGACGCTCACCGCCAACAGCCCCGAGATGACTCTGCACATCGAGGGCAAGGCGCACCCGCTCTTCGCGTA
>PMBY01000464.1 GCA_003153875.1 Myxococcales bacterium | reverse complement strand
CCGGTGCCGTAGTTGAGCGCGTGGGTCAGCAGGCCCAGCCTCGCTTCGGCGTAGGGGAGGACGCGGTCGTGAAAGAACGCCATGCGGGGAAGAGCCATAGGTGCCTCCTTGGGGCCACTTTTGAGTCCAATCGCGAATTGGTATCTAGTATGTTGTGACTGTCCACCCAATGATTCGCCCATTCAATAGCCACTTACCAACAATTGGACTGCCTTTGGACTGACCATGGCAAAAGACCATTCTCTGCTCGAAACTCTGGCGGGTTGGTCCTCGGGGCCGGGGACCTTGTATGCGCGCCTGGGCGCCGCCATCGACGCGGCCATCACGCGCGGCGAGCTTCTGCCCGGGGCGCCGTTGCCGCCGGAACGCACGCTGGCCCGCGCCCTAAAGCTGAGCCGTACCACCGTGGTGCAGGCTTACCAGGATCTGCGCCAATCGGGTCGCATCGACAGCCGTCAGGGAAGTGGCACCTGGGTGCGCCGCTCGGCGCAGGAGTTGCGGCCCAGTCCACAAGAGCATGAAGTGACATCGGCCTTCCGCCGCAACGTCGTGTTTCGCAGCATGCTCGAGCACGCGCACGACACCATCGGCCTGGTGAGCGCGTATCTGCCCCCGTTGCCGGCGGTGCAGGAGGCGGCGCGTTTGCTGGCGCGGCAGCCTCTGGCCGCGCTCGCCGCCGAGCCTGGCTACTTGCCCATGGGCATGCCGGCGCTGCGCAAGGCGGTGGCCGATTCGCTGTCACGTGCGGACCTGCCCACGGTGGCGGAGCAGGTGTTGATCACCAGCGGGGCGCAGCAGGCCATCAGCCTGGTGGCGGGTTTGCTCGTCCCGCGCGGTGAGACGGTGGCGGTGGAAGATCCGACGTACATTGGCGCGATCGATGTCTTCTCCGCGGCGGGCGCGCGCCTGGTCCCCTTGCCCTCCGACGCCGAAGGGGTCGACGTGGATCGACTGCGGCCCATGCTGGAAACGCGTCCGCGGCTGCTCTACCTGGTGCCCAGCTTTCACAACCCGACGGGCGCACTCATGCCCGAGCGCAGCCGGCGCGTGATCGCGCGCCTGGCGGCCGAGTTTCAGATTCCGGTGGTCGAGGACAATGCGCTGGCCGGGCTGGGACTGGGACCGGCCCTGCCGCCGCCCATCGCCGCTTTTGCCAGGAACGCGCCCATTCTGACCATTGGCTCGCCCAGCAAGCTCTTCTGGTCGGGGCTGCGCGTGGGTTGGATTCGCGGCCCGGAAGCGCTGATTGCGCGGCTGGGACGCTGGAAGGCCCTGGCGGATTTGGGCAGCCCGATCTTCACGCAGGCAATGGCGGTTCATCTGCTGGAGGAAGAAGCCGTGGCTGAGAAGTCGCGCCGGCGCGACAGCAGCGCGCGCCTCGATTTGCTGGTGGCGCTGCTCAAGCAGCACCTGCCCGACTGGTCCTGGCGGCGACCCGACGGTGGCTTGCTGCTGTGGGCGCGCATGCCGTCAGGCGACGCCAACGAGCTGGCCCCGATTGCCCAGCGCTATGGCGTGGCCATCGTGGCCGGTTCGGCCAATTCGCCCGACCACCGTTTCGCCGACCGGGTTCGTCTGCCCATTGTCGCCGACGCCGCGATCATGACAGAGGCCATGGCACGCCTGGGCCGCGCTTGGCAAGAATACCGGCCACTTCCGCGACGGGCGGGCGGACGTCTGGACGTCATTGTCTGAGATGGGCCGCCGGCGAGGGCGCGCGCGAAGCGCGCGGGGTGGGCAGGGTGGCGGGCCGTCCCGAAGTCCCCATGGGGCGAAGCCGGCGGGTTCCCCACGCGTCTGAGTCTACGGGCTAGGGAAGAAGTCGAAGGCGTAGACGACGTCGACACTGCCCCCACCGTGAGGCTTGGGGAATTTCCAGGTCAGGAGGTGTTGGCGCAGACACTCCTCGATCGCGGGGTTTCCCACAGTCGATTCACGCAGGACCACGTCGGTGACGTTGCCGGTGGTGGAAATGGTGAACTGGCTAAGCACGCGGCCGGCCAGGTCAGGTTGCTTCACCAGCTGCACTTCGTAGCACCCTCGCACCTCCCGGTGGTGCTCGCGCATGACGTCTTTGATGACCTTCCTATCCAGAGAGCCGCGGCCCGGTCTTCCGGACTCGGCTGGTGTCGGTGATCCGGATGTGCCACAGCTCAGCGCCGCAGCAACTGACAAGAGAAAGGCCACGCATCTCACGTCCATGGCTGCGGTGTACCACCGGGACTTCGTCCTGCGCAAGTCTTAGGGCACTGCGCGCGCTCGGCATGAAATTGGAAAGCGGAAGCGAAAGTGCGGAACTCGCATTTTCCTAGTCGCGTTTATCTCGAGATCGCGCTAGAGAACTCGAAAAATCGGCTGTCTCACGTGGCCGCAGAAAGAGACTTCATGAAACGCATCGTTGCCCTGGCCCTGGTTCTGTTCCCCGCCGCAGCCGCGGCCCAACCCATTGGCGCTCCGCAGTCCCTGCCTTTGGTTGTCGACCTGAAAACCGCTGTGGTCGGCAGTTGGGCGGAATACGGCATGACGTTCGGCGAGAACAAGATGAAGTCACGCTGGGCCTTGGTGGCTCGCAACGCCAGCTCCGTCACGCTTGAGGCGACGATGCGGGGCGGAGTGTTTGCTCGGATGGGCGACAAGGTCACGCTCAAGCTAGTTCTTGAGCCGGACCCCGTCGGCATGGCCAACCCGGTCAAGGAGATGGCTATGCAGATTGACGACGGCGATCCCATGGCGGGGCCGCCGGACGCGCCGGCACAGAAGTTCCAGAAGCCCGACCCCAAGACCCTGGTGGGCAAGGAAACCATCAAGGTGCCGGCGGGAACCATGAAGACCACCCACTTTCGTGACCACACGCCGGCGGGCACCGTCGACGTCTGGGTCAACCAGGAGGTTCTGCCGCTCGGCCTGGTCAAGGTGGTGGCCACGCCTGAGCCCCCGACGGGAAAAACCAAGTTGCCCCGCAGCCCGCAATTTTCCATGGAACTGGCCGCCACCGGCGCGGGCGCCAAGCCCACTGTCACCAAGCCGGCCAAACCCTTCGACCTGCAGCAGATGATGGGTGCCGCTCAGGGGGCGGGCGAGAAGCACAAGTAGCGCGCCTCGGCCTGGCCAATCTCAGCNNCATCCCTGTAGACTCGCGTCGTCATGCAAGCGCCAGTTGAAATCTGTTACGCAGGCGTTGTGATAACTCGTGCCGATGAAGTGCGGGAGGGCGAGGGAGGCGAGTTCTTCGTCGTCATGAAGGATCCGCTTCCCGTGGGCACGCCACTGGATGTGCGCTCGGCAGACTCGCTGGTTTCTGTGCGGGTCTTGCATGTGGTGGAATCTGCCGACGGGGCGGGAAGTGGAATGCAGGTGCGCCCGGTCCGGCCAGACGACGCCGGGGCGGCCATGTGGATCCCGCCGCCGCCCGCGGCCAAGACGGCCAGCACGCCGTCCGCGGCGGCCACACCCGCTGTCGTCGCGACGGCGGCCTCGGTCGAGCCGGCCCAAGCCGCACCTGTGCCGGCCGCCGCCGCATCGGCACCTGAAAGTCCGGCTGCGACCGAAGAGCCCGCGCGGACGCCAGCCGTCCAGTTGGCGTTCGAGGCTGTCGAGGTGGCTTCTCAACCGGCCCCATCCGAGGAGCAGGCTGCCGACCAGGCGCCTATCGCGAAAGATGAGCAGCCCGCGGCGAGCGCGGCCGTCTCGGCCGAGTCGGCTACGCCTGCGGGATCGAATGACAGCGGCGCTGTTCCCGAAGCGGTTCCCATGGCTGTCGCCTCCAGTCTGACCGGCGCATTGCAAGGGGCGGTAGGAGGAGAGTCCGGAGAATTCTCCGGCTCCGCCGAGCCGTCGGGCGAGTCGCCGGCCTCCCGGGATGCGGCAGTACCGGCCAAGGGCGATCTTCCGCCGGCACGGCCCGTACAAGGTGCGAACGGACGACGTCGCACCAAACGGCGCCGCTAGCCGTGCTCAGGCCTCCGCATCTGCGACCTGGTGATGTGGTGCGCGTGGTGGCGCCCTCGGGGCCCATTCCGCCCGAGGATTTTGCCCAGGGCGCGGCGCTGCTGTCGGCCCGCTACCAGCTTCGCTACGACCCGGTTTCCTTGTTTCGCGCCACCGGGTTCACCGCCGGGCCCGACCAGGTTCGCTTGGCCGAGTTGCGGGCAGCGCTGCGCGATCCGGACGCGCGCGCGGTGATCATGGGCCGGGGCGGCTACGGGCTGCTGCGCATCCTGGCTGCGCTGGGTCCGGACCTGCTGCGGGGAGCAGCCAAACCCATCGTGGGATTCTCCGACGGAACCTTGCTGTTGGCGCAGGCGGCGCGGGCGGGCCTGGCCTCGATTCACGGGCCGGTGGTCACGCAGCTCGGGCGCCTGGCCAGCGAGGATCACGACGCCCTCTTCGCGGCGCTGGAACAGCCGGATGCGCGTTTGCTGCTTTCAGGACTGGAGGCCTTGGTCAACGGCCACGCGCAGGGACCACTTCTGGGCGGCAACCTCGAGGTGTTCTCGCGCATGCTGGGGACGCCCTATCTGCCCGACCTTCGCGGCGCGATCCTGTTCTTCGAGGATGTGGGCGAGCGCCCCTACCGGATCGATCGCCTGCTCACCCAACTGGAGCTGGCCGGCGTGCTTGAGACAGCGGCCGGGCTGGTGACCGGCGAGTTTCGCGATTGCGACGACCCCGAGGGATCCAAACTGGCGTCTCCCACGGCCAGCGAGGTGCTGCGCGAACGGCTGGGCCGCCTGCGCATTCCCGTGGTCCTGGGTGCACCCGTCGGCCACGGCCGGCGCAACCGCGCCTTGCCTTATGGAACGCGCGTCGAGCTGGACGCCGACGCGGGCACGCTGGCCGCCTTGGAAGGCGCCGTTTCCTAGTTAGCTGGTTCTCACAGAGAGCACGGAGAGCACGGAGATCGGAAGAGAGGGAAGGGGTTCGGACCAGACCCTTTCCCTTCTTGTCAGCTGTGACCTCCGTGGTGAAAAAGGCTTACTTCAGCTTGGCTAGGGCCTCGCCAATGCGGCCGAGGCCCTTCTCGATATTGGCCTGCGAGGTGGCGTACGACAGGCGCACGTAGCCCGGAGCATAGAAGGCTGATCCTGGAACGACCGCCACCTTGGCCTCCTCGATGAAATACTCGCACAGGGCCGGATCGCCGTCGATGACCTTGCCCCCGGGCGTGCGCCGGTCCAGGAACGCGTTCATGTCGGGGAAGGCATAGAAAGCGCCTTTGGGCTCGACGCATTTGACCCCTGGCATGGCCCGCAGGGTCTTCACCATGTACTGGCGCCGCTTGTCGAATTCCAGCCGCATGCGCTCCAGCTCGTCGGTCGGCCCTTCCAAGGCTGCCACGGCTGCCGCCTGGCTGACCGCAGCCGCGTTGGTCGTGGATTGCCCTTGCAGGGTCGACATGCCCTCGATCACCGGCAGAGGCGCCACACAGAAACCGATACGCCACCCAGTCATGGCGAAGGCCTTGGAAACCCCGTCCACGATGATGGTGCGCTTGCGCACCTCGGGGCTGAAGGTGGCCGGCTGCACGAAGCGAGCATCGCCGTAGCAAAGACAGCGGTAGATGTCGTCGGTGAGCAGCCAGATGTCGTGCCCCACCGCCAGGTCGGCCAGGGCGCGCAGAGTCTTCTCGTCATAGACCGCACCGGTGGGGTTGCTGGGCGAAACGATCAGGATGATGCGCGTACGCGGCGTGATCGCGCGGGCCACGGCCTCGGGGTTGACGACGAAGTCGTCTTCCGGCCGGGACACCACCGGCACCGGCTTGGCGCCGGCCAACTTGGCGATCTCGGCGTAGCTCACCCAGTAGGGCGCTGGGATGATGATCTCGTCGCCTTCGTCCAGCAGCACATGGAAGGCGTTGAACAGGGACTGCTTGGCGCCCGCGCTGACCATGACCTCTTTGGGGTTGATCTCGAAACCATGGGCCTTGCCCAGCCAAACCGCCGCGGCCTTGCGCAGTTGAGGTGTCCCTTCCACTGCGGTGTATTTGGTGGCCCCGGCATCGAGCGCCCTCTTGGCGGCTTCCTTGATGTGAGCGGGCGTATCGAAGTCCGGCTCGCCCGCGCCAAAGCTCACCACGTCCACCCCCTGTCCCCGCAGCTCCGCCGCCTTTGCCGTCACCTTCATGGTCATTGATGGCTCAACAACGGACAGCCGTTTTGCCAACTTAATCAACGTGTTACCTTAGCTTGTTGAACTTTTTCTTTAATGCAGAGAGAACCACGGGCGGTACCACCCGCCCGATGGCCCCGCCCATCGCCGCCACCTCACGTACCAAAGACGAGGATACGAAGAAGTTGTCCTCGTTGGTCATCAAGAAGATGGTTTCCACCTCAGGCGCGAGTTGCCGGTTCATATGGGCGAACTGGAACTCATACTCGAAGTCGGCCACGGCTCGTAGCCCGCGGATGACGAACCTGGCGCCACGGCGTCGCACGTAGTCGACGAGCAGTCCGTTGAACGAATCGACCTCCACCCGCGCATCATCCCTCAATGTCTCCAGGATCATGCGCTTGCGCTCCTTCAGCGAAAAGAGCGGCTGCTTGCGCAGGTTGTCGGCCAGTGCCACGACCACCTGGTCGAAGAGCTTGAGTCCACGGCGCACGATGTCCGCGTGGCCATTGGTTATGGGATCGAACGTCCCGGGGTAGATGGCAATCGACCGGCGCTGCGACATCTAGGCCAGTCCTCGCTGAGGCCGGTAGAAAGAAACCCCGGTGTCACCATAGAAGCGCCGGTCGGTCATGACCAGAGTGCCGAAAACCTCGGCCGGCAGATGACGCCGCCCATGCTCGACGATGATCACGGCACCCTCCGCCAAAAGGTCGCTGCCGGCGAGCAGCGACAAGACCGGATCCGCTTCATTGGACGCGTAGGGCGGATCCACGAAGACCCAACCAAAGACCCTGCCCTCGGCCGCGCCAGCCATGCGTTGCAGAGCGTGCAGCACACTCGCGCCGATGACACGAGCCCGTCCGGAAAACCCAAGCTCGCGCAGATTCCTATGCAGGGCTCCCAGGGCGCGCGCATCGCGTTCCACGAAGTCAGCCGCCACCGCTCCACGGGAGAGAGCCTCGATCCCAAGAGATCCGGTTCCAGCGAACAGGTCCAGAATCGGGTATGGAGGTGGCGGCCCCAGGATGTTGAAGATGGCCTCGCGCACCTTCGCTCCCGTGGGCCTTGTCGTGGCTCCACGTGGCGCACGTAATTTGCGCCCGCGGTCAGCGCCGGCAGTGACCCGCATGGCTGGCTTACCTACCGCGTGCAGGGCAGAGTAGTCAACCAGCGGACCGCCGAGCTATTCTGCTCCCATGTCACATTCCCCTATTCTTACGCCCGCCGTGACGCGGCTCATTGAACTCGCGATCGAGGAAGACCTGGGACGAGGGGATGCAACCACGCAGGCCCTGGTCCGACCGGAAGCCTCGGCCACAGCCCATCTCGTGGCTCGCCAGCGCCTGACCGTGGCGGGACTGGACGTTGCCGCCGCGGTCTTCCACCACCTCAACCCGTCGATCGCGGTCGAGACCCAGATCGACGACGGCGCAGAGGCCCAACCTGGAGCGCGCGTCGCGACCTATCGGGGCGCGGCCGCAGCCTTGCTGTCGGGTGAGCGGACGGCGCTCAATTTCCTGCAGAGGCTCTCCGGAGTTGCCACGCTGACGCGAGCCTTTGTGGCCGCAGCCCAAGGCACCAGCCTGCGCATCACCGACACGCGCAAGACCACTCCGGGGTTTCGCCTGTTGGAAAAATACGCCGTGCGCATGGGCGGGGGCAGCAACCACCGTTTCGATCTCGGCTCGGGCGTTCTCATCAAGGACAACCACGTGGCGCTCGCCGGATCGGTCAGCGAGGCTGTCCGCCGGGCCAAGGGCCGGGTGCCTCACAGCCTGAACATCGAAGTCGAGGTGGACACCCTGGCCCAGCTCGACGAAGCCCTGGCCGCGGGCGTGGCCATCGTTCTGCTCGACAATTTCACGGAGACGGATCTGGGGAAGGCCATGGTCCGGATCCGCGCAGTCAAGCCTCGACCGCTGGTGGAAGTCTCGGGCGGTGTCACCCTGGCACGCATACCTGAGCTTGCCCGGCTGGGCGTGGATTTGGTTTCCGTGGGCGCGCTCACCCACTCCGCGCCCGCGGTTGACTTGGCTTTGGACCTGGAGGCTCCCGCGGAGCACACGGCGTGAGCCATAGTGTCTCAGCCGAAAGCGAGCTTGCGCCGGGGTCTCTGCTGCCGCTCCTGCGAACCCGACGACTGGGACGAGCCTACGAGTTCCTCGCTGTCTGCGCTTCGACCAACGATGTGGTTCGCGGTCGCGCGGCTGCAGGAGCGGCCGAAGGCCTCCTGGTCGTGGCCGACAGCCAGACCGCCGGCCGCGGGCGACTGGGACGCTCGTGGCACTCGCCGTCGGGACAGAATCTGTACCTCTCCCTGCTGCTGCGCCCCGCCCTACCTGCGCGCCATGCCACGCCGCTGACCCTGCTGGCCGGCGCGGCGCTGGCCCACACGGTGGCCGAGGCCGGGACGACACCGCGCCTGCGCTGGCCCAACGATCTGCTGGTTTCTGGGGCGGGTGGGCTTCGCAAGGCAGCCGGCATCCTGACCGAGATGGCGAGCGACGGTGAACGCGTTCGCCACATCGTGCTGGGCGTTGGCCTGAATGTGAACGGCCTGGAATTTCCGCCCGACCTCGCCGAACGCGCGACATCGCTGCGCATGGCGCTCGGGCGCGCCTGTGACCGCGCCCAGTTGCTCGTCGATTTCTTGGCCGCGTTCGAGCCCCTCTACGATGATTTTTTGGCTCGTGGCCCCGCATCGGGCCTGCAGGAGTGGCGTCGCCATGCCGATCTCGGCCGGGTGTGCTGCATCGATTGCGATGGGGCCAAGGTCGAGGGGATCGCGACTGACATCGACG
Source organism: Myxococcales bacterium (assembly GCA_003153875.1). The sequence continues at coordinate 3,781 of PMBY01000464.1, read as the reverse complement.
ACAGCGGCGCCCTGCTGATACGCGACGCCGCGGGCCAGGTCCACCGCGTGATCTCTGGTGAAACGAGCGAACTAGGCGGAAATTAGCCAGAGTCAGTCTTGCGCCAGGCAAAGCCTGGGAAAGGAGGAAGCGATAGCGGAAACCGTTTGAAGGAGCTCTGCGGGTGCGAATCCCGCCTGGTAAAGGGTAGCGACCGGCCGGAATTCCGAACGTGCGTGGTGCCATCAGACGCTCGCGCTTCGGTACAACGCGCCGCGGCTCGTGTGCGTCGCGAGGCACGCGAGCTGCTGTCGTCGCCATCAGGACAGATGCCGGTGGATGACTTCTTGGCGAGTCACAACCGTGACGGGAGATCTTAAGGTACACTAGCTGCGTGGATCGAAACCGGCTCGCACAGGAAATCACGCGCGTGTTTGCGGCGAGGAACGAGAACGCGGGAGCAGAGAAACCGACACCTGGGCCATGCGCGTCTTGAACGCGTCATCGAGCAATTATGTGAATCAGGAGAGCCTGCCGCTGTTGACCCACGCGATTCCCAATCGCTTCATCTTTGTCTGGGACGACAAGTTCTTTCCCTACACCGCGTACCTGGCGATCAAGGCGGTGGCGAACCGGGCGCGCCCCAACGAGATTCATCTGCTGCGGGTGGCGGCTCTCGATGGCGTGGAGAATTTCGAGCGTCTCCGCCGCGAGGTCGCCTGTCTGCGCCCGGTCACCATCGACCTGCCGGGCTGGCTGGAGGAGGCGCGCTTGCCGTGTGCGAAAGAGCTCCTGGCGGCAAACGACTTTCTTAAGCAGCGGAATTTCTACGGGTCGGTGTCCGACATGTTGCGGACGCTGTACTTGTACCTGCACGGCGGGGTCTACCTGGACACCGACACCCTCGCGCTCCGTCCCTTTTCGCCCCTGCTGGGGTCGGGGGGATTCGTGGCGGAGGAGCATATCCTGGTGGATAGCAAGACCTACAAGAGGAACTCGCGCTGGCGCTATTTGCGCACGGCTCCCCTGACCGTGCTTCGCGATCTCTGTTCCCGCGTGTCGTGGGGCGTGGGGCTTTTTCAGCTCTTGGCGCCGCTCTACACGCGCGCGATTCACAATGCCACCATGGGATTTCGTCCCCGCCACCCCTTGACCTGGGATGTGCTCCTGCGCATGGCGGAGCGGTATCCGGATCGTCCCAAACGCTATCCTCTTCTCGGACCGGATACGCTTCAGGATCTGGTTGCGGAAAAGCAGTATTCCGATGTGGTCGTGCTGCCGCCGTCCTGCTTTTCGCCACTTGGCCCCACCATGACCTATCAGTATTTCCACAAGCGTTCGCCCCGGACGATCGAAGGAGTCGAACGCCGATTGGTGGGCGAGACGACCTACGCCATTCATTGGAGCAACAACGGCACCATTGCCAAGGCTGTGCCCAAGAACGACGATGACTTGCGGGCCATGAAGGATTTCCATCTCTTCGCCAAACTGGCCGTGCAGGCGGCGTTCCCGAGCGGAATCTAGTTCCGCCCGTCAGAAGTGCGGTCAGGTTTGCGAGACCACGCCTTTCAAGGTGTCGGCGGGGAGCCAGGAGAGGGCAGAGCCGCACCCCTCCCCGTCGGCGAGAGGCCGCCGACGTCCGCGTCGGCGCGTCAGGGTCCGCCGGCACCTGCGGCGATGGTGGGTTCAGGTTTTCCCTTGCCCGTTTGTCCGAGGAAGGCGAAGGGTGTGAGCAGGCCATAGACTATGATGTTGCGCATGCGCAAGAATGCGTACACCACAAGGCCGATGGGCGCGTTGAAGCCGTAGAGCTTGCACACGAAGAATGCCGTGCCCTCGGAAACCCCGACCCGCGCGGGCAAGATGGCGATAAGATATTCGGCCACGTTCATGGTGGCGTACATCAACGTGGCATCCGCGACGCTCATGGGAACCCCCACCGCGCGAAACCCCAGAAAGATGTTCAGCCATCCGGTGGTACGCGCCAGGAACTGCAGCACGAACACCTGGATGTAGGCCAGGGGGCGCTGGCGCCAAAAACCCCGCACCTCACCATCAATGTTGCGGGCGATGTCCACCCAGTGTCCCGGAGATCGCCGCAGGTAGGGAAGCTTGCGCATGAGTCTCATTAGTCTTTCGGCCGCCCCAAAACGGATGATGAAGCGCAGGACGAAGTAGGGCGCGAAGGCCAAGACATTGGCCAGCACCACCAAGGCGAGGATCTTACCGCTCACTTGGTGGCACAGGAGGGCAGCCAAGAGGGCGGTCAGGAGCGAAAGAGCTGGCCGCGAGATCTTGAAGATGTAGTTCCAAATGATGGTGCTGGAAACCGAACGAGGCGTGCCGAAGGGCCCCTTGAGCAGCGTGCCCTTGAGCACTTCCCCTGATTCCCAGGGCAAGAGCAGGTTCAGCATGGATCCCGCGGCGTTGACGGTCAGCGCCCGGGTCACCTTCAGGGAAGGGCCCATGATCACTCGCAGAGCGAGTCCATCGAGAACGTTTTCCGCCAGGGCCAGCAAGAAGAGCACGCTGCCGATCAACCAGCCGATTTGTCCGACGGCAACTGAGATGGTCTGCCATCCAATCCGGGACAGAAGCCAACAGAGGGCGCCAAGGGCAGCAAACACGCAAATGAGTTGCAGGGCTTTCTTGCCAGTCATGAGTCGCTTTCGGGTGCGCGAGCGAAAAGCTCTAGCAAGGTAGGGTGCGCCTGCGCCAGCGAATCTCGGGTAGAGGGATGTAGTTTGCCCGAGATCTGTTACCGGCCCCGAGGCGGCTAACCCCTCCGCAGTTTGGAGTGCTTGCGGCCATAGAAGAAGTAGATGACTAGGCCGATGGCCATCCAGGCGAAGAGCCGGATGAGAGTGTGGGTGGTGGCGGTGTACATCAGGCCCCCGGAAAAAACGGCGCCCAGAATCGGGATGACGAATGCCCCGCCTGGCACCTTGAAGGAACGCGGGATGTCGGGACGCTTGATGCGCAGGATCATCACGCCCAGGCTGACCAGCACGAACGCAAACAGAGTGCCGATGCTGGTCAGCTCGCCCAGGATGTCGATGGGCAGAAGGCCGCCTGCCACGGCGCAGGCCAGGCCGGTAGTGATGGTGGTGATGTGGGGCGTGCCGAAGCGCGGGTGGACCTTGGCTGCAACCGGCGGCAAGAGGCCGTCGACCGCCATGGAAAAGAAGATGCGCGGCTGGCCCAGCAGCATGACGATCATGACCGATGACAGCCCGGCAATGGCGCCGATCTCCACCACGGTTTCTAGCCAGTGCACGCCTGTGGCCGCAATGCCCACGGCCATGGGGTGGGGCACTGAGAGCTTGGTGTATGAAACCACCCCGGTCAGGATGAGCGACACGGTGATGTAGAGCACCGTGCAGATGGCGAGCGAGCCCAGGATGCCGATGGGCAGATCGCGCCGCGGGTTGCGTGTCTCCTGCGCGGCGGTGGACACGGCGTCGAACCCGATATACGCGAAGAAGACCATGGTCGCGCCCTGCAGAATGCCGGAGATGCCATAGTGGCCGAAGGCGCCGGTATTGTTCGGGATGAACGGGTGCCAGTTCTCCGTGCGAATGAAGGGCGCAGCGGCGGCGATGAAGAGCAGAACCACCGCAACCTTGATGATCACGATCACCGAATTGAACCGGGCCGACTCCTTGATGCCCACCACCAGGATGGCGGTGACGAACAGGGTGATCAGTACCGCTGGCAGGTTGATGATGGCGCCGGTGAACTGGACGTGTTTGTGCGCCTCGCTCCAAACCAGGGGTGAGCTGGTCCAGGTGGCGGGCATCTT